>NZ_JBITUQ010000001.1:0-518621 GCF_044542515.1 Rhodococcus sp. NPDC078407 | reverse complement strand
GCCGTCACCGGGAGCCGTCAACCGCTACAGTGATCACCGCTACCGGGTGAGCACTTTCGCTGAGCGAAGTTGAGCACTTTCGATGAGCGCCATCAACGCGTCCGCGCAACGCGCACGCGTCCGCGCAACGCAGAGCAGCGGTGAAGCCCCGCCGGTCGAACAGCACCGCCCCCGGCTACGGACCCGTCACCCCGCACACGCGAGCGCATTCGCCGAACGCACGCACACTCGCGCCCTGACCACTACCTATTTCCCGCACACCCGACGAACGCGCACGCGTTTGCGCCTCGATGGTGTCGGCAGCAGAACTCAGTCAGCGTCATTGCGGCGGAATGGAATTGGCGAAGAGGGAAGGTCTTCCCGTCAAGCGTGAACAGCCTCTGGCTGCTCTGCGGCGACCTTCACGTCCTTGGGGTTCGCCAGCACTGTTTCTGCCGATCGTCCGCGAAGAGTGACGCGGTCACCGAATTCCCAGCGATCGGCCTCGTTGCTCGCCGCACCGTCCACTGCAGTCTTCGAGGCGAGAATTGCGCCCGGAGCGTTCTTGGCCAATTCGGAAAGTCGGGCGGCCTCGTTCACCGGATCGCCGATGACGGTGTACTCGAAGCGAGACTTTGCACCGACGTTGCCGGCAACCGCGCGGCCCGCTGCGACGCCTACTGCGGCGCTGCATTCGGGTACTTCGACCAATAACCGTCTGGCAATGGCTCGTGCGGCCGAGAGTGCCGACCCGCAGTGGTCGGCAATGTCGTTCGGGGCTCCGAAGATGGCCAGCGCCGCGTCTCCCTCGAATTTGTTGATGAATCCACCGTGTTCGTCCACTTCGTCGACGACCACCGCGAAGAATCGGTTGAGCAAGTCCACCACTTCGGTCGGCGGCCGTGACGCGGCCAATTCGGTCGATCCGACCAAGTCGATGAAGAACACCGCGATATCGCGTTCTTGGCCGCCGAGTTCGCTCTCGGACTGCAGTGCCTTCTCGGCGACCTCGTGTCCGACGTGTCGACCGAACAGGTCGCGGATCTTCTCGCGATCCCTCACCCCGTCGGCCATTCGGTTGAAACCACTCTGTAGTTCACCGAGCTCGGTTCCGTCGTAGACCGCGAGGCGGACGTCCATATTGCCTTTCTCGACTTCGGCCATACCCGCCCGCACGTTGTTGATCGGGGAGGTGGTGGCGAAGCCACCCAGGACGGTCAGCGCAAAACCGAAGACGATGGTGATCCCGCCGAGCGCGAGGATCGACACGGCAAGCTGGTTTGCGCTCGTCTCGGGTCGGAGAAAGCGGAACACCGCGATCATCATCAATCCGGACACCGGAACGCCGGTGCCCAACAACCACGACAGGAGTGAACGTCCCATGACTCCGGCTATCCGGATGCGGCGTGGGTCGCCGGCCTGCAGGGCGCGAGCTGCGATGGGCCGGAGCGCGAACTCACTGAGCAGGTAGCTGAACGCGCAGACCACTGTGCCACCCGCGGCAATCGTGAACGCGACCTTCGGGATTGCCTGGGGATCGATGATGCCGTCGATCGTGGTGAGCAGAATCAGTCCACCGGTCCACAGCGCAATCTGCATGCGCGTCAGGCGCCACGGCATCGCAAGGGTCGCGACCTGCTCGGAGCGGGTGGGTACGCGGTCCTCGATGCCCCACCGCAGGCTTTTGAGCGCACGGGTGGTGCCCCAGACGACACCCACCAGGAAAGCGAGAAAGACGTATACCGGGACGACGATGAAGTTGACCCACCAATACCGATCCATCACCAGAACGTCAGGGCCGGGAACCACGACGCTGATCAGGACCCCGACGATCACCGCACCGATCAAATTCGACAACACCAGGAACACCGTCAGCAACAGCTGGATTCGGATGCGTCGACGGCGCGGTGATTCGGTGGTGTCTCCGAGGAGCCGAGAGCCGAGCGGAGCTGCAGATCGTCTGAATTTGGGCATGGTCGTCACAGACTAACGGGCAGGCTGGCTTAAGGTGGTCGAGTGCGTCTAGTTATTGCTCGTTGCCAAGTGGACTACATCGGCCGCCTCACCGCACATCTACCCTCTGCTCGACGCCTCCTTCTCGTCAAGTCCGATGGATCGGTCAGCGTGCACGCGGACGACAGGGCCTACAAGCCGCTCAATTGGATGTCTCCGCCGTGCTGGATGGTCGAGACAACCGAAGAGGAAACGATCAAGTGGGTCGTCACCAACAAGGCGGGCGAGGAACTTCGCATCACCATCGACGACGTCGAGCTCGACTCGAGTCACGAGCTCGGCATCGATCCGGGGCTGGTGAAAGACGGTGTGGAGGCCCATCTTCAGGAATTGCTCGCCGAGCATGTCAGCACCTTGGGTGATGGCTACACCCTTGTGCGCCGCGAATACATGACTGCGATCGGACCGGTGGATCTACTGTGCCGCAACGCTGATGGCGGCACTGTAGCGGTCGAGATCAAGCGTCGCGGCGAGATCGACGGCGTCGAGCAGTTGACTCGGTATCTCGAACTTCTCAATCGTGACCCGTTGCTTGCCCCGGTCAGCGGAGTTTTCGCCGCGCAGGTCATCAAGCCGCAGGCGAAGACGCTGGCCACTGATCGCGGTATTCGTTGTCTCACACTGGACTACGACGTTCTGCGCGGAACCGACAGCACCGAGTTCCGGCTTTTCTGACGACTGTCGGCACCCACGGCTTGGTTCTCTACACTGGACGGGTGCCCCGCCGTAATCAACCCCGCCGACCGAATCGGAGTGGCCCGAGCGATCTCGGTCCGCCGGCCGACTCCGTTCTGGGTGGCAATCGGACCGAGGTCGGTCCGGACGGGTACTCGTACACGACGCGGATGATCCCGGGTGCGAAGGCCGTGAAGACGTACCGGTGCCCAGGCTGCGATCACGAGGTGCGGCCCGGCGTCGCACATATCGTTGCGTGGCCGTCGGACGACTTCGGCGGAGCAGATAACCGCAGGCACTGGCACACCGGATGTTGGAGCGGCAGAAACACGCGAGGCCTCACCCGCAGATGGTCGTAGCGGGGGAGGCCGGGCGCGTACTGCGAGTTCAGGACGCCGAGTCGGCCGATTCCTTCGCGTCCTCGCTGTCCTTTTCGGCCTTCGCTGCAGCCTTCTCTTCTTCCTTCTTCAGAATTGCCGTCGGGTCCGGGTTGTCGAGTAGTTCGCTCTCACGGTTGACCGAGGCCAGCATGGCCGGCACCGAATCGAGTTGGCCGCGGATTCCGAGTAGCTGAGCGAGCACCCGACTACGCAGCACACGCAACTCCTCGGCCAATTCCTTGGAGTGTGCGATGCGTCGTTCTGCCTGCTCACTGGCGGACTGGAGCCGTCGTGCAGCTTCGGTGGTGGCATCCTCGATGCGTCGTGCCGCGTCGGCTTTGCTCGACGCCTCGAGCTCTTCGAGTGCGCTGAGCACCTTGGTTCGGCGCTCGGCCATCGTGATCTCGAAATCCTCCTGGACCTCGGCGCGCTTGGCCTCGGACTCGGCTGCCAGCTTGTCGCGCTCTGCCTGTGCGGCCTCGACCACCCGAGCTGCCTCGGTGCGCGCCTGCGCCATGGTCTGCTCGTGCTCGGTTTCGAGAGCCGTCCGGCGTTCTTCGAGTTCTGCCACCAGCGACTCGTGCCGCCCGCGGAGTCGAGCGCTTTCCTGCTGCGCAACCGAAATCATCTCCTCGGACTCCGAGTGCGCTTTCGCCCGCACCTCGGATGCCTCGTCCGACGCCAGGCGCAGCATGCGCGAGATTCGATCGCTCATGCCTTCCGCTGTAGTGGGCGGAACCGAGAGACGATCGATGTCCTTGCGCAGCTCGTCGATCTCGTCACGTGCATCGTCGAGTTGCTTTGCCAGGTCACGAGCCTGCGCTGCGGCCGCGTCACGGTCGGCGGTCGTCAGCCGCAGCTCGGCGTCGAATCGCTCGAAGTAGTTGGTGACTTCGTCGCGATCGAACCCCTTCCGGACGATGGAAAAGGGAAGTTGCACCGCAGAAGTGCGCTCATGATCGATGGCCATGGCCGTCAATTTACCGGTGAGTCAAGTAGAGAGCCATACGGCTGGTTCACAGAGTTCGATCAGTGCGCGTCGGGGTTCGGCTCGACCAGTTCGATGAGTACTCCACCAGCGTCTTTGGGGTGAACGAAGTTGATCCGAGAATCGGCGGTACCGCGGCGCGGGGCGTCGTACAGCAACCGAACGCCGCGAGCGCGCAACTCCGTCGAAATCTCTTCGATGTCGGTGACGCGGTAAGCCAACTGCTGCAGTCCCGGCCCGTTGCGTCCGATGAACTTGGCGATGGTGGACGACTCGTCGATCGGCGCGAGCAACTGCAGTGCAGCGGACTTCTCCGTGGCTCCGGGGAAGGAGAGCATCGCCTCGCGAACGCCCTGCTCCTCGTTGATCTCCTCGTGCACCGCGACCATGCCGAGGTGATCGGTGTACCAGGCGATGGCAGCATCGAGATCGGGGACGGCGATTCCGACATGGTCGATGGCCGTCACCAGGTCGGAGCGGAGCGGAGCTCCCGTGAAAGACTGTGTGCTGGAGGTCATGGCCATGACGTTAGCGCCAGCTGCATTTGGCTGCTCTGCCCGGCCGGTATCGGTCGGGCGCGTCGGAGCGTTGATCTCGACAAGGCCGTCTTCACACTTTCGGAGGAAATCGTGACCACAACAGTCATCGTCGCCGGTGCTCGCACGCCCGTCGGGCGCTTTTCGGGTGCGCTCAAGGACCTCTCGGGATCGGACCTCGGCGGGATCGCCATCAAGGGTGCGCTCGAGAAGGCGGGGGTTTCGCCCGACCAGGTCGAGTACGTCATCATGGGCCAGGTTCTCACCGCCGGAGCCGGCCAGATTCCGGCCCGTCAGGCCGCTGTTGCTGCCGGCATTCCGATGACGGTGCCTGCGCTGACGATCAACAAGGTGTGCCTGTCCGGCGTCGACGCCATTGCCCTGGCTGATCAGCTCATTCGCGCCGGTGAATTCGAGATCGTGGTGGCCGGCGGCCAGGAGTCGATGACCCAGGCACCGCACATGCTCGAGAAGTCGCGGGCCGGATTCAAGTACGGCGACGTCACGATGCGTGATCACCTCGCCTACGACGGCCTGTACGACATCTTCACCGACCAGGCCATGGGAGCACTGACCGAGCAGCGCAACCAGAGCACCGAGGTCATCACTCGCGAAGAGCAGGACACGTTTGCTGCCGCGTCGCATCAGAAAGCTGCTGCTGCCTGGAAGAACGGCGTCTTCGACAACGAGGTCGTACCGGTGTCGATCCCGCAGCGCAAGGGCGACCCGATTCAGTTCACGGCCGACGAAGGTATCCGCGCCGATACGACGGTCGATTCTCTCGGGAAATTGCGCCCCGCGTTCGACAAGGCCGGAACCGTCACCGCAGGATCCGCGTCCCAGATCTCCGACGGTGCCGCCGCCGTGGTCGTGATGAGCAAGGAGAAGGCGGAGTCGCTCGGGTTGACCTGGCTCGCCGAGATCGGTGCCCATGGAGTGGTCGCCGGTCCCGATTCCACACTGCAGTCGCAGCCGGCCCGTGCCATCGCCAAGGCGTGCGAGAAGGACGGCATCGATCCCAAGGATCTCGATCTCGTAGAAATCAACGAGGCGTTCGCAGCGGTGGGAATCGCGTCGACGCGCGAACTCGGCATTGATCCCGAGATCGTGAACGTCAACGGCGGAGCGATCTCGATCGGGCATCCGCTCGGCATGTCGGGGGCTCGCATCGCCTTGCACCTGGCCCTCGAGCTGCAGCGACGCGGCGGCGGAGTGGGTGCAGCAGCACTGTGCGGCGGCGGTGGACAGGGCGACGCCCTCATCGTTCGGGTGCCGAAGCAGTAGGGCGGACGTGGCTCTGGTCCACAGTGAGACCAGAGCCACTACGTTCTGTCGTAGCCGACCGGGCACAATGGCTGGCATGACCAAGTTCTTCGACCTGAGCACCACAGCCACACGCTTTCGTTTCATCGCCGTGCTCGAAGCGTTCACCTGGCTGGGCTTGCTGATCGGAATGGCCTTCAAGTATTTCCCGGCCGACGGCAACGAAATCGGCGTGAAGATCTTCGGGCCGATCCACGGCGGGGTGTTCGTGGTGTATCTGGCCGTAGCAGTGTTGACGGCGGTGAAGCTGAAGTGGGACGTGAAGGCGACCCTGTTGTCGCTCGTCGCTGCGTTCCCGCCCTTCGGCACTGTCATTTTCGAGATCTGGGCCGCACGCACCGGACGCCTTGCCGAGCTCAGCACGGGCCGGGCGGTACCCGACGCGAAGGTCGTGTCCTGACTGCCCGCAAGTGGATGGCACTTCGCGTTAGTGACAAACTGTAGGGCGTGACTCGACCCGGTTCCCGTCCTCCCGCCCGCCCAGCTGCCGTCCCCGCCTCTATTGCCGGTGCCGTCGACCTGTCCGTCCTCAAGGACCGTCCGACACCTGCTCCAGCAGGCGATGCTGCCGGTGAATCGGCGGGGCTGGCACCGATCGTGGATGTGACCGCGGCCACGTTCGAGGCCGAGGTTTTGCAACGCTCCACCCAGGTTCCGGTGGTCGTCGATCTGGGCTCGGCCCGCTCCCCGCAATCACAGGCGTTGACGCGTCAGCTGGGGCAATTGGCCGTCGATGCCGGGGGTGCGTGGGTTCTGGCCCGCGTCGACGTCGACTCCAATCCGCAGATCGCGCAGGCGTTCGGTGTACAGGCCATTCCTACGGCCGTAGCCGTTGCTGCCGGCCAACCGTTGGCCGACTTCCAGGGCACGCAGTCGGACGAGCAACTGCGCCAGTGGCTGCAGGCAGTAGAACAGGCAACGGCCGGAAAGCTCAGCGGCCCACCCGGAGTCGCGACTGCCGAACCTGAACCCGAGGTGGAGGATCCCAGGATCGTCGCAGCCGAGGAAGCCATCGACGAGGGCGACTTCGACAAGGCGGCAGCCGCGTATCAGGCGATCATCGACGCCGAACCCAAGAACACCGACGCCGTCGCCGCGCTGCGGCAGGTCAAGTTCTTGGCTCGGGTGCAGAACGTTTCACCGGATGCCATCGAGACCGCCGACGCCGACCCCGCCGACGTCCAGGCTCGAATCGACGCCGCGGACGCCGAGATGGCCGGTCAGCAGCCGGAGGAAGCCTTTGCTCGGCTCATCGAGGGCATCAAGATCAGTGCGGGCGACGACCGGACCGCACTACGCACCCGGTTGCTCGAATTGTTCGAGTTGTTCGACGCGGCCGATCCACTGGTGGTGTCCGCGCGCCGCAAGCTCGCATCCGCGCTGTACTGATCGATCAGCTGTACCGTGCCTCGCACGATTGCCGGCCGCCGAGAACCCCCGAGCGAAACGCGTCGACTCGGGAGAAGCCGGACGGCAGCGTCGTTCCGTTGACGTCGCTGGCGGCCAATCCGTCGCTGAGTAGACCGGAGACAGCTTCGTCGAGATCGCCGGGCGAGAGCCGGATTTCGAGTGCGGCATCGTTGGATTCGGCGCTCAACGCTGCGGTGATGACTCCGGAAAGGCATGCGGAGCGAAGTGCGGTCTGTGGGTCGTCGAGCGTTTGGCCTGCTTCCTTCTGTACAGCGAGGGTGTAGCGCGACGCGAACAGTACATACGCGCTGTAGTCACCGGATACGTTGAGCGGCAAGATGTCTCCGCGCTGCGGGGTCTCGGGCTGCCCGATTTCGGCCAAGTCCTCGACATCGACACCGATGGTGTTGGTCGACGGGCAGTACGACACCGGCGCGGTGGCCTCGGCGTCGGCGCAATCGGTGTCCGACCCGGAGTAGTCCACGGTCGGCGGATCAGCGACGGGTAGCGCCGTTTCGAACGATCGCGTGAATGCGCCGAGGGAATCCTCGGTGACCGGTAGCTCGCCGGAATCGTCGGCGCTATCGAACTTCTGCGGCAACGATGCTCGGCGTGAATCGATTTCGGCCTCGTCGATGCCGGTGCAGGCCGCCGCTCCGTCGGTGAAGCCGATCTGTACGGCAGTCACTCGTTCGAATGCAGATCCGTGTACCGACTCGGGATCGTTGGGGTCCACGTCGCGCACGGCGACGGTCGCCGCCAGAACACCGTTGAGTCCATCCGAGGTGTTGATGGTGAAGTGAGGTGAATTGTTCTCTGCCACATGGCGTATGAATGCGCCGGCGAAGCAGTCGGCCTGTTGCTCGGCAACGATGGTCGGGGTGTCGTCGCCGACCAGGCCCGACTGATGTTGAATGGCGTGACCGTATTCGTGAGCGATCACCATCACCACCGACATCGGCCCGAAGGCATCGACCAGAGCCGGTAGGAGAATAGTGCGGTCCCAGCCGATCGAGTCGTCTCGCGTGCAGTAGGCGGCGTTCGGGATACCGCCGGTCCGGTCTCCGCAGAACCTTATGCCGGATCCCTCGTCCTCGGAGGCGTCCCACGAGACCACCTCGGTGACCGGCGTGAACGAGCCCTTGAACAGGATCGGATACTGCTCGGACCAGAATTGCTGAATGTCGTCGACGGCGTTGGTCGCCAGAATGTCCGAGTCGGTGCCCTCGGAGTTCTCCACGACGATCGTCGAATCGGGCACCCCCGGCCGCAGACCGCTCGGCCCGCTGGTGACGGGAAGGCCCGCGACGGTGAACGGGTTCTCGTAGATGGACACGGCGTTCCCGCCGACCGTCTGCGTACATGCGGTCAGCAGGAGGAGCCCTGCGGTGGCGGCCGCGGCCACGAGACGGGATGTGCGGCCGCCACTCATCTATTGCTCCAGTTGTATCCAGATCGCCCCGTTGGCCGGGAGGGCGACCTGGCCTGACGCCGGTCGACCGTGCCACGAGTGCGATGTTGCCGTCACTTCACCCAGGTTGCCCACGCCGGAGCCGCCGTATTCCGTTGCATCGGTGTTGAGGATCTCGATCCAGCGACCGGGTTCCGGTAGTCCCACACGATAGCTTCCGTGCTCGGTACCGGAGAAGTTGAAAATACACGCGATGACCGAACCGTCCGACCCGTACCGCAGAAAGCTCAGCACGTTGTTCTCGGTGTCGTTGGCGTCGATCCACGAATATCCGCTGGGAGAGGTGTCGAGTGTCCAGAGTGCCGGATGCGACCGGTACGTCGAGTTGAGGTCGGACACCAGGGTTTTGACGCCCTTGTGCAGCGGCTCCTCGTCGATCTGATGCCAGTCGAGACCGCGTTCCTCGGACCACTCACGGGTCTGACCGAATTCCTGTCCCATGAACAGCAGTTGCTTACCGGGGTGTGCCCACATGTAGGCGAGCATGCCGCGCAGACCGGCCGCCTTGGCGTAGTCGTCGCCGGGCATCCGAGTCCACAGCGTGCCCTTGCCGTGCACCACTTCGTCGTGGCTGATGGGGAGCAGATAGTTCTCGCTCCACGCGTAGACGAGGGAGAAGGTGATCTCGTGATGGTGGTAGCTGCGATGAATGGGATCACGCCCGAGGAAGCCCAGGGTGTCGTGCATCCAACCCATGTTCCACTTCATGTTGAAGCCCAGTCCGCCGACATTGGTCGGTCGGGTGACGCCGGGCCATGCCGTCGACTCCTCGGCCACGGTGACGACCCCGCGGTGCTTCTTGTGCACCGTCGCGTTCATCTCCTGCAGGAAGGTGACGGCCTCGAGGTTCTCGCGGCCCCCGTAGATGTTCGGCGACCAGCCGCCCTCGGGGCGTGAGTAGTCCAGGTACAGCATGGAGGCCACGGCGTCGACGCGCAGTCCGTCGATGTGGAACTCGTCGATCCAGTACAGCGCGTTCGCAACGAGGAAGTTGCGTACCTCGCGTCGGCCGAAGTCGAAGACCAGTGTGCCCCAATCGAGTTGCTCACCGCGCTGCGGATCTCCGTGTTCGTACAGTGGGCCACCGTCGAACCTCGCGAGGGCCCATTCGTCCTTGGGGAAGTGCGCGGGAACCCAGTCGACGATCACGCCGATGCCGGCGCTGTGCAGATGATCGACGAAGAAGCGGAAGTCGTCGGGGCTGCCGAAACGGGAGGTCGGTGCGTAATACGACGTCACCTGATAGCCCCATGAGCCGCCGAACGGATGCTCGGCGACGGGGAGGAGCTCGACGTGGGTGAAGCCGGTTTCGGTGAGGTACTCGGCCAGCTGTTCGGCGAGCTCCCGGTACCCGAGGCCCGGTCGCCAGGACGCCAGGTGGACTTCGTACACACTCATCGGTGCCTGCGTCGGCTCGATTCCGGCCCGGGTGTCCAGCCAGGACTCGTCGTTCCAGGTGTAGGAGGACGCGGTGACGACCGAGGCAGTCGACGGCGGGACCTCGGTGGCGAACGCCATCGGATCTGCCTTGTCCTTCACCGAACCGTCGGAGCCGTGTACGCGGAACTTGTACAGCGCCCCGGGTGCGATGTCGGGGACGAACAGTTCCCACACGCCAGTGGAACCGAGTACGCGCATCGGCCAACTTCGCCCGGTCCAGCCGTCGAAATCGCCCACCAGAGTAACGCCCTGGGCGGCCGGGGCCCAGACGGCGAACGAGGTGCCGGTGACCGGGCCGTCGGGGGTGGCGTACGACTGCTGGTGTGCGCCGAGGATGTCCCACAAGCGCTCGTGGCGACCCTCGCCGAACAGGTGCAGATCCAGTTCACCGAGAGTGGGCAGGAATCGGTATCCATCGGCGGATTCCGATACGTGACCGCCCGGCCAGGTGACCACGAGGCGGTAGTCGATCAGGTCCTCGAACGGGATCAGAGCCGAGAAGACTCCGTGTGCGACGTGCGTCAACTCGTGGTCGACACCGCCGACGCGTGCCACCACCTTCTCGGCATCGGGCTTGAGCGCGCGAATTGCTGTTCCGCCCGCCACCGGGTGCGCGCCGAGGACGGAATGCGGGTTGTAGTGCCGACCCGCAGCGATGAGATCGAGGTCGTTGTCGGACGGGGCTGCGACGGTGTCTTCGGGCGTCGTCGGATTCTTGGTCACGTTGAATCCCTTCACTTTCGGTTGCCGCGGTAGGCCAGTTCGATTCGTGCCGGGTAGGGGATGTGGGGGAGCGTGAAGATGTGCGCCACCGAGGTCCAGGGCTCGAGTCGGACGAAGTTGGTGTGGCCCCAGTCGTAATGGACGCCGCTCACCTCGTCCTTGATCGTCAGGGTGTCCTGCCAGTCGTGTCCGAGTGCGGGCATGTCCAAGTGGACCGTGCCTTCCTCGGCTCCGAACGGGTTGAGGTTGATCACCACCAGGACGGAGTCACCGGTCTGCGGATCGAACTTGGAGTATCCGATCAGCGCTTCGTTGTCGATCGTGTGGAAGTGGATGTTGCGGAGTTGCTGTAGTGCGGGGTGGGCGCGGCGAATGGAATTGAGGGTGGTGATCCAGGGCTCGAGCGATTCACCCCGGGCCAGCGCCCCCTCGAAGTCGCGTGGACGCAGCTCGTATTTCTCGGAGTCCAGATACTCCTCGCTGCCCTCGCGCACGGCCTGATGCTCGTACAGCTCGTATCCGGAGTAGACACCCCAGGTCGGAGCCAGAGTTGCGGCCAGAGCTGCTCGCAGAGCGAACATTCCGGGGCCGCCGTGCTGCAGGCTCTCGTGCAGGATGTCCGGGGTGTTGACGAACAGATTCGGACGCGCGTCATCGGCCCGTCGGGCATGCTCCTCGGCGAACTCGGTGAGCTCCCACTTGGCCGTACGCCAGGTGAAGTACGTGTACGACTGGGTGAACCCGCGTTGAGCGAGACCGTACATGCGGACCGGACGGGTGAACGCCTCGGCGAGAAAAAGTACGTCCGGGTCGGTCTTCTTGACCTCGGCGATGAGCCATTCCCAGAAGTCCGGTGGCTTGGTGTGCGGGTTGTCGACTCGGAAGACCTTGACTCCCAAGGATATCCAGTATCGGACGACCCGCAGAACCTCTTCGTAGATGCCACGTCGGTCGTTGTCGAAATTGACCGGGTAGATGTCCTGGTACTTCTTCGGCGGATTCTCGGCGTACGCGATCGTGCCGTCCGGCAATACCGTGAACCACTCCGAATGTGTTGCGGCCCATGGGTGATCGGGAGCGGCCTGCAGGGCGAGGTCGAGTGCAACTTCGAGACCGTGCTCTTTCGAGGCGGCGACGAACGCGAGGAAATCGTCCTCGGTCCCCAGCTCGGGATGGATGGCGTCGTGCCCGCCGTCCTTCGATCCGATCGCCCACGGCGACCCGACATCCTCGGGGCCGGGAGTCAACGTGTTGTTGGGCCCCTTGCGGTTGATCGTGCCGATGGGGTGGATCGGCGGCAGGTAGACGATGTCGAATCCCATTCGCGCGATGCGGGGCAACTGCTCGATCGACGTCGCGAACGTGCCGTGTCGCGGCGATCCGTCCTCGTTCCATCCGCCCGTCGACCGAGGGAAGAACTCGTACCAGGCACCGTTGAGTGCGAGATTGCGGTCGACCCAGATGTTGACCGCACGGGATCTGGTCACCAGCTCGCGGAGCGGATGCGCGAACAGCAGTTCGGCAACCGACGACGCGAACGCCGAGGACACTCGGGCCGGCAGCGGGCGATCGGTGTCTCGCAGTGCAGCGGCGACATCGGCCAGCAACTGCCTGCTCTCGGCGGGAACGCCGGTCGCGGCGCGCAGAAACAAGCGCGCCCCGATCTCCAGGTCGTTCGCGAGCTCGTGCGCGCTCTGGCCGACGCCGAGCTTCGCTTCGACGGCATGACGCCACGTACTGATCGGGTCGCTCCACGCTTCGATCCGGCAGATCCAGTAACCCGGCCGGGAGGGAACGAACACCGCGTCGAACGTGTCGGGTTCGCGGCCCGGCGTCATCGGAATGCGCTCGAGCTTGCCTCCCGGTCCGCGCACCGACAGTGTTGCGGCCACTGCGTCGTGACCCTCGCGCCAGACATCGGCCGAAACCGGAAATGTCTCGCCCACCACCGCTTTCGCGGGGTACTTCCCGGTCGTCGTATCTGGAAGGACATTGTCGATACCAAGTCGACCTGTCACTTCACACTCCATTCTTCGCTAGAGGTATGGCTGCGCGGGCGCAACCTCTTGTCGAACCGATCTTGGTGTGCTTCTACTCGTCAACCGTAATGCAGCAACGCAGTCGGCGCGTGCGCCAACCGATACTGCCCGCGACGAACGCGGGATCTCGGATTTCATGTAAGCCGCCCATCGACACAGGTATCCGTGGGTAGGGTTCGACTCTGTGAAAGCTTTGCGCCGATTCACCGTCCGAGCCCACCTTCCCGCCCGCTTGAATGCCCTCGCCGAGCTCTCGACAAACCTTCGGTGGTCGTGGCACCCGGCGACGCAAGATCTGTTCGAGCACATCGATCCGCTGCTGTGGACCGAACTCGAACGTGATCCGGTTGCGGTGCTCGGAGCCGTTGCACCGGCGCGCCTCGAGGAACTTGCGGGCAACGATCGGTTCCTGGCCGAGCTGGATGCGGCCGAGGCGGACTTGCACGACTACCTGGCGCGTCCGCTGTGGTACCAGAACGAGCTGGCCGAGGGCCGTGCTCTGCCGTCGGGCATCGGCTATTTCTCGATGGAGTTCGGCGTCACCGAAGTGTTGCCGAACTATTCCGGCGGACTCGGCATCCTGGCTGGGGATCACCTCAAAGAGGCCTCCGATCTGGGTCTGCCGTTGATCGGCGTCGGGTTGCTCTACCGCTCGGGGTATTTCCGGCAATCGCTGACGGCCGACGGCTGGCAGGCCGAGCGCTATCCGTCCCTCGACCCACACGGGCTTCCGCTGCGGCTGCTCACCGACGGCGGCGACTCGCCCGTGCTGATCCACGTGTCCATGCCCGGATCGCGAGTACTGCGGGCGCGCGTGTGGATCGCCCAGGTGGGTCGCATCCCACTGCTGTTGCTCGACTCGGATATCGCCGACAACGATCCGGAGCTCCGCGGAGTGACCGACCGCTTGTACGGCGGCGATCAGGATCACCGCATCAAGCAGGAGATTCTGGCCGGTATCGGCGGAGTCCGAGCGATCCGGGCCTACACCCGAGCGCACGGGCTGCCCGACCCCGAGGTGTTCCACATGAACGAGGGTCACGCAGGTTTCCTCGGTGTCGAACGAATTCGGGAACTGGTCACCACGGACGCACTGGATTTCGACTCGGCTCTGGCGGCGGTGCGGGCCGGCACCGTCTTCACCACCCATACCCCGGTTCCCGCAGGCATCGACCGATTCCCCGCCGATCTCGTTCGGCACTACTTCGGTAGCAACGACGGCGGCTCGGACTCGTCGTTGCTGCCGGGGCTACCGATGGACCGCATTCTCGCCCTCGGCGGCGAGAGCGACGCCTCCGTGTTCAACATGGCGCACATGGGTCTGCGTCTGGGGCAACGCGCCAACGGCGTCTCGAAGCTGCACGGCATCGTGAGCCGCGACATGTTCAACGGTCTGTGGCAAGGATTCGACGCCTCGGAGGTGCCGATCGGATCGGTGACCAACGGCGTCCATGCGCCGACGTGGTCTGCTCGAGAATGGGCGCAGGAGGGCGAACTGTCCTCCGGACGCGTGTGGTCCACGCGAAACAACCTGCGCGCGCAGTTGGTGGACGAGGTGCGCCGCCGAGTGCGCCGTTCGGCACTCGAACGCGGTTCGACAGAGGCTGAGATCAGTTGGACTGCACACGTTTTCGATCCTGACGTGCTCACCGTGGGATTTGCCAGACGGGTGCCGACCTACAAGCGCCTGACGCTGATGCTGCGTGAACCCGAGCGGCTGCGCGCGATGTTGTTGGACCCCGTTCGTCCCGTACAGCTGGTGGTAGCAGGCAAGTCACATCCCGCGGACGACGGCGGCAAGGCGCTCATCCAGCAAATTGTGAAATTCGCCGACCAAGCCGACGTACGGCACCGCATCGTGTTCCTGCCCGACTACGACATGTCCATGGCGCGCTTCCTGTACTGGGGATGCGATGTGTGGCTGAACAATCCGCTGCGACCGCTCGAAGCCTGCGGTACTTCGGGTATGAAATCCGCACTCAACGGAGGACTCAACCTCTCGATTCGCGACGGGTGGTGGGACGAGATGTACGACGGTGAGAACGGCTGGGCGATCCCGACCGCAGACGGCGTGACCGACGACGAGCGACGAGACGACCTCGAAGCGGCTGCGCTGTACGAGTTGCTCGAGCAGGCCGTGTTGCCCAAGTTCTACGACCGCGGCGAGGACGGAGTGCCGAATCGGTGGATCGAAATGGTGCGGCACACCCTCGACCAGCTCGGCCCCAAGGTGCTGGCGTCGAGAATGGTCCAGGAGTACACACTCGGTTACTACGCGCCGGCCGCCGAGTCCGTTCGCGCGGCGTCGGCCGACGGTCACCGCGGTGCCACCGACGTGGCGTCGTACCGCCGCCGCGTCGAACAGGCCTGGCGTGCAGTCGAAGTCACCCGGGTCGACAGTGACGGACTACCGGACACCCCGGTGATCGGGGCCGGGTTGTCGCTGCGCGCAAACGTCGATCTCGGTGGACTCGACGCGTCGGACGTGGTGGTGCAGGCGGTCGTGGGTCGCGTCGACGAGGAGGAGAACCTCACCGACATCCGCACGACGGCCATGACGCACGTCGGGACCGACGGCGGCGAGCACGTCTATGCCGGCGAGTGCACGCTGCCGCACAGTGGCGCAGTGGGCTACACGGTGCGAGTGCTGCCGCATCACGATGGCCTGGCGTCGGACGCCGAGCTCGGTTTGGTGGCGACTCCGTAGGGGTTGCTTACTTTCCGGCCAGGCGGGTGAGGGCCTTGCGGACCACCTCCGGGTCCGAAGTCTCCCAGAACGGCGGCAGTGAGGCGCGCAGGTAGCCGCCGTAACGGGCAGTGGCCAGGCGTGAATCGAGAACGGCGACAACGCCTTTGTCGTCGACGCTTCGAAGCAAGCGACCGACGCCCTGTGCCAGCAGCAGAGCCGCATGGTTGGCGGCGACGGCCAGAAAGCCGTTGCCACCGCGGGATTCGACGGCCTGCTGCCGGGCGACGAGTAGTGGATCGTCGGGCCGCGGAAACGGAATGCGGTCCAAGATCACCAGACTCAGCGACGGGCCGGGGACATCGACGCCCTGCCACAGAGACAGCGTCCCGAACAGGGAGGTGGCCTCGTCGTCGGCGAACTTCTGCACCAGAGCGCCGGTGGAGTCGTCCCCCTGACACAGGATCGGCGTGTCGAGGCGCTCGCGCATCTCCTCCGCCGCGGCCTTGGCGGCGCGCATCGAAGAGAACAGCCCGAGCGTGCGGCCGCCTGCCGCGCTGACGAGCGACTCGATTTCGTCGAGAGAGGACTTCGAGAGACCGTCGCGTCCGGGCGGCGACAGATGCTTGGCGATGTACATGATGCCGGCGCGGGCATGATCGAACGGCGAGCCGACGTCGAGCGAATTCCACCTGATCGACCCCGTATCGGACGGCGGCTCCACACCCGAGGCCATCGCAGTGTCACTGCGCGACGGCTTCTCCGCCGGCAGCCCCCAGTTGACGGCCAACCCGTCGAACGATCCACCGACGGTCAAGGTCGCGGACGTGAGCACCACGGTGGACTCGGCGAACAGACGAGCTCTCAGCAGTCCGCCGACCGACAGCGGTGCGATGCGGACGGTGCGTTTGACGTTGCCGCGAAAGTCGTCGACGGCGTGCCAGACGACGTCTTTGCGTTTGGCCGGATCGGGTTCGTCGAACGCCGTGAGGACGCGCACGGCGCTGTCGTGGACCTCGTCAACCGCGACGAGTGCGGCGCTGCGGGCCGCGGCGGCCTCGGGGTCGCTGGCCGCCATGCCCTGCTTGTTGGGGCCGATCGCGGTGCGTACTGCCCAGGCGGCATCGCGGATCGAGGCGAGCGCAGGTCCCACGCCGTCGGGTAGGGACTGCCAGCGACTCGGGGGTAGCTCGTCCAGAATCGCAGCCCAGTTCTCGGCTGCTCCTTCGAGCTGATCGACCGTCTCCTCTTCGATGAGCTTGGCGCTACGACGCGCCGCGGCGGTGACGGTCGCGGCCGACAGCTCCTCGGTGGCAACGCCGGTCACTCGGTCGACCAGCTCGTGGGCCTCGTCGACGACCACGACGTCGTGCTCGGGCAGGATCTGAATTCCGGTGATGGCGTCGATCGCGAGCAGCGCGTGATTGGTCACCACCACGTCGACCTGGGCGGCCTCGGTGCGGGCGCGTTCGGCGAAGCAGTCCTCACCGACAGGGCAACGGGACTTGCCCAGGCATTCACGCGCGGTGACGCTGACCTGGCGCCAGGCCTGATCGCTGACCCCGGGAACGACGTCGTCGCGATCGCCGGTCTCGGTCTCGGACGACCACTTCGTCAGCCGCACCACTTCCCGGCCCATGCGTGAGACGGCGAACGGGTCGAACAGTTCCGCATCGGGTGCCTCTTGCGCAGCCCCGGTATGGATCTTGTTCATGCACAAATAGTTGTTGCGGCCCTTCAGGATTGCGAACTTCGGACGGCGGCCGACGGCCTCGGTCAAGGCGTCGGACAGGCGAGGTAGGTCGCGGTCGACCAGCTGCCGCTGCAGCGCGATCGTGGCGGTGGAGACGATGACGGTCTTGCCCGATTCCACCGCATGCCTGATGCTCGGAACGAGGTAGGCGAGGGACTTGCCGGTTCCGGTGCCTGCCTGCACTGCCAGATGCTCACCGGTGTCGATCGAGTGCGCCACCGCCGAGGCCATCGTCAGCTGGTTGCTCCGTTCCTTGCCGCCGAGCGAGTGCACCGCGACCTGCAGGAGAGCGGGAACGGTGGGCAACTCGGTCTTCGACGGCACCGAAGCAGACTACTGCCGATCGCCCACCCGGTTCGGTATCGACACCGCCGTCACTCCGGGGCGAAGCGGGTGGGTATCGCCGGTTCGCCCTGGGACAGTTTCAAGCCCTCCCACGGCAGGCTGACCAGGCGTCGCGCGAGCAGGTCGCGGCCGTCGTCCAGGGTCGGGAGGCCGGGGACGCGCTCGCCGCCGCGCATCAACGGCGTGGTCAACGTCTCCACCGTCACATCGTCGTCGACGGTCGGGGAAGAATCGAACGGATGCACGATCTCCTCGACGGCGGTTCCGGTGCTTCGTGCCGTCCGCACCGCGGCCTTGGTGCCTCCGCGCGACTCCTTGTGACTGCTGCGCTTGGCGACGGGGATGCCGTCGACTGTCACCAACTTGTAGACCATCCCCGCCGTCGGTGCACCGGAACCGGTCACCAGGGAAGTGCCGACGCCGTAGGAGTCGACGGGTTCGGCCCGCAGAGCGGCGATTGCGTATTCGTCGAGATCACCCGAGACCACGATCCTGGTCTTCGGCGCGCCCAGAGCGTCCAGCTGGTCACGCACCTGCCGCGCGAGCACTCCGAGATCACCGGAGTCGATGCGTACGCCACCGAGTTCGGGTCCGGCCACCTCGATGGCGTTGGTGACGCCCTGAGTGATGTCGTAGGTATCGACGAGCAGGGTGGTGCTCACCCCGAGTGCTCGGACCTGCGCCGCGAAGGCGGAACGTTCGTCCGGGCCGTCGGCGGTGGTGTGCAGCAGCGTGAAGGAGTGGGCCGAGGTTCCTGCTCCGGGAACACCGTGCCGGCGGACGGCTTCGAGGTTGGACGTCGCGGTGAACCCGGCGAGGTAAGCCGCGCGTGATGCGGCGACCGCCGCTTCCTCATGGGTGCGCCGCGACCCCATCTCGATGATCGATCGGGACTTCGCGGACGCCACCATCCGTGCTGCCGCCGACGCGATCGCACTGTCGTGATTGAGGATGGACAGCACGAGAGTCTCCAGAACGACGCACTCGGCGAAGGTGCCGCGGACGGTCAGCACGGGGGAGCCGGGAAAGTAGAGCTCACCCTCGCGATAGCCGTCGATATCGCCGGTGAATCGGTAGTTGCGCAGCCATTCGACGGTGTCGGCGTCCAGGAATTCGGCGACGATGCGTAGCTCGTCCGGGCCGAAGCGAAAGCGCTCGACGGCCTCGAGGATGCGCCCGGTGCCTGCGACGACCCCGTACCGGCGGCCTGCGGGCAGCCTTCGCGCGAACACCTCGAAACTACAGGGGCGATCCGCGTTGCCGCTGGCCAGAGCAGCTGACAGCATCGTGTACTCGTACTGATCGGTCAGTAGCGCGGTACTGGAGGTGGCGTGATCGGTGGTCGCGTCGTTGCTCACCTCGCCCACCCTACGAGCGTAGGGGCGTGCGTGGGACGCTGCCCCGACACGCCGTACCCTGTGTGGCATGCCTTGTTTGACGGTGGATGGATCGCTGCTGCCCGTGGACGGCGTCTCGGCGAGTGCTGTCGTAGCAGCGTCACCTCAGGCGGTTCCGGCTCAGACCGAGGCCGTGGCCGCCGACGAGTCACACGACACTCCGTGGGTCACGATCGTGTGGGACGACCCGGTCAACCTGATGCACTACGTGACGTACGTCTTTCAGAAACTCTTCGGGTACAGCAAGGCCAAGGCCACCGAGCTGATGATGCAGGTGCATTCCGAGGGCAAAGCCGTCGTGTCCAGTGGTGAGCGCGATGCGATGGAAAACGATGTTCGACGCCTGCACGCGGCGGGCCTGTGGGCCACCATGCAGCAGGACAAGTAGTAGCTCGCCACCTCTTTCGAGACAGGACATCAGCAACAGTGCGCACGTGGACGAGACGGAACTCGCTGTCCGGAGTCAAGATCAAATCCGAGATCGACGCCCGTGAGGCCGCCGTGCTTCGATCTCTCGTCGGGTCGGTTCTCGGATTGCTGCGCGACCGCTCCGCAGCCGCCCCCACCGACGAACTCGCGGCGATGACCGGGCTGCGCACCGGGCACAGCAGCCCGCCCGAGGATGCCGCACTGGCACGGCTGCTGCCGGACTTCCACCGCGCCGACCCCGGCCGCGACGAGGAAGACCCGGCCGACCTCAACGGTGCGTTGCGCGGACTGCACGAGCCCGAGATCATCGACGAGAAGATGGCCGCTGGATCGATGATTCTGGCAACCCTTCCCGAGGCCGGTGGCAAGATCATGCTCACCCAGGAACAGGCCGATGCATGGTTGACTGGCCTCAACGACGTGCGGTTGGCGCTCGGCACCACTCTGGGGATCAGTGCGGACACACCCGACGTCCTCGACGAGGGTGATCCTCGTGCTCCGCATCTCGACGTGTATCACTGGCTGACCTGGATGCAGGATTCACTCGTGCAGGTCCTCATTCCCTAGGACGCGCGTGTGACCGCAGCCTTCTCGACACCCGGACCACAGGATCGTCTGACCGACGTCGCAGGTTTGCTGGTCGGTCATCATCACGAACTCGACAGCGACGCCGCGATGGGGTCCGGATCGGCCACCGGGTGCACCGTGGTGCGTGCCCTCGGCGGTGCGACGGCTGCAGTCGACGTCCGAGGCGGCGGGCCGGGAACTCGCGAGACCGATCTGCTCGATCCGAGCCACTCCGTGCAGCACGTCAACGCGATCGTGTTGACGGCGGGTAGTGCCTACGGGCTCGCTGCCGCCGACGGCGTCATGCGATGGCTCGAAGAGCACGGTCAGGGTATTCCGATGGGAAGCCCCGATCACGTCGTTCCGATCGTGCCGGCCGCGGTGATCTTCGATCTCCCGGTCGGTGACTGGGCTGTGCGCCCGACGGCGGAGTTCGGCTACCTGGCGGCGGCAGCAGCGGCGTCCGAGTTCGCCACGGGCTCGGTCGGGGCAGGCGTCGGTGCTCGTGCCGGCGTTCTCAAGGGCGGCGTGGGGACCGCGAGCACGGTGATCGAGGGCGGCCCGGCCGACGGGGTCACCGTCGCGGCGCTGATGGTCGCCAATCCCGTGGGCGCGGTGTTCGATCCCCGCACCGGATCGTTGTGGGGCACCGGCACCCTCGGACCCGCGGCGTTCGGCATGCGCACGCCCGACGTCAACGAGGTGTGGACCGCGCTGGCGCTCGAACCGAAGGGCACTGCCCTGAACACGACGATCGGTGTGGTGGCCACCGATGCGGCGCTGTCGTCGGCGTCGTGCAAGCGTATTGCGATCGCAGGTCACGACGGTCTGGCACGGGCCATCCGACCGGCACACTCGCCGCTCGACGGGGACACGATTTTCGCCGTGTCCACGGCAACCAGAGCCGTCGGTGCCGAGTCCTCGGTTCCCGCTGCCTTCTCGGCGGAGTTACCGGTGCTGGCGGCGGTCACCGAAGCGGCGGCGATCGTCGTGGAGCGGGCGATCGTGCGGGCTCTGCTCGACGCCACCTCGGTGGCCGGCATCCCCACCTACCGCCAGATCTTCCCGTCGGCGTTCGTCACGCGCACCTGAGGACAGGCCTGGAGTCGCATTCGGCCGGGTACCGTGGAGGTACCGAGGTTGGAGGCGATCATGAGTGATACCGGCAAGCTTTCCGGCGAACGTGAGCGGCCGGTCTGGATGCAGGCGGCCGTGTTCGTCGGAGCGTTCACCGCACTGCTGTGGGTCATCGAGATCGTCGATGTGGCCAGCGGTTCGAGACTGGAACGCAATGGGATCGAGCCGCGCTCGCTCGACGGATTGTGGGGCATTCTGTTCGCGCCCGTGTTGCACGACGATTGGCAGCATCTGATCGCCAACACCGTGCCGATCGCCGTTCTGGGATTTCTGGTGTTGCTCTCGGGGATGGCGCGCGGTCTCGCGGCCATCGGGATCATCTGGGTCGTGGGCGGTTTCGGGACGTGGCTCACGGCGGGGGCCGGAAACACCATCGGCGCGTCGATCCTGGTCTTCGGCTTCATCGCCTATCTGCTCGTACGCGGATTCTTCACCCGCAAGCTCGGGCAATTGGCGATCGGTGTCGTGGTGTTCGTGCTGTACGGCAGCGCTCTGTGGGGCGTGCTGCCGAGTGATCCGAACATCTCGTGGCAAGGCCACCTGTTCGGTGCCGTGGGTGGAGTGATCGCCGCCCGGATGTTGTCCGCCGACGCGCGCGCCGAGCGAGCCCGAGCCAAGGCACTCGATCGGCCCACTCCGTGACCGCGAAGTAAGCGCGCACACAGCTGCGTTCGGCGGTGAATTTCGCCGACTCGCGCGCCAATACTGCCCGAACGTTTCGAGTACGCGCTCGGCGTGGCAGCATGGCTTACATGCGAATTACCGTCCTGGGATGTTCGGGCAGTGTGTCCGGGCCCGATTCACCCGCGTCGGGCTACTTACTGGAGGAAGAGGAGACCGCTCCGGTCGTCCTCGACTTCGGTCCCGGTGTGCTCGGGGCGTTGCAGCGGTACGCCGACCCCGGAGATGTCAGTGTCCTGCTCACGCATCTGCACGCCGATCATTGCCTCGATGTTCCGGGTCTACTGGTGTGGCGTCGCTACCACCCCGCTCCGCCGGAAGGTCGAGCGATCGTCTACGGGCCCAAGGACACAGCGTTCCGGCTCGGGGTGGCGTCCGCGGAGTGCGGTGGGCAGATCGACGACATGTCCGACACCATCGACCTGCGTCGCTGGGTGGACGGCCGCACGGTGGAATTCGGAAAGCTGTCGATTCTGACTCGGCAGGTGTTCCACCCCCCGGAGTCGTACGGCATGCGAGTGACGACGGGTGCGGGAAAGATCTTCGCCTACAGCGGAGACACCGGCATGTGCCAGGCCGTGCAGGATCTGGCTCGGGACGCCGATGTCTTTCTCTGCGAGGCGTCGTGGACGGACAGCCCGGATCGGCCCGAGGGTGTACACCTGTCCGGTACGGAGGCAGGTCGCATCGCGCGTGACGCCGGAGTGCGGGAACTGTTGCTCACCCACATCCCGCCGTGGACCTCCCGTGAGGACGTCATCGCCGAGGCCAAAGCGGAGTTCAGTGGACCGGTGCATGCCGTTCTTCCGGGGGACGTATTCACCGTCTGAGGACGCGCTAGGCTTCGAGTCGTGTCCAGACGAGAAGACGGCAGGGCGGACGACGAACTCCGCAACATCAAGATCACCCGTGGATTCACCAGCCATCCAGCAGGGTCGGTGCTGGTCGAATTCGGCAACACCAGGGTGATGTGCACGGCAAGCGTCGAGGAGGGCGTGCCGCGCTGGCGGAAGGGATCCGGACTCGGATGGCTCACCGCCGAATACGCGATGCTGCCCGCGGCGACGCATACCCGTAACGGCCGCGAGTCCGTCAAGGGCAAGGTCGGCGGGCGTACCCAGGAAATCTCTCGCCTGGTCGGACGTTCACTGCGTGCCTGCATCGACTTGGCGGCCATCGGTGAGAACACCATTGCCCTCGACTGCGACGTGCTCCAGGCGGACGGCGGCACCCGAACTGCAGCCGTCACCGGAGCATTCGTCGCGCTCAACGACGCAGTGACCTACCTGCGTGCAGCGGGCCGCCTCGCCGATCCGCAACCGATCTCGTGCATGATCGCCGCGGTCAGCGTCGGTGTCGTCGACGGCCGCGTGCGTCTCGACTTGCCGTACGAAGAGGATTCGCGCGCCGAGGTCGACATGAATGTCGTGGCCACCGACACAGGAACTCTGGTGGAGATCCAAGGCACCGGAGAAGGCGCGACTTTCCCTCGCACCACTCTCGACAAGTTGCTCGACTCGGCGTTCGTCGGCATCGAGAAGTTGTTCGAGGTTCAGAAGGAAGCTCTGGCACTGCCGTACCCGGGCGATTTGCCCGAGCCTGCCGCTGCGGGATCGAAGAAGAAGTTCGGTGGCTGACACCAAGCTCCTGGTCGCGAGTCGCAATGCGAAGAAGCTGCGCGAACTGCGTCGGGTTCTCGATGCCGCCGGCCTCGCGGGTATCGACTTGATCGGTCTCGACGAGGTGCCGCCTTTTCCGGAGGCACCCGAGACCGGCGCGACCTTCGAGGACAACGCGCTCGCGAAAGCGCGTGACGGCGCTGCAGCCACCGGAATGGCCTGTGTGGCAGACGATTCCGGTATCGAGATCGATGCGCTGAACGCCATGCCCGGCGTGCTTTCGGCGCGCTGGTCCGGTACGCACGGGCAGGACGAGGCCAATACCGCGCTGGTGTTGGCGCAGCTGAGCGATACGCCCGACGAGCGTCGCGGGGCGGCCTTCGTGTCGGCGTGTGCACTGGTGATTCCCGGCGGCACCGAAACCGTGGTCCGCGGGGAATGGCGCGGAGTAGTGGGCCGAGAGTCGATTGGGGAGAACGGTTTCGGCTACGACCCCATATTCGTGCCCGAGGGCGACGGCCGCAGCGCCGCGCAGCTGACCCCGGAAGAGAAGGACGAGGCATCACATCGGGGCCGCGCACTGCGCAAGCTGATTCCGGCTCTCGACGCGTTGGCGGGGCGGTAGCGGCGTGTCGGCGCGACGAGTGCTGACGGTAGGGGTTGCCGCCGCCGCGGTGTGTCTGACGGGCACCCCCGCCTCGGCGGCACCTACGGCAGGTTCCTTCCCCGAGGCCTTCGCCTACTCGATCGCCCACCCGGGAGTGACGCCTCCGGGTTCGAACGACTTCTCGTGTGTTCCGAGTGCACAGCATCCCGAGCCGGTGGTGCTGGTGCACGGATTTCTGGAGAACTCCTACGACAACTGGGCATCGCTGTCACCGAAGCTCGCCGGTGCCGGGTACTGCGTGTTCGCGATCGACTACGGAAACACCGGGCCGGTTCGAGCATTCGGTGCGCTCGAACCCATTCCCGAGAGTGCTGCGGAATTGTCCACGTTCATCGATTCCGTACTCGCGGCGACGGGTGCCGAGAAAGTGTCCATCGTGGGCCACTCCAAAGGTGGCACAGTGCCTCGTTACTACGCGCGCTTCCTCGGTGGGGATCGCACGGTGGCACGGATTGTGGCGCTGTCTCCACCGAACTACCCGACGGCGGGCCCACCGGTGCAGGACGACGTGCTCGAGCGGCTGAACGAGGGCAGCGACACCGTCTCGGGCATCGAGTACACGACAATCGTCACCCGGTACGACCAGATCGTGGTTCCGTACACGGCCTCGTTGCTCACCGGTGCGGGAAATACGAACGTGGTGCTGCAGGACGTATGCCCCGGCAATGTCGTCGAGCACACAGGAATCTCGTACGACCCGGCGGCGCAGCGGCTGGTGGAGAACGCGCTCGATTCGGCGAACACGCAGCCGGTCAGCTGCTGACCTCAGACGCCGAAGTCGGCTTTGACCTGCTTGGTGCGCTTGTGCTCGACGTAGAACGACAGGAACGGGATGGTTCCGGCGAGCAGGGTGCCGATAGTGCGTCCGGCAGGCCACCTCACCTTGATGGCGAGATCCACCGTGAGGATGAGGTAGACGAGGTAGACCCAACCGTGCACGACGGCAATCCAGTTGGGCAC
The DNA here is from genome assembly GCF_044542515.1 of Rhodococcus sp. NPDC078407. NCBI lineage: Bacteria > Bacillati > Actinomycetota > Actinomycetes > Mycobacteriales > Nocardiaceae > Rhodococcus > Rhodococcus sp. NPDC078407. Next base: position 493,403 of record NZ_JBITUQ010000001.1, on the reverse strand, counting down.
GTTCTCGACCTGGAAGATGTACTTCGCGACCATCTCGGTCACGAGTACGAGCAGCCAGATTCCGGTGGCGTAGGCCAGAACGCGGTAACGAAGCAACGCAGACGCGATCTTCTGGGTCTTGTTGGTGGACGCCTTCGTCTTGTCCGGTGCCGAACTCACGTGGTGCTCCTGTCGGTCCCGCGGGATTCGTTCAGCTCCGCGAGGTAGCTGTTGTACTCGAGTAGTTGTCGGGCCTCGGGATCGTCGAGGTCCGCAGCGTCGGCCGCCGGAGCATCGCGCTGGGGGAGCAGGTCGAGGGGCACCTCGGTGGGTCCGACGGGCCTAGCCGCTGCCGCCTCGTCGGGATCCTCGTCCTCGAGACGCACGAACTTGCGATAGGCGTAGACCACGAAGGCGGCGAACAACGGCCATTGGAACGCGTATCCCAGGTTCTGGCCGTTTCCGCCGACCGCCTCGAAGCGTTCCCACTGCCACCAGCCGAGGCCGAGACAGACCGCCGCGGCGACCACGACCAGCGCAATCAACGCGGGTCGACGGGTCGGGCGGGATGAAGTCACTCCTCGACGGTACCGGAGGTACTACTACCGAAGGTAGTCACGCGGTGAGGGCGGCCGGTGATTCCCGCCATGTATCGCTCACGACCGACGACGGTTCGCGCGTGCTTCGGCTAGTCGCTCGGCACCGGGACCGGTGACGTCCGCGAGAGCGCTGCTGCGTCCGGTCAGAACCAGGGCGAGAGTACCGGCCGTTCCCTCGATGACCGGGCCCTCGCCGCGGTTCCAATCCACATCGGTTGCGCGCCAGTGCAATCGAAGTTCGGGACCCTTGAACGGTGCCGCGCCGGTCTCGGGTACAAGGAAGTCGAGCATCGTCGTCATGCGGTGGTCGGGAACGTGGTGCTCGATGCCCAGTGGCGCACAGGTATCGAGTCCGTGCACGATGACGTCGGACAACGGGGCCAGCGGACCGTGTCCCGGCGGGGTGAACTTCTTGTCGGCGTTAGCCGCGAGGAGCGCGGGCAATTCGGAACCGTGCTCGAGACGCACCCGAGTGGTCATCAGCTGATTGGCGCGGTCGAAGTCCCCGCGAGTGCGCACCATCACTAGTCCGAATTTCCAGATCGGGACGATCAGCGGCACCACCAGATGGGCGGCGACGTCGCGGACCGTCCAGGCGTCGCACAGGGACGGGGCGTCCCATTGTTCGGGCGTCAAGGAGTCGAGAGTGCGAGCGAGAGAGCGTCGTTCGTCGGAAATCTCGGCGAATATTGCGTCCTGGTCCACGTCACCGGGCATTCGAGCCACCTTCGGCTGTGATCTCGGCCCTTGCGGCCGTCGTGCGCGAGGGGGGACTTGAACCCCCACGTCCTGAGACACTGGAACCTAAATCCAGCGCGTCTGCCAATTCCGCCACTCGCGCGTGCCGATGAAGTCTACAACTCGGGTGGTTGTTGTCGACGGCTCGGTCGGCTCGGCCGTGTGCCCACAGATTTTTCGGATGCTGACCTGTACAGGTAGGCAACTGCACATTCTGTGAGCGAACGTCGCACGATGTACACCGTACGGTGCCGATACACTCTCTGGGTGGCATCGAAGAAGGACGTCCCGTTCGACCCGGCACGGACGCTCGAACTCCTATGGCGTGTGGGTGGCAAGCCGAGTCGAACAGGGCTCAGCGTGGACGCGATCGTCGACGCCGCCATCGAACTGGCCGACGCGAACGGGCTCGAATTCGTGTCGATGCGCAACGTGGCGGAACGTCTCGGCGTCGGCGCGATGTCGCTCTACACGCATGTGCCGGGTCGGGAGGAACTGACGGATCTGATGATCGACAGATCCCTTTCGGGCCTCTACTCGCACGTCGACGAGCCGTCCTCCGTACCCGGCGGATGGCGTCCTGCGATGCGATTCGTCGCCGAGCGCAATTGGGTCCTCTATCAACAGCATTCATGGCTGCTCGAGGTGGAGGGCGCCCGGCCGGTGCTGGGCCCGCACACCAACGACAAGTACGAGGCAGAGTTGCGCCCGTTGGTCGGCACGGGCCTGACCGACATCGAGATCGACTCGGTGTTGACGCTGGTATTGACCCACGTCTGTGGAACCGCGCGGGCCCTCGCCGGCGTCACTCGGGTGAAGGAGCAGTCGGGCATGACCGACGCCCAATGGTGGTCGGCTACTGCTCCGATCCTCGAACGGGTGATGGACCGGGAGCGCTTTCCGGTGTCGTCTCGAGTGGGGACGGCCGCGGCGACGTCGTACGACGCCGCCAGCGACCCGGTGCACGCCTACTTGTTCGGATTGGAACGCATCCTCGACGGCGTGCAGGCCCTGATGTCTCGTGATCGGCCTGTGTCTGGAGATCAGCCCGCTGATCGGACTTCCGACTCGGAGTGACGTTGCTTCGCCCTGGGTGACTTGTGCTGGTAACGCCACACGGCATGCTCGAGCGAGGCGAGGTCGGTGTCCAGTGCGTTTGCCGCCGCCGCCAGGATCAGGGCACAGTGGTCCTCGGCAATGTCCGCGGCGAGCTCGTGGTGGAGCGGTTCGAGTGCGTCCGCGACGAACGAGTGCAGATGTCGGTTTGCCTTCTCCGTGCGCACTCCGAGGTGCATGAGCATGCATTCCCAGGTGGTCTCGCCGAGGCCCGGGATTGCCCGAAACGCATCGAAGTGGTGCTTGTCGTGCGACGCGAAGTCGGCCGAACAGCTCAGGCCCACCGAGATCAACGTCTGCGCCGCCACTGCTGCGGCCGCCCCCTTGGTTCGACTGTTGCCGGGCACGAACTGCCGGTTGGACAGTATTTCGACGAGCGCATCGGGATCCGACGACAGCTCTGCAAGGGTTGTCAAATCGTCGAGTCGGTCGTCGCCGCGATGGGCGCGCCACCGTCCGATCACCGCCCGTACCCCGGTCGAGGGCCCGCCGTAGGGAGCGCGTGCGGAGAAGATTGCATCGAGCAGCGCGACTTCGCTCTCGCCGCGCCACCCGGGTGTCCAGTGTGGTGAACGGGATTGTGACGCAACCGAATCGATGTGCAGCAAGACTGCATCGAGTTCTTTCGACGCGCAGATGTCTGTGACCGATGAATACATGAATTCCCCCCGAATTCTGGCGACCGTTCTCATGCGGAGCGGTTCGAGTAGCGAAGGTAGAGCACCCCACCGACAAGTCGGCCGGTTGCAAGATTGTGCTCGAGATCACATCACGAAAAGATAACGAAAAATGCGAGGGTTCCCTCATGTTTTGAGGCTGAGCGCGATCCTCTCGCCAGCACGAATGTGGGTTACCGACGAGTCGGGTAAACAAAAAGTAAAGACGCTTCTCGTGGCGTACTCGCTGGTAGCACTCGGACGTCCGAGCAAACCTGAGGATTTCCTCATGATTTTGTGTCAACCTGGAGCAGCGCGAAGGAGACCTGTCGACGAAGTCAGGCTCACGCTTTGCCCTGTTGCCCACGACGCACCACGGCAGCCATCACAGCGAACGCCTCGACCCCCGAGGCGTCCACGAGAGGAATCTTCAGCCTTGACGATCAACGAGAGCTCACCAGCACACGGACGCGGCTCGCGAAGCACAGGCAACGCAGGCAAAGCCCCTAGAAGCAGTGGCGGTTCTCGGACTCTGGCAGATCGATTCGCCGCGGGCGAGCCCTATGCATTGGCATTCGGCGGTCAGGGTGCGCCGTGGCTGAGTTCGCTCGAAGAGCTCGCGCGCGATTCGGCACTCGAACCCGAACTGACCGATCTCGTCAACGAGGCAGCGGCTGTACTCGCGCCCGTGTCCGACGAGCTGCTGGTCGTGCGCTCGGTCGGGTTCGACCCCATCGGCTGGATGCTCGAGCAGGACCTCGCCGACGACGACACCGTCGGCTCCTACGGGCCGTCCGAGGCGGCGCTGACCTCGGCAGCAGTCTCGCTTCCCGGGGTATTTCTCACGCAGGTCGCAGCGCTGCGCGCGTTGAAGCTGCAGGGGCTCGACCCGGCGCAGGCCCCGCCCGTTCGCGTGGTCGGACACTCGCAGGGTCTGATTGCAGCCGAGTCGGTCGCTGCCGACGGCGCACAGGATGCGAACTTCCTCGCGATCGCTCAACTCGTGGGTGCTGCTGCAGGCCTCGTCGGTCGCCGCCGCGGCATCATCGGTGCCGGTGACCGTGCGCCGATGGTCTCGGTCGCCAACGTCGAACCCGAACGTCTGCAGGCCATCATCGCCGACCTCGAGATCGCCGGAGCGCCCGAACGATCCGCTGCACTCGCCATCCGCAACGGCCGCCGTCGCGTCGTACTCTCGGGACCGCCGGCGCAGCTGGCACGCGTCCAGGAGAAGTGTGAACAGATCGCTGCCGCGGAAGAGAAGGAGCGCGACGCCAAGAAACGCGGCGGCGCTGTGTTCGCCCCGGTGTTCGAGCAGCTTCCGGTCGAGATCGGTTTCCACCATCCCGCACTCGACGACGCTGTCGAACTCGTCAGCGCATGGGCGCAACGCTGCGGCCTCGACGTCGACCTCGCGCGCGGCCTGGCGCAGAAGATCCTGGTCGATTCCGTCGACTGGGTCGAGGCCATCGACGGCGTTGTCGACGCCGGTGCCGATTGGATCCTCGATCTCGGACCCGGTGACCTGCTCACCCGCATGACCACGCCGGCATTGCGCGGACAGGGCGTCGGCATCATCGCCGCGTCCTCACGCGGCGGCCACCGCAATCTGCTCACCCCCGGAGCTGCCCCCGAGGTGCAGCCCGCATGGTCGGCATTCGCGCCCAAGCCCGTGACGCTGCCCGACGGCCGCGTCGTCGTCGAGACGTCCTTCACCAAGATGACCGGACGTTCGCCGATCCTGCTCGCCGGCATGACGCCGACGACGGTCGACGCGAAGATCGTGGCTGCCGCAGCCAACGCCGGTCACTGGGCCGAGCTCGCCGGTGGCGGGCAGGTCACCGAGGACATCTTCACCGACCGCGTTGCCGAGCTCTCCACGTTGCTCGAGCCCGGCCGTGCCATCCAGTTCAACTCCCTGTTCCTCGATCCGTACCTGTGGAAGCTGCAGCTCGGCGGACGTCGCATCGTGCAGCGTGCGCGTGCAGCGGGCGCGGCCATCGACGGCGTCGTCGTCACCGCGGGTATCCCGGAACTCGACGAGGCAGTGGCCCTCATCGAGGAGCTGTCCGAGGCCGGCATCAGCTACGTCTCGTTCAAGCCGGGCACCGTCGCGCAGATCCGCGCGGTGATCCGCATCGCCAACGAGGTTCCGTCCTACCAGGTCAACGTCCACATCGAAGGTGGCCGCGCAGGCGGACACCACTCGTGGGAGGATCTCGACGACCTGCTGCTGACCACCTACGCCGAGCTCCGCTCGCGTCCCAACCTCGTCATCTGTGTCGGCGGCGGCATCGGAACACCCGAGCGGGCTGCGGACTATTTGACCGGAACCTGGTCCGCTGTGCACGGATACCCCAAGATGCCTCTCGATGGCATCCTCGTCGGTACCGCTGCGATGGCCACTCTCGAAGCCACGACGGCACCCGAGGTCAAGCAGCTTCTCGTCGACACCCCGGGAACTCCCGACTGGGTGGGGGCCGGAACCGCCAACGGCGGAATGGCCTCGGGCCGTAGCCAGCTCGGTGCCGACATCCACGAGATCGACAACGCGGCATCGCGTTGTGGTCGACTGCTCGACGAGGTCGCCGGCAACGCCGACGCCGTGGCCGAGCGCCGCGACGAGATCATCGCCGCACTCGACGGCACCGCCAAGCCGTTCTTCGGTGACGTCGCCGACATGACCTACCAGCAGTGGCTCGCCCGCTACCTGGACCTGGCCATCGGCACGGACTCGCGCAGCGACTTCGACTGCGGCGGTGAGTTCACCGACGCCGTCACCGAAGCACGCGAATCGGTCTGGCTCGACATCACCTGGCGCACCCGCTTCCTCGAGATGCTCCAGCGCGCCGAGGCACGTCTGCACCCGGTCGACCGCGGCCCCATCCCCACCCTGTTCTCCGACCCCGAGGTACTCGAACGTCCCCGCGCAGCACTGAAGTCGCTGCTCGCGCAGTTCCCCGACGCCGCCGACGTGGTCCTGCACCCCGCCGACATCACCTTCTTCACCTCGCTGTGCCGCATGCCCGGCAAGCCGGTCAACTTCGTTCCCGTCGTCGATGGTGACGTGCGACGTTGGTGGCGCAGTGATTCGCTCTGGCAGGCACACGACGCTCGCTACTCCGCCGATCAGGTCTGCATCATTCCCGGAACCGTTGCCGTCGCCGGTATCACCCGGGTGGACGAGCCGGTCGGTGAGCTGCTCAACCGGTTCGAGAAGGCCACCGCGGACCAGCTTCTCGCCGAGGGTGTGGAGCCCGAGGCCATCGCGAGTCGTCGTCATGCCGAGATCGCACCCGGACTGCTGGGCATCGTGCTGGCAGCTCCCGACGTCACCTGGGCGTCGCGGATGACGCAGAACCCCGTTGCACGCCTCGGTGATACGGCAGATTGGACCGTCGATTCCGATACGGTCGCCTCGCACCCGCAGACCGGATCGTCGCTGACCGTGCTCGATGGCGAGCACGTGGAACTGCTGGTTCCGCTCGCTCCCGGCAAGGAAGTACGCATCCGTCTGACGGTGCCCGCCTCCACCGTCGACGGCGGCGCTCCCGTCGTCACCGCGCAGGATGCCCAGCAGGCTATGTCGGCATTGCTCGGTGTCGCTGCCGGACAAGAGCTTCCGGCAGTCAAGGGTGGCGTCGCGCGGCTGAACATCGCGTGGATCCCCGATCTGATCACCGACCACGCAGGCGTTACCGGCTCCGGACTGCCGGACACCCTGTCCGTCAGCGGCAAGGCCGTTCCCGACGTGCTCGTCGGTGCATGCTGGCCCGCGGTCTTCGCCGTCCTCGGTGCGACCAAGAACGCACAGGGTATCGACGTGATCGAGGGAATGCTCGATCTCGTCCACCTCGACCACAGCGTCAACCTGGTCGGTCAATTACCGACCGACACATCCATTCTCGTCGTCAAGGCGGCTGCCGGAGAGGTGCTCGACACCGATCTCGGACGCGTCGTCGAGGTCACCGTGGAGATCGGAGCCATGCTCGGTGAGGGTCTCGACGCCCCGGCCGTCGCAACGTTGGTGGAGCGCTTCGCGATTCGCGGCCGCACCGGCAAGGGCGAGCTCGTCGACCCGGCTCGCGCGGGCGGTTCGGTCGGTGCCGACGCCAAGGACACCCCGCGCCGTCGCCGTCGCCAGGCCACCATCGTGGCCCCGCGCAACATGGCTGCGTTCGCTCAGGTCTCGGGCGATCACAACCCGATTCACACCTCGGATGCCGCCGCGCTACTGGCCGGCCTCGGCAGCCCGATCGTGCACGGAATGTGGCTCTCGGCTGCAGCGCAGCAAACCGTCACCGCAGTCGATCACGAGGACACCAAGACGCCTCCGCGTCGTCTCACCGCGTGGACAGCACGCTTCCTCGGCATGGTCCGCCCCGGAGCCGAGATCGACGTTCGCGTCGATCGCACCGGATTCGACCAGGGTGCCGAGCTCATCGAGGTGTCCTGCCGTGTCGCGGGCGAACTCGTCATGGTTGCCACTGCTCGCACCGCTGCACCCAAGACCGTCTACGCGTTCCCCGGCCAGGGCATCCAGCGCCCGGGCATGGGGCTCGACGCGCGGGCTCGGTCCAAGGCCGCTCGTGAGGTGTGGGAGCGTGCCGACAAGCACACCCGCAGCGCACTCGGATTCTCGATTCTCGCTGTGGTGCGCGACAACCCTACGACCCTCAAGGCCCGCGGCGTCACGCACAAGCATCCCGACGGTGTGCTGCACCTGACGCAGTTCACCCAGGTTGCGATGGCCGTCCTCGGTGTCGCCCAGGTTGCCGAACTGCGTGAATCCGGTGCTTTCGTGGAGAACTCGATCCTCGCGGGTCACTCTGTGGGCGAGTACAACGCGTTGGCAGCCGTTGCCGGTGTGCTTCCGCTCGAAGCCGTCCTCGAGGTCGTCTTCCAGCGTGGCTCGGCCATGCACGCACTCGTTCCCCGTGACGAGAACGGCCGCAGCGACTACCGCATGGCAGCGATTCGTCCGTCTCAGATCGGCCTGGCCGACGAGGACGTGCAGGGCTTCGTCGCCGGTGTCGCAGAAGAGTCCGGCGAGTTCCTCGAGATCGTCAACCTCAACCTGCGTGGCTCGCAGTACGCCATCGCGGGCACTGTTGCCGGCCTCGGTGAGCTCGAGAAGAAGATCGCGGTTCGCCGGGCAGAGTTCGGCGGCAAGGCCGCCTACATCATGGTTCCGGGCATCGATGTGCCCTTCCACTCGACGGTGCTGCGCGGCGGAGTCGACGACTTCCGCAGCCGCCTCGAGACCCTGCTGCCCGAGCAGCTCGATCCGGCGATCCTGGTCGGCCGCTACATCCCGAACCTGGTGCCCAAGCCGTTCTCGCTGAAGCGGGACTTCGTGCAGGAGATCGCCGATCTCGTTCCGTCCGAGCCGCTGAACAGCGTTCTCGCGGAATTCGATTCGTGGGCCGCACGTCCGAGCGACCTGTGCCGCGTGATCCTGACCGAGCTGTTGGCATGGCAGTTCGCCAGCCCGGTGCGTTGGATCGAGACTCAGGACTTGCTGTTCGCGGACGAGTCCGACGGCGGCATGGGCGTCGAGCGTTTCGTCGAGATCGGCCTCGGTGCAACACCGACCGTCGCCAACCTCGCGTCGCAGACCCTCAAGCTGCCCGGCCGCTTCGGTCACCCGGTTGAGGTGCTCAACCTCGAGCGCGAAGCCGCGATCGTCTACGGCACCGACACCGACCCGGCTCCGGCCGACGAGGACGAGGCAACTCCGGCTCCCGAGACCGCTGCGGCCCCGGCAGCAGCAGCCCCGGCAGCTGCACCCGCTCCGGCGGCTGCACCGTCGGGCGGACCTCGCCCCGACGACATCGCATTCGTCGCCGCGGATGCCACCAAGATTTTGATCGGCCTGTGGACCAAACTGCAGCTCGATCAGATCGGGCCCGCCGACACGATCGAGGCACTGTGCGACGGTGTGTCCTCACGTCGTAACCAGCTGCTCGTCGACCTCGGCTCCGAGCTCTCGCTCGGTGCCATCGACGGTGCGGCGGACGCAGACATGGGCGCGCTCTCGGGCACGGTCAACAAGCTGGCTCGTACCTACAAGCCCTTCGGCCCCGTACTCAGCGATTCGATCAACGATCACCTTCGCAAGGTCTTCGGCCCATCGGGTCGACGCCCGGCATCGATTGCCGATCGCGTCAAGAAGACTTGGGAACTGGGCGACGGCTGGGCGCACCACGTCACCGCCGAGGTCGCGCTCGGTACCCGTGACGGTGCTTCGGTACGCGGCGGTGCACTCGGTGGCCTGGCCGACGGCGCTCTCGCCGACGGCAACGCAGTCGACAACGTCATCGATGCGGCAGTAGCAGCGGTGGCCGCACGTCGCGGTGTTGCAGTTTCCATGCCGCAGGCAGGCGGCGGGGCCGGCGGAACCGTCGACGCTGCTGCCCTGGGTGAGTTCACCGAGCACATCACCGGCCGCGACGGCGTTCTCGCCTCCGCTGCCCGGTTGGTGCTCGAGCAGCTCGGACTGGCGGACGCGCCCAACGCGCTGCTGGCCGAGAACCCGGATGCTGCTCTGGTCGAGCTGGTCTCGGCCGAACTCGGATCGGACTGGCCTCGCCTGGTCGCTCCCGCATTCGACGCCAGGCGCGCCGTGCTGATCGACGATCGATGGGCAACTGCCCGTGAGGACCTGGCCCGGTTGTGGCTCGGTACCGCAGGCGATGTCGCCGTCGAGTCCTTCGCCGGCGCAGGCAATGCTGTTGCGTCGCAGGCACAGTGGTGGAAGTCCAAGGCGGATGGCGAGAACAAGACCGTGCTCGCCGAGACCTTCGGACGTATCGCGGACATCGCGGTCGCATCCGAGGACAAGGGCCGGTGGGCCGACGAGGTCGCAGTCGTCACCGGCGGCAGCAAGGGTTCCATCGCAGCAGCGGTGACCGCCAAGCTGCTGGCCGGGGGAGCGTCGGTCTTCGTCACCACCTCCAGGCTCGACGACGAGCGGCTCGGCTTCTACCGCTCGCTCTACCGCGACAACGCCCGTAGCGGAGCCTCGCTGTGGGTGGTTCCGGCCAACATCGCGTCGTACACCGACGTCGATGCGCTCATCGAGTGGATCGGCAGCGATTTCATCGACAATGCCGGTGGCGCAAAGACTCTGGTCAAGGCCGCCACGACGCCGACGATGCTGTTCCCGTTCGCCGCACCTCGGGTCATGGGTGAGATGTCCGACGCCGGAGCTCGCGCCGAGATGGAAATGCGCGTGCTGCTCTGGTCGGTCGAGCGTCTGATCACCGGACTGTCCAAGGTCGGCTTCGACACCGACATCGACACCCACCTGCACGTGGTGCTGCCGGGATCGCCCAACCGCGGAATGTTCGGTGGCGACGGCGCTTACGGCGAGTCGAAGGCTGCACTCGATGCGGTTGTCGCCAAGTGGGGCTCGGAGAAGAACTGGGCCGAGCGGGTGTCCATCGCCCACGCTCACATCGGGTGGGTGCGCGGCACCGGCCTGATGGGCGGCAACGATCCCATCGTCGAGGCCGTCGAGGCCGAGGGTGTGCGCACCTGGTCGACCGACGAGATGGCGACCGAGCTGCTCGAACTGTGCACGTCTGCCGCTCGTCGTCAGGCCGCTCAGGAGCCGATCGTCGCCGATCTCACGGGCGGCTTGGCCAACACCAAGCTCAACCTCGTCGAGCTCGCTCGGGATGCGGCTGCGGCCGCGGCCGAGAAGACCGAAGAGGCAGTGGACAACTCGGTGATCGCGGCACTGCCCGCACCGCCGCGTCTGTCGACGTCGACCACCGCTCCGGCCTGGCCGACACTCGATGTCGATCCGAAGGACCTGATCGTCATCGTCGGTGCGGGTGAGCTCGGACCATACGGTTCGGCGCGTACTCGCTTCGAGATGGAGGTCGACGAGCAGCTCTCTGCCGCAGGCGTTCTCGAACTCGCATGGAATACCGGCCTGATCGCCTGGGAGAACGATCCCAAGCCCGGCTGGTACGACATCGAGTCCGGTGACCTGGTGCCCGAGGAGGACATCGCCGACAAGTACCACGACATCGTCGTCGAGAAGTGCGGTATCCGCACCTACGCCGACGACGGCGCGATGGTCGGCAACACTGCTCCGTTGATGACCTCGATCTTCCTCGACAACGACCTCACGTTCGTGGTCGGAACCGAGATCGACGCCCGGTCGTTCGCGGCAGCCGATCCCGAGCACACGCTGATCACGCCGGTCCCGGATTCGAGCGACTGGCAGGTCACCCGCAAGGCGGGCACCGAGATTCGTGTTCCGCGCAAGATGAAGCTCACCCGCACCGTGGGTGGACAGATTCCGACCGGATTCGATCCCACCAAGTGGGGCATCTCGCCCGACATGGCCAGCTCGGTCGACCGAGTTGCGCTGTGGAACATCGTCACCACGGTCGATGCGTTCATTTCCTCGGGCTTCAACCCGTCGGAACTGATGCGCTGGGTGCACCCGACGCTGGTCGCCAACACGCAGGGCACCGGCATGGGCGGCATGGAGTCCATGCGCTCGCTGTACATCGACACCTTGCTCGGTGATGCTCGTGCCAATGACATCCTGCAGGAAGCTCTGCCCAACGTCGTTGCAGCGCATGTGGTTCAGTCGTACATCGGTAGCTACGGCGCGATGGTTCACCCCGTCGCCGCCTGCGCCACCGCGGCCGTCTCCGTAGAGGAAGGCGTCGACAAGATCAAGCTGGGCAAGGCTCAGCTCGTCGTCGCCGGCGGATTCGACGACCTGAGCACCGAAGGCATCATCGGCTTCGGCGACATGTCGGCCACTGCGGATTCTGCGACGATGTCCGCCAAGGGAATCAGCGATCGACGGTTCTCTCGGGCCAACGATCGTCGGCGCGGTGGATTCGTCGAATCGCACGGCGGTGGAACGATTCTGCTGGCACGTGGTGATCTGGCACTGGAGATGGGTCTGCCGGTTCTCGGAGTGGTGGCGTACGCACAGTCGTACGGCGACGGCGTGCACACCTCCATTCCGGCTCCCGGACTCGGCGCACTCAGTGCCGGTCGCGGCGGCAGGGATTCGGCACTTGCGCTCTCGCTCAACGCACTCGGCGTCAGCGCAGACGACGTGGCCGTGATCTCCAAGCACGACACGTCCACCGCAGCCAACGACCCCAACGAGGCGGAACTGCATACCCGCCTCGCCAAGGCCATCGGTCGCTCGGACGGCGCTCCGCTGTTCGTCGTCTCGCAGAAGAGCCTCACCGGACACTCGAAGGGTGGAGCGGCTGCCTGGCAGTTGATCGGCCTGTGCCAGGTGCTGGCCAACGGCGTCATCCCGCCGAACCGCAGCCTCGACTGCGTCGACGACAAGATGACCGGTTTCGAGCATCTGGTGTGGGCTCGCGAACCACTGCGCTTCGGTGACTCGGTTCCGCTCAAGGCAGGTCTGTTGACCTCGCTCGGGTTCGGTCACGTGTCCGGGCTCATTGCTCTGGTGCACCCGCAGGCGTTCCTGGAAGCGGTTCCCGCGGAACGACGCGCCGAGTACGTCGCCAAGGCGAACGAGCGACGCATCGCCGGTCAGCGCAGGCTGATCTCGGCCATGGTCGGCGGCGACTCGCTCTACGAACGACCCGACGATCGACGGCTGGGACATGACGGGACGCCGGCAAAGGCGTCGCGCGAACTGGAGGCACACGTGTTGCTCAACGAGTCCGCTCGCCTCGGCGCGGACGATGTCTACTCTTCCGGTCTGCCGGGTGCCATCTGATGGCGATCCTGGGAGTGGGTTTCGACCTGGTGACGGTGTCCGACTTCGCCGAGCAGATGGAGAAGGTCGGGACGACGATGATTCGCGACAGCTTCACTGCCGGTGAGCGACGCCATGCCGCGACGAAGAGTTCCGATCCGACCCGCCATTACGCAGCACGGTGGGCCGCCAAGGAAGCCGTGCTGAAAGCCTGGGCTACATCACGATTCGCACGGCCGCCGCAGATCGGGGACAACCCGTATCCGCTGATCGAGGTCGTCAACGATGCGTGGGGCCGTCCGTCGATCAAGCTGCACGGTATGGCGCAGGAGTTCCTGCCGACGGTGAAGATTCACCTGTCGCTGACCCACGACGGCGATATTGCCGCCGCGGTGGCGATTCTGGAGGAGTGAGTCCGTCCTGAAACGAGTGAGGCCCGTCCGATCCATTTAGATCGGGCGGGCCTCTTTCGATGGTCTCGGGAAGACTCAGGCGTCGTCGGTGTTCACCGACCCGCCCGAACGCCTGCTCTCCTTCTCCGCGACGAGCAGATACGCCATCATGATGCGCTTGAGCTCGGCCACGGCGTCCTCGTGGCTCTGGCCGTCCTGCACGGAGAAGTTCAGCATCGAGTAGACGATGTGCACCAATACCTGAGCCATCAGGTTGCGGCGATGCCGCGGTGTGCGCGGCGTCAACGGGCCGAGCATGCGGGAGACCTGATCGGCGAACTCGCGTTCGTGGATCACTCCGGTCGCGCGGGTGGACGGCGTCGACTGCATCGCGAGCCACACCTCACGGCGTGACGGGTCGGTCATCCACATGCCCGCCATGTGGTCGACGAAGTTGTTGAGGAACCGCACCCAGTCCAGGGACGGGACTTCGCCGTCGAATTCGGCGAGCTCCTGTTGGACTCCGACGAGGTCCTGGCGATTGAGCTCGCAGACGATGACGTACTTGTTGGCGAAGAACTGATACAGCGTGCCGATCGGCAGCTCCGCCCGCGACGCCACTTCCTCGCAGGTGAACGACTCGAAGCCCACGTCGCTGAGCAACTCGCGTGACGCTTGCAGCAGCGCATCGAACTTGCGTTGACTGCGTTCCTGGGTGGGTCGACGTCGCGGCATCAGTTCCTGCGTCTGTGCCGTCGACTCGAGCGCAGCGTCGAGACGGCGCGAGGACTGAGCACGAGCAGAGGACTCCACCCGCTCAGGCTATCCGGCGAACGAGTCCGGTAGCCACACCTGGTCTGCCACCTGCGGGTCGAGCGCCGACGGTGTTGATCATGCGTGGTTTAGGCAACAACGAACGGTTCTGATTGCTGTGACAAACTCCAAGACCGATTTCAACCAATTTAAGTGTCAACAGGTATGGTTCAGGGAAGAGAATCAAATTCTGTGCAGGGTGATCGTGATTCGGAACAAGCGAATGACGTTCATGGTCGGGTGCCTCCACCCTGAGCACAGGGAGACTGCCATGGCAACCATTGGTATAGCGATCGAATCTGGCTCGATGCAGACGATCCTCGTCGAGCCGACGTCGGGCGAGGTCCTCGCCGATCGGACGACGCCACTCGACCCCGACGCAGCCACCGTACTGACCGAAGCGATCGAGATCATGCGCGCCGAGGCCGCAACTCTCGACACCGACGTCGACGCAGTGGGCGTGGTGTATCGATCCGAGACCGAACGCACCGACTTCATCGATGCCCTCGGCGAGGAGTCCGTCACGCTGTGTTCGGCGTCCGAGTCGTTCCTGACGTGGCTGGCTCAATCGAAAGATCTCGCCGACGCGAAAACGGTGCTCCTCTACTACATGGGCGAGACAGGGGTCTCCATCTCCCTCGCGGACGCGGCAGAAGCATCGTTCACCCCGACGAAGACTGCCGAGCTGGATTCGATGTCGCCCGAGCGCATCGGCAGCACCATTCCCTTGGCCTGGGACGTTGTGGATCACTCCGGCAAGAAGCCCGAGTTCGTGGCCCTGTTCGGAGACTCGTCGAGTAACCGTGACCTCATCGACATCCTGGCTCTCGGACTCGGCGTGCCCGTCGTGCGCGTGGGCGATGCCGATCAGATCGCCGCACGCGGAGCTGCGCTACTGGCGCTGGAGGACGGGGTTCCATCGGTGGACGAGGTGGCCGCCGCTCCGGCCGTCCTGCCGGTCGAGCCGTCGTCCGTCGAGCTGACACCGGAGCCGGCTGTCGATACTGTCCTTCCGACACAGCGGCTCCTGACCGCCGGTCCGGCAGTTTCGGTGCCGCTAGTTGTCGAAACGACGTCTGCACGGTCCGGAGGGTCGGGTCGCACGCTCGTGCTTGCCGCCGTACTGCTGGCAGGTGTGCTCTCGGCCGGTGTGGCAGTTGCCGCGACGCTGCCGGGCGACTCGGAATCCACCGCGCAGCAGACCGTCGATCAGCGTGATACCGGTGCTGATCTGGCTGGCGCAACGCGCGATGTGGTGCCGACGACCACGAACGACCCGGCTGCGCTGATCGCCCAGGCACCGGCGATTGCACCACCACCCGAGCCCGTTCCTGCCAGTGCGGATCCGGCAACGGCTGTCGCGCCCGAATCGACACCGGATGCGTGGGTCCCGCAGGATTGGACGAGTCCGGCAACGGTCGCTCCTGCGCCCGCCCCGACGACGGTCGACCCACCGCAGTTCACCGTGCCGGCCGTTGTGCCCGAGCCGGGGAAGTCGCCGCAACAGCTCGAACAGGAAGCATGGGATCGGCACTGGCAGCAGACCGATGAGTGGATCCACCAGCAGTTGTCCGGGGGCTGACAGGAAGCGCCACGTGTGAACGAGTGATGACAGACTGGCGATCGCCTGTCTGTCATTTCTCGTGTGGAGGACTCATGCCTGTCGATGCATCATCCGTGGACGTTCGATCCGAGATCGAAGAAGCAATGCCGAGAGCGAAAGCGGAGTTGGCAGAGCTGGTTCGGTTCACGTCGGTGCACGATCCTCTGCAGTTCCCGGTCGAGGAATGCACCGGTGCGGCGCGCTGGGTCCAGCAGGCGTTCATCGACGCCGGTGTTCCGGACGTGCAGTTGATCGAGACGGTCGACGGATCTCTGGCGGTTGTGGGTTCGCGTCCGGCACCCGCAGGAGCGCCCACCGTTCTGCTCTACTCGCACTACGACGTGCAGCCTCCCGGGGATCGGAAGCTATGGGACAGTGAGCCTTTCGAGCTGACCGAGCGCGACGGCCGTTGGTACGGGCGAGGTTCGGCCGACTGCAAAGGCAACGTGATCATGCATCTGCTGGCGCTACGGGCGCTGGGGGAGTCGATCGGGGTCGGCGTTCGGATCGTCTGTGAGGGTTCGGAAGAGATGGGCACGGGTGGGCTGGAAGCGCTCGTGGAGCAGCGACCGGAACTGTTCGCCGCCGACGTGGTCGTCATCGGAGACACGGGCAATGCGCGAGTGGGCCTGCCGACGGTCACGACGACCCTCCGCGGTATCGCCAACGTGGTGGTGCACGTGGAAACCCTTGCTGGAGAGGTGCACTCGGGCATGTACGGAGGGCCTGCTCCGGATGCACTCGCCGCGTTGGTGCAGGTGCTGTCCACGCTGCGAAACGAGCAGGGCGACAACGTCATCGACGGTCTCGATGGCACACAGACATGGGATGGTGTCGAGTACGACGTCGAGCAGTTTCGTTCCGATGCCGGGTTGCTGGACGGCGTCGCTCTGGCGGGCTCGGGCAGTGTGGCCGACGCGGTGTGGGCGCGTCCCGCTCTGACAATTCTCGGTATCGACTGCCCGCCCGTGGTGGGGTCTGCGGCGGCAATCTCACCGCGTGCGTCCGCGCGGCTCAATCTGCGGGTGCCGCCGGGAATGGATCCGCAGGCGGCTCAGGATGCATTGGTGGCTCACCTCGAAGCGCGGACGCCGTGGAATGCGCGCGTCACCGTCGAGCGTGAGGCTGTCGGATCGCCCTTCAGGGCACGGACCGACGGACCGGGCTACGCGGCGCTGTCAGCGTCGATGGAGGAGGCGTTCGGGCAGCCGATGGGAACGGCCGGCCAGGGCGGGTCCATTCCGCTGTGCAACGCGTTGGCTCAGGTACTGCCCGACGCCGAGATCGTGCTGATGGGCGTCGAGGAACCTCGGTGCCGGATCCACGCTCCCAACGAGAGCGTGGATCCGACGGAAATCGAGAAAATGGCCGTCGCCGAGGCGTTGTTTCTGCAGCGGCTGGCCGGTTCAGACAGCTAGATCGCGGCGGAGTTTCGCGACATGGCCGGTCGCGCGGACGTTGTACTGCGCCACCTCGATCTTGCCTGCCTCGTCGACGAGGAACGTCGAACGAATGACGCCCTCGTAGACCTTGCCGTAGTTCTTCTTCTCCCCGAATGCGCCCCACGCCTGCAGCGTCGTCTTCTCCTCGTCGGAGAGCAGCGGGAACGTCAGCTCTTCCTTGTCGCGGAACTTGGCGAGCTTGGCGGGCTTGTCGGGGGAGATGCCGATGACTTCGAGACCCTCGCCGTTGAGCTCGGCGAGGCTGTCGCGGAAGTCGCAGGCCTGCTTGGTGCAGCCCGGCGTGCTAGCGGCGGGGTAGAAGTACACGATGACCTTCTTGCCGGCGTAGTCGGCGAGAGAGACATCGTTGCCGTCGGCATCGGGGAGGGTGAACGCCGGAGCGGTGTCGCCCGGCTCGAGCTTGCTGTATTCGGTCACCGCACGAGAGTATCGAAATATCGTCGTGCTCTAGGCTCGACTGCGACCGAGACTATTTGCAACAAGTTGGAGGACACGTGGCCAAGGACACCGACCGAATCGAGCGCGAGATCGAGGCCGCTCGCAACCAGCTCGCCAGCACCCTGGACGAGCTGAGCGTCCGTGCCAGCCCCAAGAACATCGTCGCCAACACCAAGCAGTCCGTGGTGGCAAAGCTGAACGAGCCGCCAGTGAAGTTCACGCTGCTCGGAATCGGAGCAGTGGTGGCAGTTCTCGTGGTTCGCAGGATCTTCAACTGAGACAGCAGGCACTCCGACCAGCCGATTTCACATCTGGCCGCATCTGCTGTTAATGTTTCTCCCGCACCGCAGAGAACACGCGGTGCGGATCGGCGCCATTAGCTCAGTTGGTTAGAGCAGCTGACTCTTAATCAGCGGGTCCGGGGTTCGAATCCCTGATGGCGCACAACGAGTGCCCCTGAACAGCTTTACGAGCTGTTCAGGGGCACTTTTTGTTGCTATGGCGAGTCTATGGATGCGCGAGATGCACTAAGAGCGCTAGCTCCCTGACCTGCGAGTTGGCGGCGCACGGTGGCGATTCGAAGAGTCGACTCTTAACCGCAAATGTTAAGAGTCAGGCTTAGGACGCCCACCGCTGACCTGCGGTTTCGTCGCGCCGGGCTTAGAGTATGGACGCTCCAGACATCACTTATCTATCTGTTCGAGCTACTGCATTCGCACGCGGCCAGCTTCCGTGGCCATTTCGGCCGACGGCAATTCGGCGAAATTCGCGGATCGATCACACCAGCCCGATCCGCCGGTCGGTGACTCGGTCGACGTGGTGAGGTCGACCGAGTACGCGAGTCCGTCGATCACGAATTCGATCGCTTCGTCGGACTCGCAGTGTGTTGCCGACCCGTCGATTCCGCCCATAATCGGGCTGTCAGTCGTTGGGCCACTCCAGCAGAGCCGCGCTCAGTCGGCGACCAACTGCGTCGACTCGAAGTACCCACCTCGGGCGCGCTCGCGTTGCCTACCGATGACGTAGCGGCCCGGGGCGATTCCGGTGGCTCCGTGTTCGGGGTGGATCAGGTAGGCGGTCACCGCGTTGCCGAGAATTCCGAGCGCCAGACGCCGCGTATCGCTCACCGGTGTCGACCACGTGCATCGGCCGCCGTCGGCTACGAGGCTGTGCGGATTTCCGCCCGCCGCGCTACGCAGCAACTCGGTTCCGGACAGGGGCACGTCGTCGGTTCGCGTCCACACCCCAGTCGAGACGACGTCTTCGAGCAGCGCGTACGGAACGACGATGAGGTCGCCTTGGGCTTGCATGCCGTCGACGATCGGCACCGAAATCTCCTTGTCGAGATAGTCGAAAACATGGAGGCCGGTCATAGTTGTCAATGTGGACAGGGTCATGTTGTGGTTCATCTGAGTCACCTTGTATGAGAGTAGGTTCAGGTTCTGCGGAGCAGTTGGGCGTAGTTTTCTCCGCTGAGGCCGTATGTCCAGCCTGCGGCGTCGAGGGCCGAGGAGAATTCACCTGGGACGTGCAGGCCGTAGCGTCTGCGCTGGCCGTCGCGTTCGCGAGACCCATTGACGGCGAGAAGCACTCGACCTTCGCCACCCCAGCCGGCGGGAGTGGCGAACAGCTGCAGGGTGCAGCCGTCGTTGCCAGGATCGTCGGCGTTGTCGACCAGCGCGAGTCCTGCAGCGTCGATGTAGTTGTCCCACCCGATGCGTTCGATTGCGGAGCGGCGAATCTCGACGTTGCGTTCGACGGTGATTCGTTCGACGCTCGGGTCGAGCACTACCCAATCCGGCACAATTGTTCCGTTCAGAACGTATGTCGCACTGCCGTCGGTGAATTGGAGAGCTGGTTGGTCGTGATTGTGCAGCCGTCGTTCACCGTGTACGCGATCGGGTATGGGTTCGGAGTGCAGCACCGTGGGTCGTTCGGACATGACGCAGATGTCGTCGAACGCCCACCACCATCCCGTCGATTCGGTCAGGGCAACAAGTGCGTCGAGCAGGACGTTGTCCTGGGGTTGGAAGGTTGCGAGGGCGAGGCGGCGATAGATGTCGTAGTACGCGATGCGGTGTGCTTCCTGCTGGCCGTACCAGGGAATTCCGCCGACGAGGGTCGGCATCAGTGTTCTGATGGCGGCCGCGACGCCGTCGAACAGGCTGGTGTGCAACGAGTCCCACACCGTCGCTCGAATGGTGGGGTTGAGCCCGATGCCCGCGCGGACCGACATGTCCGGTGGTTGATGTCGTACTGCAGCCGCTGTGCGACCCTGGGCTGCCCTGAGCGCCTGAGAATGGACCGTCATCGGCCACCGGGGTGGTGGCCGTTCGCTCAATGGCAGCCGGATGCATGCGTCCATCCGGGAGCGTGACCTGGAGAGCAATGTTGCGATGCGAGCCGATGCACAAGTGGGTCCTTCGACGGAAAAGGTGACCGCGGAAGCCAGGTTGTCCCCGTCGATACGGGCCGCTGCAGCTGCCGGAGACGGTTCCCATACGAAGCGAGGACAGGGGAGGTCGGCATGTCGATACAGCTGAGCCACAGCAGATTCGGCAGAATGTCGATCCGATGGTCCGGCGCGCATTCCGTGACCGAGATAGGCGTCGCGAATGGATACGACACTGCTGATCAGTTCTGAATGGGGTTCTTCGATGAATGTCCCGTGCGACGAAGAAGTCGAGGGGATCGGCACGGCGCTCACGCGATGGAGGCTGTGTCAGCCTTTCCAATAGTCATGGGAACAGCCTGACACACATCATGCGCCGCCGCCAGTGGTGCTTTCACGAGTACGCCGGGCGGCTCGTGCCAATCCCGCTAGTAGAACGCGGTCGTGGTGCTCAGCTTCATGTGCGCAGATGCCCGCGCAAGGGAGGCAGCCGTAAAGTACGGAACGCGCTGAACCGTGTTGTCGTGTAGCGCTATTCGCTGACGAATCCCGTCGGGAAGCAGGTGATCCCGACGCATGGCTGCGCGTCGTTGGTCAGCATGGTGACCGAGATGTCATCACCGTTGGTGACATAGGCGGTGGCATCGTCGGGGGAGTAGACGGCACCACCGGGTCGTGCACCGACCGAGACTGTCCGACGTGAGAATGGATCGGCGGTGTTGATTGCAGTGGTCATGCCGATGGAGTTGGGTTCGACTGCAACGTCGTCGACGACCGTGTCGTCGGCAAAGTCGCGATCCGAGCCATGACCACCGCGTTGGAGAAAATATTGCGGTTCGAGGAAGTGACCTTTCGCGATATCCATACGACCGGGCGCGCTGCCGTGGTCGTGTGCGAGCACGAGGCGCTCCTCCACCGCGCCGACCTCGGCGGCAGGTTCCGTCGTAGATATATCTCCGGTCTACGGTCTCTCGAAGGCAGAGCGACCTCCCTGCAAAAATACGGCGGCCCGTTTCTGCCGCAACAGACTCCCGTCCGACGGCGCGTTCGGGATCGGTGCGGACGCTCGACCGCCTCGAAACGAACAGTCCCAGGCTCGAAACCGACTCGTTCTTCACGCAGGGACAACCAGCCATGCGCAGCGAGAACTGCCACGAGCGTGACCTTCGATTCCATATGTGTTAAGTGTGGACCGTACGCTGATAACCGAAATGGAGTGGTAGTAAATGACTCTCGCAGTAGTTGACCGTTACGTCAGCCGAGTGCCCGACAATCCGAAGATCCTCGACCGTCAAGACCCCGTGTTGTGGTCGGAGACGAGTAATCCGGAACTGATCGGGTACGCGTCAGCCGGATACGCCCAATTCGACAGAGCGCTGAGCTCGGGTGACGTGGCCGCATGTCTCGAAGAGATCGACCGAATAGAGAACGACCCCGCCTTGCGAGACGATCCTCGCATTGTGCGGGAAGAAGGCACATCCGCAGTTCGCAGCATTTTCGACATACGAGAACTGAGCCCAATCGTCAGTGCAGCCGTGGAACTTTCCGGGGCGAGGAGGCATGCGCAGGAAATTCTGGGCAGCGACGTCTACGTCCACCAGAGCAGACTGAATTACAAGCCTGGCTTCGCGGGCGGTGCGTTCTACTGGCATTCGGATTTCGAGACGTGGCACGCGGAAGATGGTATGCCCGCCCCTCGTGCGGTCAGCGCGTCGATTTCGTTGACGCGCAACGAGGTGTACAACGGCCCCCTCATGATCAGTCCCGGCTCTCAGCAATATTTCGTGCAATGCGCTGGTGAGACACCGGATGATCATTACCGGCAATCTTTGGTCGCCACGCGACCCGATGTCGGGGTGCCCGCCGAGCATCACATCAGCACGATCGTCGACGAATGCGGTATCGATGTACTCACCGGTGAAGCGGGTTCGATGACGATGTTCGATTGCAATGCGCTGCACGCGTCCTCGGGCAACATCTCGCCCATGCCGAGGGCAAACATTTTCGTGGTGTTCAACAGTGTCGAGAACACTGTGGTCGAACCGTTTTCCGGTACAGAACCGCGGCCGGGGTTCCTGGCTGCTCGCTAGAGGCTACAGGATTCGGCTTGGTGGCTGACGCCCCAGAACATGGCGTCCGGCGGGACGCACGTCTGACGGCCGTAGACCGGTCGAGCGATCTACCGCGCGGATTCGCTGGCGGACGGAAGCGTCAGACCATGTCTTCGGTGTAGTAGCGGACGTCCAAACGGTCCACGCTCGGTCGCGTACACAGTTGTCGAATTGCGTCGAGCGGGCGGCGTTTTCGAGTTGTCGGGGTCCCATTGGTGCATCGAGGTCGTGGTCGCCTGGCCGTGAGCCTCGACTCCAGTGCGCGTGTCACGCAACGGCGAACCGCACGGTGTTTGCCAACGGATCGAGGTATGTCGTGCTCACCGCGTTGGGTGCGACTGTCATCGAACCACCACCTGGAGGCATCGGGAAGGTGATCTCTCCCGTCAACGGCTCGAACGCCCGAGAAGCGAAGGGCAACAGGATCAATCGATTGCCACTTCCCTGCCCGTTGTCTCCCGCGGCCGACCAATAGTTCACGAAGATCGCGTTGTGACACTGACTGGTGAAGAAGGGTAGCCACGACACGGTCACCGTCACCTGGCCCGGTCTGTCGTGCCGTGTATGGACAGCTCCAGTCAACTGCCCACTGCACGGGACCGAGAAGTTCTCTCCCAGTGAGTAAGCCACCGGAGGGGAGTGAATTCCACGTGGTGCGCATGGGCCGTCGCCGGTATGAAGACGGTCGACGCGATCGCCGCGCCGGTAACCGCCACGAACCTCGTCACAGTTCTCCTGATCATGACCGGCGACACTACAGGCCGAGCGTTTCCGGTACCGGACCTCGGCACCGCAGCCGAATGTCCGAACCATGGTGGATGATCGCCGGACATCGGACACTTCTGTCGAAAGGACTTACGTCATGCAAGCTGAACCCGAGGCGGTAGCCGGTGTCACCGTCGTCGTTTCCCACAAGACTCTGCCGAATCAACGCGAAGCCGTCCGAGCTTTGTGGGAAAAGCACATGGCCCCGGCCGTGCTCGACAATCCCGGGCATCTCGCCTACTACTACGGGCTCGATTCCGACGATCCCGATGGCATCACAGCGTTTCAGCACTACAGAACCGCCGAGGATGCGCTCGCGTTTCTCCGGCATCCCACTTACCTCGCGTACGAACGCGAGGTGGCGCCTTTACTTGCCGCCGCACCCGAAGTGCGCAGGTTGTCTCCGACGTGGATCAAGCCGGGAAAGTAGGGGCGATCCACGCTTCGCGGCCACTGGCTCGGCCGCGGGGAATACGGAATGCGAATGGTCACTCCGAGCTGCATACTTGCTCGCGAGATGAGATTACCTTCCGTCACCTTCGCCGTGTTCGTCCTTGCCGCGTCCTGCGCGCTGTCGGTCGTACCTGCCTCGGCAGCACCTGGTAGCGCCGACTTCTATACTGCTCCCGTCGCCGACCTGGAGGCTTACGCCCCCGGGGTCATCGTGCGTCGAGAGCCCGTGCCGCAGCTCGATGTTCTGGGATCACGCACCGAGCGCATCCTGTACCGGTCGGCCGACCCCCGTGATCGTGCGGTGGCCGTCTCGGGCCTTCTCATCACGCCCGCTCTTGCGTGGAGGGGTCCCGGACCACGGCCGGTGATGGCCTACGCGCCGGGCAGTTACGGGATAGCAGACCGCTGCTCAGGTTCGTCCGAGCTGGGACTGACCACCACGATGCCTGCGCTTCTCCCTCTCTTGGCGCAGGGGTATCAGGTGGTCACGACGGACTACCAAGGACTCGGAACCCCCGGCGAATACGAGTTCCTGGGCCGCATCTCCAGCGCACGCGCTCTGCTGGATGCGGCTCGGGCCGCGGCGAGCGGAACAGACGCGCCCGTCGTGCTCTACGGGTACTCGGCGGGCGGCGTCGCATCTGCTGCCGCCGCTGAGCTCGCGTCCACCTACGGGCCGGAGCTGTCGGTGGTCGGTGCCTTCGTCGGTGCCGCACCGACCGATCCTGTGTTGCGCGTCGAGGGTCAAGACGGAACAGAATGGGCGGCGACGATGATGTACACGATCGACGGCCTCATCGGCGCACACCCTGAGCAGGCCGAGGGGATACGTGCCCTGTTCAACGAACGCGGGCGCGCGGCTCTCGACGCGGCACGGGATTTCTGCACGACCGACGCGCTCGCGTACGGATCACTGCGGTCCGAGGACTTGACTGTCGACGGCGAGTCGCTGGCGGCACTCATGACCGGTCCCGTTCTGGGACCGTTGACGGCTGCGAACACCATCGGATTCACGGTGCCCGATCTGCCCGTGATGATCGTCCAGGGCGTGCACGACAGCTCCGTCGACATCGAGCAGAGCCGGCTGTTGGCGCATCGTTGGACCGCCGCTGGTCTCGCTGACATCACCGTCCGTGAGTTCGACTTCGGAACCGAACTCGTTCCGGTGGTCGACCACCCCGCCGCCAACGCTGCGGCCTACCCCGAAGCGATCCGGTGGATCGAAAGCCATCTCCGATGATCTTTCCCGCGCGTAGCGGATAGGAATTGCTCATCTCAGGAACAACCGAACCTGAACACCACGCCTCGATCGGTACGGTGCAGGAATGGACGGATTCAGAATCGGCGACGGTGTCACGCCCGTGAGCGGGCCGATGAGCGGTGTGTACGGAACAGTGGTCTGGTTCTACGAAGAGAAGCGGCAGTTGCTGGTTCGCTTCGGCGGTAGCCAGCAGATGTACTTTGCAGCCGAGGAGTTGAGACGCTGGGGTGATTGACCGTCGTCTTTCGGCGGAATAATCGACAGTTCGTCGACGCTGACGGATACGTTCATCACCGATCGAGAGGCCGCATCGTGCATCTGGGCGTAGACAGTTTCGTTTCTTCCGTGACCGACCCGACGGACGGCCGGGTGATCGCTCCGGAGGAGCGGATGAGTCACCTGCTCGAGGAGATCGCTCTGGCCGATCAGGTGGGGCTCTACTCGTTCGGCATCGGCGAACATCATCGCAGCGAGTACTACGACTCGGCCCCGTCGATCATTCTGGCCGCCGCCGCCGCACGAACCGAGAACATCCGGCTCGGCAGTGCGGTGAAGGTCCTCAGCGCGGACGATCCGGTACGGGTGTTTCAAGAGTTCGCCACCCTCGACCTCATCTCGAAGGGCCGAATCGACCTGGTCGTGGGTCGCGGTTCCTTCACCGAGTCGTTCCCGCTGTTCGGTCTCGATCTGGCCGATTACGACACGCTCTTCGCGGAGAAGCTGGACCTCCTACTGCAGATCCGGGACAACGTGGAGGTGACCTGGTCCGGACGTCACCGACCTGCGCTGAACCGTCAGGGGATCTACCCGCGTCCGCTGCAGGATCCGCTGCCGATTTGGGTCGGCGTAGGCGGGACGCCCGAGTCGTTTGCCCGTGCAGGGCTTTTGGGGCTCCCGTTGATGATCGCCATCATCGGGGGAGAACCACGCCAGTTCGCCCCGCTCGTCGACCTCTATCGGCGGGCCGGAGCGCAAGCGGGTCACCCTCCGGAGCAGTTGAAGGTGGGGTTGCACGTGTTCGGCTTCGTCGCCGAGACAACTCAGGCCGCGGCCGACACGATCTATCCCGGCTGGAACGAGATGTTCACCAAGATCTCCCAGGAGCGTGGTTTCGCACGCCCCAGCCGGCAACAGTTCGACGCCACGTCCGGTCCCAACGGTGCGTTCTTCATGGGGGATCCGAAGACCGTGGCCGACAAGATTCTGCGAGTCGGTGAACAACTCGGTGGCGTGGATCGATTGTCGTTGCAGATGACCAATCCCCGGCTGGCGCACAGCGATCTGCTTCGCGGCATCGAGTTGCTCGGTACCGAGGTCGCGCCCCTGGTGGCCGGAAAGTAGGAACGACCTAGTTCGACGCCCATTCCATCTCGTCGACGCCCGCCACCGGGGTCGTCAGCGAACGAATCTCGTTGGCGTACATGGTTCGCTTGATCTCGCCGAGAACCTCGCCTCGCGTTCCGGCCAATCCACCGGCGCGGGCGATGGCGTCGTCGAGCAGTGAACCTGCGTCCGCTACGGCATCGACCAGCCCGAGCGCCAACGCGTCGCCTCCGCCGTAGCGGTGCCCTGTGGTCAGTGCCTCGTGAAAAGCGTTCGGTGCCAATCGCGCTCGCACCATATCGACGGTTCCCGGGCTGTAGGTGGCACCGATGTTCACACCGGGGAAGCACAGGAAACCGCGATCGGATCGCATGATTCGGTAGTCGTGAGCCATCACGAAGAATGCGGCACCACCGAACGTGTGTCCCTGCATGGCTGCGACACTCTGCATCGGCAGCGTCAGGAAGCGCACCAGCATCTCCTGCACGGTGCCGATGAACCGGTTGATCTGGTCGAGGTTCTCGGCCCCCCACGACAGGTCCACTCCGGTGGAGAAGTACTTGCCGCTCGCTGTCGTGACGAGCGCAGCGGGGCCGGAACTGGCCTGGACCTCGTCGAGCAGATCGTTGATCTCGGCGACCCAGTCAGGACTGATGCGGTTCTCGGTGTCGTCGCCCCCTCGGCTTCCGAGATTCAGAACGAAGACATCGGCAGATCGTTCGAGGTATGGCATTTTCCAAACCTACCCACATTTGGTTGTTCTCACTCACAACGCGGACCGGTTCGTTCTCGATCAGGACGAGGACGTCGCCGACTGTCTGCGAATCAACTCGCGGTGACCGTACGTGGCACCGAGAATGTCCTCGCGGTCCGCGACGGAAGACCCCACCGCGCCCGCCACGGTACCCAACGACGCGGCCAGCCATGCCAGGGAAAGGTAGTCGGCCGGCGTTGCAGTGCGGCCTATCTGCTCTGTCAGGAAGGCCGGAGAGATCACCACTGCCGCCGAGAACAGTACGACCGCGAACAACAGGGCATACATGCACAGCGTGCCGGTCAGGACTGTTCCCAACGTGGCTGCGTTGTACATCCAGCGATCGACGGTGGAGCTGCGAAACGATCGTCGTTCCCAGAGTCCGTTGGGAAAAATGACCCACACGGTCATGGCGATCACCGCGGTGACCCCGATCATCGCCAGTCGGCCGATGCTCATCGACGCTGCCATCTGCCAGATACTCGCGTAGAACACACCGAAGGCGGACGCCGCGCTCGCGGCCGCAAGCGCGCCCGACAACGTGGGAACCAAGCGCCACGGACGATTGCATCGAATCATTCCCGAAATCAACCTGATTCGGCCCAAGATGCTCGACGTCAGCAGAACCTCGTCCCCTTCGCCGGAGTCGCTCGCCGTCCAGCGGGACTTGAAATATCTCCTCGGTGGCCGAGACGAGTCGTCGGCTTCGATCAACTCGTGCAACACGGCCAGTGCTGCGGTGGTGGCGCGGCGCCGCACCGCGAACGTTCCGAAAGAGGGCACGTACACCGCGCCGGTCGTGCCGTCGCGAAGCTCGGCGATCACCGGTCGCGACCCGAGTCGACGAGGAACCTCCGACACACACAGCACGATGTCGTAGCTGTCGGTAGCTTGCACCGACGCCAGCCACTGGCCGAGTGGGGCGGAACCGGTAGCGGTGGGCGGCAGCGGAACCGATGCCGCCGAAACCCGCAGTTCCCGCCCCTGCCCGTCGATCATCGCGTGATCGGGCAACTTGTCGACGATGGTGGACGCGACGGTCGACGCGAAGCCGGAGTCACTGACCACGCCCACCGACAGCGGTGTAACGGCGGTGTCAGCGCTCTCGTGTTCGTCGTCTGTCTCCGAGCCCGCTGCGTGCGATCGATCGTGTTGCATGTCGATCGCTTACCCGGTGGAACCCGATGCACACCACTCGCATCCCTCGCGAAGCGAGGTTTGTCGCGGGGCGTACCGGGTAGCGCTGTCAATGCCCCAGTCGGTCCAGCGAGAGGAAAAGGCGATGCCCACGAACAAGTCCAACGAAGACCAGCCGCAGCTGAAGGACCAGGGTTTGTACGAAAAGCTCCGCGAGGAGGGGAACTCCAAGGAGAAGTCTGCGCGCATCTCCAATGCGGCTGCGAACAAGGGCCGGGACGAGGTTGGGAAAAAGGGTGGTGAGTCGGGATCGTACGAGGACTGGACGGTCGATGAACTCACCGATCGAGCCAAGGAATTGGGTCTCGAGGGCTATTCCAAGTTGAACAAGAAGGAGCTCATCGACGCCCTCCGAAACCACTGATTCACCGCGGTCGAAGCGATGAGTAGTACTCCTGCTGTGACGGGTAGTAGTCGTCGAAGTTCGGCAGCGGTGCGCCCTCCCTGGATGCGATGAGCATGTCCAGGTAGTACTCCCATCCAGGACCGATGTCTCCCAGACCATCTGTGCTCGCACAACTGTGCACGAGAACGAGGAGAGTCGACCCGCCCTTCTCTTCCAGCCGAACCTCGAGCGGCCACTCCATCTCGTCGATGGTGCGCAGCGCCAGTCGGCTCGGAGGCTCGCATGCTTCGATGGTCATATCCGATGCGGGCTCGCCCTCCTCGAACCGCATCGTGACACGAACGACGCTCTCCGACACGCGCTCCCACGGCCCGAACCACAGCGCCGTTCTCGGCGACTCGGTGAGGGAGGCCCACACGTCCTCTCGTGAAGCATCGATCGTCCTGGTCAGCTCGAGCGCGAACCCGGCGTCGGTACTGCGCAGGGTGCCGGAGGGTGAGGGTTCCATCGGTCGATTATGCGACGCCGGCACCATTGCCGTCGAGCACCATTGCCGTCGAGCACCATTGCCGTCGAGCACCGAAAACAGTCAGTCGTCGAACTCGACGCGCACGGAGATGGGATCGGTCTGAAGCGCTCGGAAGCCGGCACCGATGAGCCGGCCCAGGACAGGATTGTCCGAGAACGACCCCGCGCGAGCGACTACATCGTCTTCAGGCACGAAAGTGGCAGTGCCGCTGCGCCATTCACTACCCACGCGGATGCGGACGGCGGGCTCGTCGGCGATGTTGGCTCCCCAACCGGACCTGGTTCCATGCTGGGAGATCAGCCACGCACCGGTGCTGTCGAACGATGCGGACACCGGTACCTGGCGGCGCAGGCCCGACTTGCGGCCGACGGTCACGATGTCGGTGACCAACGACGTTCTGACACCGACCGACGTGAGCGTGTTGACGACCGGATTCGCGAGATACTTTCCGATCCAGCGTTCACGGCGAAATTTTCTGCCCGCAGAGGATGCGTCCGTCGCTACAGCGGTTCTACGATTACGAAACGCGTCCCAG
Organism: Rhodococcus sp. NPDC078407; assembly: GCF_044542515.1. Classification (NCBI taxonomy): domain Bacteria; kingdom Bacillati; phylum Actinomycetota; class Actinomycetes; order Mycobacteriales; family Nocardiaceae; genus Rhodococcus; species Rhodococcus sp. NPDC078407. The sequence continues at coordinate 464,222 of NZ_JBITUQ010000001.1, read as the reverse complement.
CCGTTGCGCTGCAGCATGGTTGCGGCAGTTCTCCACGCGGGGCGGCTCGAATCGGGTTGTCGGCCGGCACCGATGAGTTGCAGCTGATCTGTGTGCCATTGCAGATCGAGAGCGCCGTTGATTTGTTTGAACGCGCCGGAGTTCGACGGCACTCGCAGAGTCACCCGCGGCGATTCGACCCGATCGAGCGTGCCGTCGACGAGAGCGTTCGCGACGGCAGGGGCGAGGGCGGTCGGACGGCCGAGACCGACCATGTCGCATTCGCCCGAGCGGACGGCTGAACTCATCACCGATCGAGTGCGAAATCCTCCCGTGACGGCAAGGGGAACTGTGCCCGCGGCTTCGCGTACCGTCCGGGCGTATTCCAGGAAGTATGCCTCTCGCTCGCGAGTACTCGATGTGCCCATCATCGCGGGGGATTCATAACTGCCACCGCTGATTTCGATCAGATCGATAGATTCGCGGACCAGATGCTCGACGGTGATCCGCGATTCCTCTTCACTGAATCCGCCGCGCTGGAAGTCTGCAGAATTCAGTTTGATGCCCACCGCGAAGCCGGGGGACACCGCTGTCCTGATGGCACGGACCACTTCGAGTACGAATTTCATTCGCCCGTCGAGGTCGCCGCCCCAGGCATCGTCGCGGTGGTTGGACAGTGGTGACAGGAACTGAGACACCAAATAGCCGTGTGCGCCGTGGATCTGCACGCCGTCGAAGCCTGCCGTCTCGGCCACGGCCGCCGCGGTGGCGAATCGGTCGATGACGTCGAGGATCTCGCGCTCGCTCAGTGCGCGCGGCGCTGGAATCCCGGGGATGTTCGGAGCTATGGCGGACGGCGCGACGGGCTTGGTGCGGGTGACGATCGGATTTGCTTGCCGTCCGGGGTGATTGAGCTGCATCCAGATCGGTGCGCCGCCGTCGGTCGTCGCTTTGGCCCATCGGGCAAGAGCGTCCCGGTGGCGATCGTCTTCGATGACGACGTTGCCCGGTTCGCCGAGATGGGATCGGTCGACCATGACGTTGCCGGTCACCACCAGGCCGTAGCCGCCGGCACCCCACTGGCGATACAGCGTCTCGAGGCGGGAGTCGGGTGCATGGTCAGAGGTCGCGAGTCCTTCGCTGAGAGCTGACTTCATCACGCGATTCGGCAGGATCTGGCCGCAGGCGAGCGGAAGAGGGCTGCTCAGATCGACGACGTCGGTGTCAGGGGACATGGCGTTGCTCCGATTTCAGAGGGTGTGACGAAGGACTATGCTCAACATCATAGACATACTGACTGTAGATGTAACTCCCAGTTACGTCGATCATGACGTCGTTGTCAGGAGGGGCTTCCATGGCGAATCGAAGCAGCGCGCGCGAGGACATGCTGCGCAGCGCCGCTCACCTGTTCCGTCGGCGAGGGGTGGAAGCCACCTCGTTGGCCGACGTCATCGATCACGCGGGAGCGCCGCGCGGCTCGATCTATCACCACTTTCCTCGCGGGAAGCCTCAGTTGGTGGAGGAGGCGACGCGGACGGCGGGAGCCTCGATGAGCGCAATGATCTCGGCGGGCCTTGCGTCGGCGGGTCCGTCGGCGACGGTCCAGGCCATCGTGGAGGGTTTCCGCACCGAGCTGGTTGGCACGGATTTCGTCGCCGGGTGTCCTGTTGCGCCTGCTGCGCTCGAGGGGTTGCACGCGCCGCGTGCTGTGGCCGCGGCCGGCGAATCCTTCTCCTCGTGGGAGGACGTGATCGCGGCGTCACTGTGGCAGCGCGGACTGACCCGGGAGAGGTCGTACTCCATAGCAACATTTGCGATTGCCGCCATCGAAGGCGCGCTCATCGTGGCCAAAGCGCAGCGGTCCACGACAGCCCTCGATCGGACCGAAAGCGAACTGTTGAACCTGCTGGAGGCCGTGTTGGATACGTCGACACCGCCACGGCAGTGACGCCGGCGTCGTCGTACATGTTGCTATAACGCTCAGTTACAGATACTTTCCCTTCGTGAACTATGCCGACCGTCATAGTCGAAGGGACTCTCATGTCGTTGCCTACACGCTCCCGTCACCGAGCAGATGCAGTGCCGCGCAGTCGGCGATATCTGGCACTGATCGTGATCTGCGCTGCCGAGTTGCTCGTCGTACTCGACAACACCGTCGTCAACGTTGCGCTGCCCTCCATGGGGTTGCAGCTTCGTGCCGATATGAGCGGTCTTCAGTGGGTGGTCGACGCCTACACATTGACGTTCGCAGGACTGCTCCTGGCATTCGGCCACCTCGGTGATCGCTACGGCCGCAAGAAAGTCATGATCGTCGGGCTGGCCGGAATTGCGGTGATGTCGGTCGGAGGTGCCCTGGCCGCGGATCTGGGGCAGGTGGTCGTAGCTCGTGCGGCAATGGGTGTGTGTGCTGCCGCGGTGTTCCCGGCCACGTTGGCGCTGATCATCAATATCTTCACCGACGGCAAGGAGCGGGCGCTGGCCATTGCCGCCTGGACTGCCATGGCAGGTTTCGCGATCGCCATCGGCCCCAGTGCAGGCGGCTTTCTGCTCGAGCAATTCTCGTGGCACTCGGTGTTCTGGATCAACGTTCCGGTGGCGCTGCTGGTACTGGTCGCCGCCCTGTGGTGCGTGCCGGAATCGCGCGCCGAGCATGTGGGCAGGTACGACCCGTTGGGTATTGCGCTGTCGTTGGCCGGTATCACCGTGCTGGTGTGGGCGATCATCGAAGCGCCGCACAACGGATGGCTTTCTACGACCAGTATCGTCGCCTACCTTGCCGGTGCGGCCGCCCTTGCCGGGTTCGTCTGGTGGGAGCTTCGGACACCGTCCCCGGTGCTGGATCTCGATCTGTTCAAGATCAGACGGTTCTCGTTGCCTGCCTTGGCAATTGCGATCGCATATTTCAGTATGTTCGGATTCCTGTTCATGATCACCCAGTACTTTCAGGGTGTCATGGAGCTGACGCCGTTGCAGTTCGGCATCCACTCGTTGCCTTTTGCAGTGTCCATCGCGATCGGAGCGCCGCTGGCAACGGTCATCGCCCAACGGATCGGAACCACGGCCGTGATCGTCTTCGGCTTGGTGGTGATGAGCGTCGGGATGTTCTTGGCAGGGCAGGTGAGAGTCGAAAGCCCTTATTTGGGAACGGTTCTGGTATCGATGGTCCTGATGGGACTCGGTTTGGCCATTGTGCAGGGCCCAGCCACCGAATCCATCATGTCCTCGGTGACGCTGGACGAAGCCGGAGCTGGATCCGCCGTGAACGACACCACCCGCGAAGTCGGCGGAACTCTGGGAGTAGCCGTGCTCGGGTCCATCGTCGCATCGATCTACACCACCCAGGTAGGGCCCAGAATCGACGCCATACCGGACGCCATCATGGAGCCGTACCAGAAGGCTTTCGCCCGGGAGACGGTCGTCAGCGTCATCGAAATCGTGAAGGCACCGACCAATCCCATCTTTGCGACGCAGAAAGCGGACCTGATCTACGCCATGAAAGCGGCCAGTTTGGAAGGCTTCCAACTCGCGTCGTTCGTGACCGTCGGGGCTGCGATGGCGTGCGCGCTCGCCGTGGCGCTTTTCCTTCCGTGGCGACGACCCGAGGGAGACGGCGTGCTCTTGGCGTGGCGTGAACGCACAGACGCCGACGGAATCAGTTGAAGGGAGTGCCACCGGTGACGGCGATGGTCTCGCCGGTGATGTAACTCGACTCGTTGGATGCCAGGAACACGTAGGCCGGAGCAAGCTCCGCAGGTTGACCGGGCCGTCCGAGGGGAACGGTCTCGCCGAACTGCTCGTACTTGTCCGCCGGCATCGTGGCCGGGATCAGCGGCGTCCAAATCGGTCCAGGTGCAACAGCATTGACTCGAATGCCGCGCTCTGCAAGGTCTCCGGCGAGGCCCTTGGTGAACGCAACGATTCCCGCCTTGGTCACGGCGTAGTCGAGTAGTTCGGGCGATGGATTCGATGCTTGAATCGAGGTGGTGTTGATGATGGTTGCGCCGCTCTCCATCACGGCTGCGGCGCGCTGGGAAATCCAGAACAGCGCATACAGGTTGGTCTTGACAACACGATCGAACTGCTCGGTCGTGATGTCCGCGATGCCGCCCATTTGGGCCATCTGAAATGCAGCGTTGTTGACGACGATATCGAGCCCACCGAGGACGTCGAGTGCGGTGTCCACGAGCTGAACACACTGGGATTCGTCGGTGAGGTCACACGCGATTGCCCTGCCCGCGCGGCCGGCACCCTCGATCAGGTCGACCGTCGCCTGGGCATCCGGCCCCTCCGATTCGAGGTGGGCGATGACGATATCCGCCCCTTCGCGCGCGAAAGCCAGTGCGACGGCCCGCCCTATCCCCGAATCGCCCCCGGTGACGAGGGCTTTCCGGCCGTGCAACCGATCCGAGCCGCGGTAGGAGTTCTCGCCGTGATCGGGGGCCGTCACCATGTCCCGCGTGAGTCCGGGATGGTCCAGGCGATTTTGATCTGCCCTGTCGGGCATCGGAAAAGCGGTCGTGGGGTCGGTCTTTTGGAACTGGTCGGACATCGTCGATCCTTGCCTCGGGTGCGTGAAGTGCTCCACGCGGCACGATGTGCGCCGCCTCGAATCGATAGAGACGACTCACATTCACTGCCGATGAGAGTCGCTGTCCACCGAGGATTTGCCGGATGCGGATACCCGCAAACCTGGGCCGTCAGAATTCGCGCGGATCAGTTATGATGTCCGCCGCACCCAAGGCTTCGAGAATCCGGCGTGCCGGCCGCGTCGGCGCGAAGATCTCGAGGCGTCCTGCGCTGCGGCCGGCGGCGTCGATGATCACACTGGCGGCCCCCGAGTAGATGAACGACACGGCCGACAAATCGAGCAGGACAACGGTTTCCGTGTTCGAGGCTGCCAGCAAGGCGTGAGTCAGATCCGAGCAGCAGTTCAATTCCAGATCGCCGGTTGCTCGGACGACGGTGAGGTGCGCCGAGTACGACTCGGACGTGATCGAGTATCGCGCGCTGCTGCGCTCGATGGTTGTGGTTGGAATCTCGAAGTGGTCGGTGACAGTCACGGTGCGAACCTCTCAGTTCGGATGGCCTAACGACCGGCGTGCTCTGGGTGGAACCCGAGGGCTACAGGTTCCGTCGCGTGCCGTGGGCCAATCCTGACAGTGCAACGTCACCGAATCGAGGCCTCTCCATCACAGAGCCATAGCGAATGAGTAACAGTAAGGTAACGGCAATCGTGACGTTGCCCGGCGGACGCTCAGGGCAGGGTGTGACCGGCCGCGCGGAAGAGTCGATACCAGTCCGGCCTGGTCAAACGCACGTCGGAGCCGGCGGCGGCCTCGACCACTCGATCGGGATTCGTGGTGCCCAGCACCACCTGAATGTTCGCTGGATGTCGAGTGATCCACGCGGTCGCGATCGCCGAGGGAGTCGAGTCGTGCGATGCGGCTATCTCGTCGAGAGCGGTGTTGAGCTCGGGATAATTCACGCGGTCGCCGACGAAGACGCCGGAGGCAGTGCCGCTCTGGAAGGGCGACCAGGCCTGCAGAGTGATGCCGCGTGCCCTCGAGTAATCCAACAATCCGTTGTCGCGGTCGATGGATTGATCCTCCGCACCCATGTTTGCCGTCAGGCCGGCCGCGATCGAAGGGGAATGCACGATGCTCAGTTGCACCTGATCGAACAATATCGGTTGCGTTACTGCGGTTTTCAGCAGCTCGATTTGACCGGGTGTGTGATTGGAAACTCCGAAGCCCAAGACTTTGCCCGACGCGTGCAGCTCGTCGAACGCAGCCGCAACCTCCTCCGGCTCGACGAGAGTGTCGGGTCGGTGTAGCAGGAGTGTGTCCAGGTGATCGACGCCCAGCGCACTGAGCGACTCCTCGACCGTGGTGACGATGTGATCCTCCGAGAAGTCGAAGAAGCCGTCGCGAATGCCGACCTTGCTCTGAATGTGGACATGCTCGCGCTGGGACGGGGTCAGCGTCACCGCGTCCCCGAATCGCTTCTCGCACGCGTGCGGCCTGCCGCCGTAGATGTCGGCATGGTCGAACACGGTGACTCCCACGTCGAGAGCAGTGTTCACCAACCTGTCGATGCGGTTGTCGTCCAGATCGGCGATGCGCATGAACCCGAGCACGATGCTCGAGACGTCGGCCCCGGTGTGGGGGAGGGGGAATGTGCGCACGGTGGATATCCTGTTCGGCGGTCGGGTTCGGTCCGCCGAATTCTTACGGGCGGGTATCGGGCAACGACCGCTACTCGAACTCCAGACGCGTGGATTGCGACGTGGCTTGGAGCATCAGCACGAAGCCGGTCAGCGTCACCACGATGGGTGCCCACAGAACCACCGCGACGAAGGTGTCCACGTCCCGTTCCAGCACGATGTACACAGCGACGATGCACGTGCCCAGCAGGCACAGCGCGATGTGGGCGGCCAACCGCCACTTGTCGAAGAAGAAGCCGGCCAACATGCCCATGGGAATGAGGAACGTGCATTTTCCGAGTGTGACCTCGGGCTCGAAGTTCGCAGTGATGGTGGCCGCGAAGATTGCGATGTCGGCGATGACGACGAAAGCGAACGCCTGCCGGAGCGTCGGCCACGGCCCGAACCACCAGAACGCGCCCATGATGTACGCGGCGATCATCGACGTCCATTGCACGATGGCCGGGATCGGTGTGGTCGCGCCGTAACCGAACGCCAGCTCGAGGGTGACCACCACGGCCATGGACAGCGCAGCAGCCGAGACGATGCGCCTGACGACAGTCGTGATGGCGAGAGAGGCCATCACCCCGATTCCCCACTGGTAATGCTCGTTCGATCTGGTCGCAGCGCGAGTCATTTCGGCCCCTATCGTTCCCATTGGCAACCGATTGAAACACAGGCCCCGTGCCGAGGTTCTACTTTCGACCAGTCCCGTCTCGTTGTGGTGCTCTTCGACACCTCGGTCAGCTGATCAAACGGGCCATCAGCTCGGGAAGCGTCTCGTTGATGTCGTGGTGGCTCGCGACTCGATACCTCGCGGCGCTGCCGAGGGCGCGGCGTCCATCGGCGTCGTCGATCACCTTCGAGATCGCACCGGTGAGGGCGGCGGCGTCACCGGGCTCGACGAGAATTCCGGCACCGCCGTCGAGGAATTCGTGGGTGCCACCATGGTCGGTTCCGATCACCGGAAGGCCGTACGACATCGCTTCGAGCACCGATAGCGGACCGGCCTCCGGTGACGTACTCGCGGATACGACGACGTCCCATCTGCGCAGTGCCGAGAGCGCGTCGGTGTGACCGAGGAACTCGACCCGCCCAGCAAGGTCGGGTCGAGAAGCGCGCTCGCGGAGCTCTTCGACGTACTCGCGATCGCCGGGAAAGCTGCCTCCTGCCAGCTCGACACGGATATCGGGGAGGTTCGCCACAGCATCGAGCAGTACCCGGTGGCCCTTCCACGGCGTGAGGAGGGCCAGAATGCCGACAACCGGCGGGGAATGCAGCTCGCCGCCCAGACGCGGAACCGGCCATTGCACTCCGTTGTGCGACACGACGACAGGTAGCCCGGCTGCGCGCAGTGGTACCGCGGTGGCATCCGACACCGATACCGCCACTCGTATCGCGGAGCGGGCGAAGCGGACCACCAGACGCTGCTTGAGGGACGTCATGGTGTCGTGGACCAGCCAGGACGCCCCGCGGGGTGGGCGGCACAGAGCGGCGACGGGTAGAGCGAAAAGCGAGTTGACGACGGTGGCCGTATCCGGACGTCGGGCAACGGTGCGCACCGCGCGCGATGCAGCGAACCACCTCGCGAACATACGAAGTGCGGCGACGCCTCTGGCCGCCCCTCGTTCGCCTCCCAAGCCGAGCTCACCGATGGGAATGTGTCGCGTCGTACTGGGGACGCGATCGGCCAGCGGACCGGCCGGGCAGGCGATGACTGTCCGGTGGCCGCGGCGATCGGCCTCGTCTATCAGGTCCAGCAGAACCTTTTCGGCACCCGAAACCTGGCCGGTGTGGGCAAGGAACAGCACTGTGGTTCCAGAGGTCATCAGCGAGCCCGTCTGTTCGGCAAAGGTGGTTCCGTCGGATCAGTACGAATCGCGGAGCAGTGCCACCGGGTCCTCGCACATTCTCCGCAGGGCCGCGTCCATCACCTCGACGCGCACCATCTTGCTGCAGAACGAGGCCGTGTAGGTACGGCCACCGGCGATCTCGGCGATGAGCAACGTGCAGCCGTCCGCGCCGTCCGGTTCGAGTGACGCAGCCATCTGAGGGGGTCTGCCGTCGTCGGACCAGTCGAGGTGGTCGAACACCCGAACCCGTCCCAGGTCGCTGACGGCCAGCCGCAGAGTCTCTGGAACCTCGACGATCGATTCGGCATCTCGTGACGGGGAGGACGACCGAAATCGTGCCGCCACGTCTCGCAGCTGTGACATGCCCAGTACTGCGATGGGCCAACCGGATTCGATGACCTCTCGCATCGACGCGGCGATCCCGACAGGCGTCGTGGTGGCAGGGAGATGCAGCGGAATGCCGACGGCGAAGTTGCCGTGTGCACCCTGTTGAGCCTGATCGAGATAGCGTCTGCTGTTGAACAGCACCATGATGTGGTCGTCGACTGCGACCGACTCGGCCCGCAGTGCCGCGGCCCACAGAGCGACGGAGACCGAGGCGGCGGTCGCTCCAGGCATGTTCTCGGCGGTCCAGCGTTTGAGTGCGTCGACTTTCGCTGCCGTCATGTAGCCGGCGCGGCTGACTTTTCCGGTTTCCCAGTTCTCGATACGACGACGGGGAGTGGACTTACCGTCGGTTTCGATCCGATGGCGACCACGCAGCTTGCAGAAGTCCGACAGCGTCTTGGGCTTGCGAGAGTAGTGCCGCCACAGCGCTTTCCATGTTGCACTCGGCGGCAAGCCTAGTGCCAGCCCGGGGACCAGTGATCCGCCGGCGTCGTCACAGAACGCCGCCAACATCATGACGCCGATCTGGCCGTCGCCGATGCCGTGCGAGTAGTCGATCGCGAGATGGTCGTCGAATACTGCCACTTCGAGTGGGCCCCGTGCGCCTTCCCGCGACCGCATCTCGGTCAGCAAGCAACCCAAGTCCTCAGTGGGACCGCTGCCGGCGATGACGTTGTCGCCGGCGATGCCGCGGCGGTATCGCCACTGCCGAACATCCGACCGTGGTTCCAGTGCGATGTGCGGTGCCGCGTCGACGTGTTCGGCGGCGGTGAGCGTCGCCCGCGTGCGCTCGATGTCGAGGCCGCGAACGGGACCTACTGCGGTCACGATTCGGGTATCGGCGAACACCCGATCCAGCCCGGTCGAGCGGTAGCTCCGCTCAGCGGACGGCATCGACGACCTCCTGCATTCGACTGCGGAAATTGGCCCGTGAGAAGCCTTCGGCCCAATTGCGAATGTGGGCGCGATCGTAATCGGCGGGATCGAACGAACGCATCGCCTCGGCAAACCCTGCAATGACGGCGTCGTCGGAGCCCGGTGCCACATGAAGCCCGGTCTTGCCTGGAACCACCGAGTCCATGGCACCGCCGTCTCCCAGAGCTATGACCGGTGTTCCGGTCGCCATCGACTCGACGGGGACGATGCCGAAGTCTTCGACCCCCGGCATCAGCAGGGCGCGTGTCGTTCGGTGCAGTTCCAGAAGCTTCTCGTGTGAGACGCGGCCCAGAAAGGTCGTTTTGGGTCCGGCCAGTTCTCGGCAGGCATTCATCGCGCGGCCGTCTCCCGCGACCACGAGCGGAACATCGGCCTCCGCGGCGGCGCGTACCGCGATGTCCGGGCGCTTGTAGGGGACCAGACGACCGGCCAGCAGGAAGAAGTTCTCACGTTCGATCGACGGATCCGGAGTGAAGCCCTCCGTGTCCACCGGTGGATGCACCACCACAGCGTCGTCTCGGCCCCACCAGTCTTCGATGCGTTGTGCGACCGCCGTCGAATTGGCCACCACGGTTGTCAGTTTCGGTGCGGCGGCGATCTCGCATCGCCGGGCCACCGCGGACAGCGCCGTCAGGATCGCCGCTCCGGCCCGGCCGCCGCCTTCCCCGGCCCGCAGTTCGGGGTCCCAGGCCCATCGTGCCGGGCTGTGTACATAGGCGATCACCGGTGAGTCGGTCGCGAACACGGCTTGAGTCGCAAATGCGTGGTGGCTCACGACGACAGCGTCGAAACCGTTCAGTGGCATGCGACGAAAGGCCAACGGCATCATCGGCAGAACGGGTGCATACGACCGTTGCCCCAATGCGTTGTACACACGGTTGAGGCCCGAAGTGTGTGGCTCGCGGCTGATTCCCGACGGCACACCGGACGGCCGGGAGATGGGCGCGAACACTTCCGCGGCGGGCCAGTGCAACGCCAGTTGCTCGATGACGTGCTCGGATCCCGCGATCTCGGTGAATCTCTCGTGTACGACGGCAATTCTGTCAGCTGGCATGGCGTTGGCCTTCCGGCGCGATCGTCTCCGCGGACTGTTCCGCTCGTCGGGGCGAGTTCTTGTTCTGCAGAACGAGGTGAACGGGAATATCGAAGTCGTCCAGCCGACGTAGTGCTGCAGTTGCGGCCTTCTTGTCTCGTCCGCGCTTGGACACCAGCACCACGACCGTTTCGACCTCGCCGACGTCGGTGTACTGCCACCACTGCTCCGACAAGCCGAATTCTGCAGTGGCTCGGCGGTGCCCGGTGGCCTGTCCCTCGCCGTGCGCAGAATCGAAGGCTGCAGCTTCGCCCACCAGCAGGAGCACGACACTGTCGCCCTTGGGAACAGCGTGCCGCGCTCCCCTCGAAGCAGGGCGGTCACCGCGCTCGAGTGCGGCGATCCGTGACGCGACGGCGGGCGGAACCGCGTCGCCGGTTGCGGGGTCGAAATGTGCACCGTACTTGCGGGATACCCGACGGGCCCAGGAGCGGGAAGGTCTGCTGCCCAGACGCCCTCGAAGCAGCACGATCAGTTCGGCCGAGACGATGAGCGCAGCCAGGGCTGCGACGAGTGCCTCCGGAATGGGTTTCGGTGAGACCGGAGTGGCGCTCTGCTCCGGGTTCGACAACACGACCAGTCGATCTCCGCTCGCGGTTGCTTCGAGTTCGCCCTGGCGGGTGCGTAGCTCGGCCAACTCGGACAGCGACGCGGGCCGGCTCGGATCGTCGGCGGGGAGAGCGTCCACCTGCGACTGCCGCGCGTCGATGGTGGACTGCCCCTCCTGCGTTCGCTCCTGCGAGTCGCGGATCGCATTGGCAGAGGACGTGCTGGCCATGGTCGACACCAGCGTTTCGGCGAGATCCGCGGCGAGTTCGGGAGATCGGGTCGTCACCGTCACCGTCAGCAGCGCCGGTGAGGTGCCGGGAGTGAGCTCGATGCTCGAGGCGAGTTCCGCGGCGTCCATCCCGGCGTCGACCTGTGCGAGGACCTGATCGAGCACGCCGCGGTCGGTGGCCAATTCGATGAACGGTGCGCGCATCTGTTCGATGAACGCATCTCCGGGAACGAGTGTTTGCACCGGTTCGATCTCGGTGACGATCGACGCGGCGTACTGCTTTTCGGTGAGTTCACTTCTGAGGTAGAACACCCCTGCTCCCACCAACACCGCAACGATCAAGGCCGGTAGTAGGGCACGGCCGAGTTCGCGCATGTGGCCCGCCAGATCGATAGGAGGGGGCACATCGCCTCGGTGTACGGCATCGTGGACGGACATCAACCGCTTACCCTTCCGTCGTCGATGCGAGCGGACATACCGCTTCGGTGATTCGTGGAGCAGACGGACTCGATGATAGCCGGGCCCGAGTGCTGTTCGCGTAGCCGTGCCGGTCGTGAATGAAACTGCCCATCAACAACATTGGCATAACAAGTGCATCGGTTTGTTATGCCCACGGAAGCGAACTTCGGCTCTGCAAGGTGGGGTGGGAATCGGGTGTTGTGTCCGTTGTGTCCGGTGGCTTCACTCGGAGCGCGCACGGTGTCGTCCTTTCTCTGCCGATCCGGGTAGTGGTGACTCGACCAGCCCGATTGCGACGAATGCATACAGCATGGCCGCGACCAGCAGCGCCGCCGCAACAGAAATGAGCAGCCACAGGCCGGCATACTGCTGTACCAGGAACCAGCCGCCGAGCGTCGTACCCGCGGTGATCCCGAAGATCACCGAAATAGACTGCAGCGGAAAGAGTCTGGACGTGGGCATACTCCGAGCGATGACGATCCACAGCAGTACCAGGGTGGTTCCGATCGTCACGACGGTGGAGATTGCAGCTCCGTCGTACGACATCCGCGGGATCAGGAAGAGGTTCAACCCGATGTTCAGGGCCAGACCGACCAGCGCCACCAGCGGGTAGTGACGCTGCATTCCGGCCGACGCGAGCAGAAAGATTCCCAGCATCACCAGCGACATCAGCGCTGCGCCGATCACCAGGAGGCGGGCGGCGTGAGCCCCGTCGACGAACCTGTCGCCGTACAGCAGGCCGATCAACGGCTCGGCCGACGGTACGAACGCCGCGACGGCCATCGCTCCGAAAAGCGCGAAGAGCAATGCGGCCGAACGTGAGCGCGCTCGAAATGCAGCAGTGTCGTGCGGCCACGACGCGACGAGCAGGGTGCTGATCGGTGCCACCGCGGCCAGCACGAAGGTGTCGATCATGTCGGAGAACTTGTAGCCGATCGAATACAGGCCCACGGCCTCGAAGGTGTCGAGGAGACTGAGCATCAGCATGTCGATCTTGAGCATGGCGATGGTGAGCGCGAAGCCGATTGCCAGGGGCACTGCCTCTTTCAGGTACGGCCCCCAGCGGCGAATCTCGATGTGCCTGGACGGCCGCAGGCCCATCGAACGGTTGCCGACGCCGAAACCCTTGGTGACCAGCTTGAAGATTTCGTTGACCACTGCCGGAAGAACGAAGATCAACAGGGTGGGAGCCAGCACGGCCGCCAACACGGTCAACGCCAACTGGATTGCCTGACCGGCACTTTCGGCAACGGCCACCAGGACCAAACGGTGCCGGCTCTGGAAGAGCACACTCAAAGCGTGACCCGGTGTGGCGAATACGACCACCAGTCCGCCCAACACCGTCGCGAGGATTACCTCGCTCGGATACTGCAGTAACAGAACGTACGCGACTGCCAGTACGTAACCCACCAGTCCGAGGACGGTGCGGAGGGCCAGAAATGACGATGCCGTTCGACCGATTTCGTCGGCATCGTCATCCATCAACTTCGCCAGCACGACGCGCCCGACTCCGAGATCGGTGACGACGGACATCAAACCGAGCAGTGCGAAGACGAAGCTGAACTGACCCCAGTCGTCCGGTCCGAGAGACCTCGCGATGATGACGCTGCCGACCCAGCCCAGCGCCGCAATGACGACTCTGCTGATCAGAACGGCAATCGTGGCCTTGGCTGCGGCCTTCGGATCCGCTGCGATCGCGCGGTAATCAGGGGGCTGTTCGGTGCCGTCGAGCGCCAGCTCGTCGGACATCAGGTCACGCCCGCAGCGCGATACGCGTCGGCGGTGAGCTGCGCAGTTCGCTGCCAACTGATTGCACGGGAGGCGTCGGCCGCGGCGTCGACCAGGGCTGCCCGCGCGTCCGCGTCGAACACGATGGGCTTCATGGCGCGCACCCAGTCGTCCTCGTTCTCCGATTCGACGAGAACGGCACCGTCACCGACGACATCGGGTAGGGCCCCGACTGCACTGGCTACCACCGCGCCGCCCGAGGCCATGGCCTCGACCGGTGGGAGCCCGTACCCCTCGTAGCGAGAGGCGTACGCGGTGACGGTTGCGGCAGCGTACAGAGCAGACAGATCCTCGACATCGACGTACCCGAGCCCCCGAGAATTGCGAGGGGCGTGCGGCCCGGTCGAGCCCGCCCCGGCCAGCAGGCACGGAATCCCGAGACTCTCTGCGGCGTCCGCGACCAGCTGTACGTTCTTGCGGGGTTCCACGGTTCCGACCTGGATGACGAACCGGTCCGGTAGGTCGTACTTGGACCGAACGGCGTCGATGCGGGCATCAGTGGGTACGGTCGCCCACGCTGCCGGTGCCAGTCCGACCACTGTGGCGTCGCGGCCGCTCACCGCCTTGATCCGATCGGCGGTGAACTGTGAGACCGCGATAAGCAGATCGGCTCGGCGTAAAGCACGCCCGACCAGTCTCTGCTCACCCAGGGCGCGAAACCTACTGGAGGCCGACGGCATGTCGATCACCGAAAGATCGTGCACCGTGGCGACTGTGAAGGCTTTGGTGAGGAACGGAAGGTCGACGTCCAAGCCGTGCACCACATCGCATCGTCCGACGGGGAGGGCACCGAGCAATGCGCGCGCCGCACCGCTGGTGACGGGCCGCTCTATCGACCGAACCGAGGGCGGAAGTTCGCCGACGGCGTCGCGCTGCACCACCGCGGCGAGATCGGTGCCGGGCAGAAACTGCGGTAGTTCGTTCAGGAGCTCGCGAATGTAGGTCTGTACTCCGCTTCCGCCCGGCCGGAGGGCGAGCGCCCCGAAGACGATTCGTGTTGCGCTGCTGCGCATCCCACCACTCCTAACAAGAGCCAGAAATAGACATCGATCGGAAAGATCTCGAAATACGTGGAGACGAGACTGGCGAACATGGCCGCGACGATCGAAGCACCGACGCCGAGGGCGAGCGCGCCGTCGGTACCACGCAGGACACGTGAGAGGCGCGTGCACCACAGCAACGACGTCACCAGCAGCGCCACCACCGCCCAGAGTCCGATCGGCCCCAGTTCGAGCAGCGCCTTCACGTAGTAGTTGTCGGGTTGGTAATTGGTCGAGAGCCCGGACTGTGTGAAGGCCGCGCCCTCGGCGGTGGAAATACGGTCTGCTGCAGACCCACTCGATCCCAGCCCGGTGCCGACGGGATGAATCAGGATGCTGGCGATGATGTTGGCCCAGCCGTCACCGCGTTGACCGAGGCTGCTCGAGGAGAAGAAGACCGACGTGATCTTGGGTACGAAGGGAATCGTGACGGCCACTGCTACAGCTGCCAGGGCAAGTGGCGCCGCGAGGTAGCGAAAACGCACAGCGATCAAGTAGACGGCTCCCACCGCGAGTCCGAGAATTGCCCCTCGAACGATCGAGCTGGACATCGCGATCACCATCATCGGACTTGCACAGAGGAACAACATGTTTCGGCGACGGCGTGGATCGCCCAGCGCTACCGCACCACCGACGAGCAACGCCAACATCACATACAGCCCGAACGGAAACGGCAGGTTGAATGTGCTGAACGTGCGCAGTAGACCACCCGATGTTCGCACCTGCGTGTCGTATTCGTACCCCAGCGACACCAGTGCGGCCGGCCCGACCACGAGTTGCACGATGCCGACTGCGGACGTGAACACACCCATGCCCATCAGAACGGAGACGAGGTGATCTCGGTCCGAGGCGTCGAACGGCGCGAGCCACATGACGACCACCAACAGGACATAGAAGAAGGTCACCTTGATGCCGAACACGCCGACGATGCCGAAGGTGGCGAATGCAGACACGCTGCCGAAGACGACGAAGAGGGCCGCTGCGGGCCACCACGGCATGAACACCCGGGGAGTCGAGCCACGGACATGGCGTGGTCGACGTAGCCACGCACACAGAAGCGTGAAAACGACCAGGCCTTCTTTCCATCCGGACACGATTCCGGGCAGAGGAACGAGAACCAGAAGCCCGTGCAGTGGAACGAGTCCCGCCAACAGCAGCACTCCGCGCTGCGGCCGCCGGTAGATCGCCGATGCCACCACACAGCCGACCGCGAGCACCACCGCAGCGCCGAAAGCCAACGCTACGTAAGTGATCACGGGGTGACCCGAACGTGGATGTGTTCGGTGTAGCCCACGATCAGTCCTCGGCGCGCTTCAGAACGGCCAACACCGTGAGAAACAGAATCTTGATGTCGAGCGAAATCGACCAATTCTCGATGTAGTAGTTGTCCCACTCCGCGCGGTCGGCAATCGATGTCTGGCCACGGAGTCCGTGAACCTGGGCCCATCCCGTCACACCCGCCTTGACGCGGTGCCGCTCGCCGTACCGACGAATCTGCATCTCGAACAAGTCCACGTACTGAGGACGCTCGGGCCGCGGACCCACCAAGCTCATGTCGCCGCGCAGCACGTTGAGAAGCTGCGGAAGTTCGTCCAGCGAGGTCTGTCGCATGATCTTGCCGATACGAGTTCGTCGGTCGACACCCTCGACGCCACCGGGGGCGTCTCCGGCTTCGGCACGAACTCGGCGTCCGATGCCCGCGGAGGCCGCATGGAACGAAACTTCAAGCAATCGAACGGTAGGCCGTCGCGGCCGATTCGCTCCTGCGCGAAGAAGATCGGGCCGGGGGAGCTCAGGCGCACGAGCAGCATCAGCGTCAGGAAGACAGGGGAGAGCAGGAGTAGACCGAATGCGGTCAGGACCCGGTCGAGAACTCCCTTGAGCGCGAACTGCCACCCTTTGGGGTTCACGTGCGGCAGCACCATCAACGGCAGGCCGCCGATGTGTTCGACGCGGGTGTTGACGTTGACGGCGTCGTACAACCTGGGCACCACCCACACCCTCATGCCGAGTCGGTGTGCAGTTCTGATCGCCCCGAGCAACTCTCGATCCTCGGTGGGGGCGAATGCGACTATCAATTCCTCGGCCCCGGTTCTTCGTGCGACTGTCTCGAAGTCGCCGGGGAGTCCGAGGTGCGGCAGATCAGGAACCTCGCTGCTCGACGGCACGTTCGCAACCGGGGCCTCGCCGACATAACCGACCGGTGCGAGACCGTACTCGGGGAACTGGCGTGTGCGTGCGACGAGTTGGTGCGCAATCGGGTCGTTGCCCAGCACGATGGTCGGTGCCGCGGAGCCGTACTTCGATCGGATGAAGCGCTGTATGACAACACGGATCAGGCGAGCGATGGCGACGGTGAATGCGCAGAGCACCCACAGACGCAGCACGACCGAGCTGGGCCGGTACTCCGTGCCGGCCGAGAACATCACGACCAGCAGGGCAAGCGCCGCGAAGGCCACAGCTGTCTCTACCGGCCCGATTTCGTCGAGGAAATTTCGCCGGAGGCTGCGCCGGTACATCGACTTGCCGGCCAGGATGACGATCAGTAGCGGCAGGAAAAGCCACGGTAGCCAACCGGTCTCGGTGAGGCTGCCCGAGTGCCACAGCAGTGCGCCCACCAGTGCGACGACGCCGGCGAGCACATCGACGGCGACTGTGATGGTGGTGGCCAGTGGATCGACGCGGAGTCGGTCCACCAGGGTACGAGCAGCAACGGTGTCGGGCTCGGTAGCCCGCGGGCGAGTGTGCGGAGATTCCAGTGTTTTGGGCACAGCTACTTCCGGTGACTAGTTCGGATCGATTGGTCCTGATAATCCCAATTAATGTATACCTGCGACAAAGAGGCCAGCCGGTCGACTTGACGAAAAAAACTTCGAGTCGGTTGTGGGCCGAGAAATGCTAATGCGCGGTGGGATAAACGTCTTTTATTCGAAAACTCGCTCGCGAATTATCCATGCCAAATCCTGCAGGATCTGGATGTGGCCGGTAGTCCATTGCCGCGGCTGTTGATCCCACACGCACAGGGTGCCCACGGAATGGCCGTCGTTGTCGATGAGCGGAACTCCCAGGTAGGACACGAGGAGGTTGCCCTGAACCGATGGGTGGTCCTTGAGGACGTCATTGAGTCGCGCGTCCTCCACCACCAACGGCTGGCCCAGGTCGATCGCATAACGGCAGATGGACGCGTCGATGGGAACCTCTTGCGCACCACCGAGTTCCGTTGGAAGTCCCAGTGCGCTCTTGAAGAACTGTCGCTTGTCGTCGATCAGCGAGAACGCAGCCGAGGGTGCGCTCAGCGCATCGGCGACCATGGCGACGATCCGGTCGTATCCTGCGTCGGATCCGGTGTCCATCAGTCCCGTTGCGGCGACGGCGGCCAATCTGTCGGGATCGTCGATCGGGGTGCCGAACGCCCTGGTCACCTCGACCGGGCCGACACCGTTCTCCGCACCGGCCTGCAGGGCACGGAGCAAAGCGCCCACGTCGGAATCCTGATCGTCGGACAGTTCCCGAACGAGTCGGTCCACCACTGCGCGCCGGATGAATTCTTCTGTGGAAACCCCGGATTTCTCCGCCTGCCGGGCGAGTAACTCGTTCAGACGCTCGTCGAAACCGGGAAAACCTGTAGTCATTGGGCAAATGGTAGTACAGGAAAAGTTTGCTTTACCGATGACTACTGCACCGGTTTCTTCCAGAAGAACGGAAAACCGTGCCTCGAGACAGTGAATGTGACAAAACCATTCGAGAATTGATTGCTTTCCGCTGTTGTAGCATCTCCGGATGCCAGTGAAGCTACCTCGTCGATCGATCGCCGTCCTGGCTGCTCTCATGTTGCCGTTCGCCGCGACGCCGGGTGCGGGCGCAACTCCCGTAGAACGCACCCAGCCCCTCGTGCGGTCCCAGTCGAGTCCTGGAACATGCGGAGAACGGTCCACCGCCATCCGGATCGGGGTGTCCCCGGGGGCATCGATCGCTAACCTGTCCACCGCAGACCTCGATCGTGACCTGTCACTTGCCAAGGACGCAGGTGCCTTCGCCGTCCGACTCGACTTGGACTGGGGGTTGATCGAGCCGAGTCGTGGCACCTTCGATTGGGCGCTGAGCGACCGCATCATCGACGCCGTGGTAGCTCATGGAATGTGCCCGTACGGCATCGTCGGCTACACACCGCGGTGGGCCCGCGTCGCAGACGCGGTCGAGAACCCGCATGCGCGTCCGGCCGATCCGGCGGAATTCGCGTCGTTCGCTCGTGCCGTCGTCGAGCGGTATCAGGACCGAATGCGCCTGTGGGAGGTATGGAACGAGCCGAATCTCGTGTCGTTCTTCGCACCGGCCCCCGACGTAGCCGCCTATTCGGAGCTGCTGCGCCTTACCTACCAAGCGATCAAACAGGTCCAGCCCGACTCCACGGTGCTCGCGGGCGGAATGGCCCCGGCGGAGACGACACAGGGCAACATCACGGGAACGACCTTCCTGTCCCAGATGTACGACCACGGTGCCAATCAGTATTTCGATGCCTTCAATGTGCACCCGTACACCTGGCCGTATCTCCCCAACGATCCCGGTACGTCGTCGTGGAACACCGCCATGAAGATGTGGGCGATGCGCGATGTGATGGTCGCGGGCGGTGACGCGAACAAACAGATCTGGATCACCGAATTCGGGGCACCGACGGGTACCAATCCGAACAGCGTGACCGAGCAGGTCCAGTCCGACACCATCGGGATCGTGCTCGACGCGGTCCTGGGTACCGACTGGCTCGGCCCGGCCTTCGTGTATTCGCTGCGCGACTCGGGAACCGACACCTCGGACGTCGAGCAGAACTTCGGGTTGCTGCACCGTGACTGGACGCCGAAGCTGGCGTACGCCCGCGTCGACGCCTTTGCCGCCGAGCATTCGGTGCCGTAGAACCATCGGTTCCGCTGCCGGTCTGCGTGGGCTATGGTCTGGCCATGCATTCGCAGCCGGGGGGCGCGGTACCCGACCGTATCGACATCAAGTTCGACTCGAAGGGGGTCGACTGTGCTGCTTGGCTGTACTTCCCCGACAGTGCCGATCCGGCCCCGGTGATCGTCATGGCGCACGGTCTCGGCGGTACCCGAGAGATGCGACTCGATGCCTATGCGGAGCGCTTTCGTGCCGCTGGATACGCCTGCCTGGTGTTCGATTATCGCTACTTCGGAGCCAGCGGCGGTGAGCCTCGCCAGCTTCTCGATATCAAGTCTCAGTTGCAGGACTGGGCGTCGGCGATCGCTCATGCCCGTTCGCGCACCGACGTGGACAGTGATCGAATCGTGTTGTGGGGCTCGTCGTTCGGCGGGGGTCATGTCATCGCCGCTGCCGCTCGCGACCAGCAGGTCGTGGCCGTCGTGGCGCAATGCCCGTTCACGGACGGCATCTCCTCGGGTTTGGCGTCCAACACGTGGACCTCGGTGAAGCTGTCCGGCCGGGCGCTGGCAGACCTCGGGGGATCGGCGATCGGTCGACCGCCCCTGATGGTGGCCACGGCTGGACGACCCGGTACCACCGCACTGATGACCTCACCCGACAGTTACGACGGCTATCTGGCTCTCGCGCCGGACGCGGACGAATCCTTCCACAACCGGGTGGCTGCCAGAGTTGCACTGCAGATCGTGCGGCACCGACCCGGGCGTCGGGCGCAGGACGTTCGCTGCCCCATCCTGTTCGTGGTCTGCGAGACGGACTCGGTCGCGCCGGCGAAGGCCACCCTGCGTTACGCAGGAAAGGCTCCACTGGGTGAGATCAAGACCTACGGGGCCGGTCACTTCGAGATCTATCTCGGAGAGGCGTTCGAGACGGTAGTGGCAGATCAGATCGCATTCCTGACCCGTACTGTGCCGCCACGCCGTCAGTAGACGTCGCGCACGTACCGCTTCTCTGCAGCAAGAGCCTTGACATAGGCCTCGGCACTGCTGGGCGCGAGCTTTCCGTGCTGAGCGACCACGCCCTTCAGCGCTGCATCGACGTCCTTGGCCATGCGCGACGCATCGCCGCAGACGTAGAAGTGGGCACCGCGGTGAATCCAGTTCCACAACTCGGCCCCGTGCTCACGCATCCGATCCTGGACGTAGACCTTGTTCTTCTGATCGCGTGAGAAGGCGACGTCCAGACGGCCGAGCGATCCGTCCCGCACCATCGCCGTCAGTTCATCGCGGTAGTAGAAATCGGTGTCTTCGTGTTGCTCACCGAAAAACAGCCAATTCTGGCCGGTGTGCCCCAGCGCTCGTCGCTCATGCAGGAATGCTCGGAACGGGGCGATGCCCGTCCCTGGTCCGACCATGATCATGGGGGTGGCGGGGTCGTCCGGTGGCTTGAAGTGCGAGGACTTCTGTACGAAAATTCCGACCTCGTGGTTCGCCGCGTAGTCGGCCAGATACGTCGAGCACACACCGCGCCGCGGAACTCCGTGCACGTTGTACCGCACTGCGGAGACGGTCACCTGGACCTCGTTGGGGCTCTCCTTGGGACTCGACGAGATCGAATACAGCCGCGGCTGCAGCGGTTTGAGAACGGCCATCCAGTCTTGCGCCGACGCCCGCACCGGCCGTGCAGCA
Source organism: Rhodococcus sp. NPDC078407 (assembly GCF_044542515.1). Taxonomy (NCBI): domain Bacteria; kingdom Bacillati; phylum Actinomycetota; class Actinomycetes; order Mycobacteriales; family Nocardiaceae; genus Rhodococcus; species Rhodococcus sp. NPDC078407. The sequence continues at coordinate 443,132 of NZ_JBITUQ010000001.1, read as the reverse complement.
AGGACATCGATCGACTGTCGACCCCACATCCAGTCGCGCAGCGCATGCTTGTTGTCCGGATGCAACATCGCTTCGAGGTCGTCGTCCGCAGTCCTGCGGTGAACGAACTTCAGTAGATCCGGTGTCACCCGGGCAATCTCGAGGTGGTTGCTCAACGCCGCGCGCAAGGTGGTGTCACCGATATCGGCGAGACCGACAGTCGCGTCGCCGTCCAGATCGGTCGCCGCCAACCACTCGTCCACGAAAGCGTCGCTGTTGCGTGGCCAGACTCCGAGTGCGTCACCGACCTCGTACTCGAGTGTCCCGTCGGGTACCCGAAAGCCGAGTTGACGCACGTCCTTCATGGATCCCCGCGCACTCAGCGCTCGGTTGCGGACGAGAGTCGTCACGAACGGAGACCTCTTGCTGTATCGATCCGGCTCCGCGCAGGTCTGCGGGACGGTGCGCGCGGCAGCCTTCTCCCGTGTGTCCTTCTCCCGTGTGCCGTCGAGGGCGCTGTCCTCGTCGTGCCGGAGCAGATCGACCACCGCATCGAGCCACGCCGTCGCTTCGCTCTCGTAGTCGGGCTCGCAGTCGACTCGCTCGAGCAGTCGCTGGGCACCCAATTCGGCAAGGCGCTCGTCGATCCTGCGTCCGTGGCCGCAGAAGTCGGCGTAACTCGAGTCGCCGAAAGCCAGTACGGCGTAGCGGATTTCCGGTAGACCGGCCGCGGATCGGTCGGCCAGGCTGTCCCAGAACGTCGCCCCGTTGTCCGGGGCTTCGCCGTCGCCGGTGGTGCTGCTCACGATCAGGACATCTGCCTCGGCGGGTAGTCGATCGACGGTGAACGAATCCATCGAGTGCTCCGCGACGGTCAGTCCCGCATTCCTCAGATGCGACATGCAACTCTGCGAATACTCCTCGGCAGTGCCGGTCTGCGAGGCCCACAGTAAAAGAAGCGGCCGCCCTGGATGATCGGGCGAGGCTGCCGGGGTGACGGTGGCAGTGCCGTCGACAGCGACTGTGCGCGAATACAGTCCGGCAAGTACTCCGCCCAGCCACGCGTGTGTTTCGGGGGACAAGGGTGTCTGCGACGGCAGAGTGGGCGTGCCAGCGGCGTTGCGGCCGGCCGCACTGCTCAGGCCTTCCAGAAGCCCTGCGATGTAATGCTGCTCGACGGTGGTCAGCGGTTCCGAAGGCCGCGCAGGGCGGCCGACGATCGCAGCGAGCGCATCGACCGGATCCTGGGAACGATCGTCGTCCGTGGGTGAGAGCGTCTGGGCTGCAGCGACTCTGGTGAGCGTGACCGCGCACGCCTTGAATTCGGGCTGTCGAGAATACGGATCGATGGCGTCGTTGGTGACGGCATTGATTGCCAGGTACTCGCCGAATTCGTCGTTCCAGTGGAACGGGGCGAAGCAGTTGCCCGGCAGCACTCGATCGGTGACGACGGCAGGGAGGACGGCCCGGCCTCGGCGAGATGCCACCTCGATGCTGTCGCCGTCGACGACACCGAGCCGGTCGGCATCACGTGGGTGCATCTCGACGAACGGGCCGGAATCGAGTTTGTTCAGCTTGGCGACCTTGCCGGTCTTGGTCATGGTGTGCCACTGGTGTGGCAGACGGCCGGTGTTGAGGACAAACGGGTAATCGTCGTCGGGCATCTCGGCAGGCACCATGGCAGGCCTGGCGAAGAACTGTGCTCGTCCATCGGGGGTGGGAAAAGACAGTGACGGTATCGAACCGTCCTCGTGAACGCGTTGTCGCTGGCTGACTCCATCGTTCAGATAGCGGATCGGGTTTCTGGGGGTCGCAGCCTCGGGCGGGCACGGCCACTGAAGCGGGCTCTGGCGCAGTCGCTCGTAGGTGACACCGCGGATGTCGTAGCCGGTGTTCGGGTTCGAGAACTGCTTGATCTCCTCGAAGATCTCCTCGGCCGTCGAATAGGTGAATGCTGCCGAATACCCGAGCGCGCAGGCCATGTCGGCGATGATCTTCCAATCGGGCAAGGCCCCGCCCGGTGCGTCGACGGCCGGTTGGAACAGCGTCATGTTGCGCTCGGAATTGACCATAACGCCCTCGGCTTCCGTCCACAGAGCGGCGGGAAGCATGACATCGGCGTACCCGTTCGTTTCGGTATCGGCGAAGGCATCCTGGGTGATCACCAACTCGGCACGTTCCAGGCCGTCGATCACCGTCGTCCGATTGGCCACCGAGGCAACCGGATTGGTACAGATGATCCAACAGGCCTTGATCTCGCCGGCAGCCAGCTTGGAGAACATCTCGATGGTGCCGCCGCCGACGTCGGTGCGCAGCGTCCCGTGGGGGATGCCCCAACGGTCCTCGACGAGTGCGCGGTCGGCGTCGTCGAGGACCGAGCGTTGTCCCGGAAGGCCCGGTCCCATGTAGCCCATTTCTCGTCCGCCCATGGCGTTCGGTTGCCCGGTCAGGGAGAAGGGACCACTCCCGGTTCTGCAGATGGCACCGGTGGCCAGGTGGAGGTTGCACAGCGCGTTGGTGTTCCAGGTTCCGTGCGTCGACTGGTTGAGACCCATGGTCCAGCAACTCACCCAGTTCGTCGCTGTGCCGATCATCGCGGCCGCAGACCGTAGGTCTTGCTCGTCCAGACCGGTTGCTGCACACACTTTGTCAGGGGTGTAGTCGCCCAGGAATTCCGTCATCGCGTCCCACCCGGAGGTGAACTCCGCGATGAACTCGGGGTCGGTGTTTCCGTCCTCGACGATCAGTGCGAGCAACCCGTTGAGCAGGGCCAGATCCGACCCGGGTTCGAGCTGCAAGTGGAGGTGGGCCTTGTCTGCGGTGGCGGTACGTCGAGGGTCGACGACGATGAGCTTCGCGCCGGCCTTGACGCGGTCCATCATCCGCAGGAACAAGATGGGGTGGCAATCGGCCATGTTGGAGCCGATGACGAAGAAGACGTCGGCGTGGTCGAAGTCCTCGTACGATCCGGGCGGCCCGTCGGCACCGAGGGATTGTTTGTATCCGGTGCCCGCGCTCGCCATGCACAGTCGCGAGTTGGATTCGATCTGGTTGGTCCCGATGAACCCCTTGGCCAACTTGTTCGACAGGTACTGAGCCTCTATCGACATCTGCCCGGACACGTACAGCGCAACGGCGTCGGGACCGTGCTCGTCGATGATGGTGCGTAGCCGCCCGGCGGTGTCGCTGATCGCCGTCGCAGTGTCCATACTTTCCGGGCGCTCACCGCGGCGACGGCGGATCTGCGCTTTCTCGAGTCGACCCGGCCCCGCGAGCATGTCTGCGGTGGTCGTTCCCTTTGTACAGAGGCGTCCGAAGTTGGCCGGGTGCGACTTGTCGCCCACGGACTTGGTGACGACCGGACCGGCGTCTGCAGACGCGGAGAGGCCGCCGACCTGCAGCACCATGCCGCAGCCCACGCCGCAGTACGCGCACAGAGTCTTCACCGTGGTGACCATGCATTCCACAGTGCCCGGCCCAGGGTGCGTGGCCATTACACGTCAGTTAGCCGGATATGACGTTGTCCTCACCGGGCCGGCTCGTGCACTGTGATCTCGGGTAGCCCGAGCGCGTGGTGGGAGGTAACACGAACTTTGCGCCTGGCGATTGGTACTCGAACGTTATTCATCGAACGGGCTGTCGAGTGGAATGTGAAGATTCCGCGCTGGCACAATCGTGCGGGTCGGGCTCGAAGTGGGAAGTGGTGTGTTGATGAGGGTGAATCGCGGATTCGTACTCGCCGCGGTGGGAATCGTTGCTTCGGTGGCGGTCCTGTCGGGATGCAGTTCTGCATCGGACATCTCCGAACCGTCGGTGCCGATCGACTCCAACCCCATGACCGAGCTGATGAAGCCGAAATTGACCTCGAGCGTCCTCGACGGCGCAGTCGGTTTCTCACCGGCAGACCCGGTGACCGTCTCGGTGGCCGACGGCAAATTGTCCTCGGTGACGATGCTCAACCCGGAGGGCGAGCCGGTATCGGGAGCGATTGCGCCCGATGGATTGTCGTGGACCAACACCGAGCCGCTCGGATACGACCGCGAATACCGCGTCCAGGCCGACGCCTACGGAATCGGGGGAGCGTCGAGCACGGTGTCGAGCTTCACCACCAGCCAACCCGGCAACTTCACCAAGCCGTACGTTCTGCCGAACCCCGGCGCAGTCGTCGGAATCGGCCAGCCGGTCGCGGTGCAATTCGACGAGCCGATCACCGACAAGGTTGCCGCGCAGAACGCCATCACCGTCACCACGACGCCTGCCGTCGAGGGTGCGTTCTACTGGGTCAACAATTCCGAAGTGCGGTGGCGGCCGCAGAATTACTGGGCACCGGGGACCGAGGTCGACGTCGCGGTGAACGTGTACGGGCGCGATCTCGGTGACGACATCTACGGTCAGGAGAACGCCACGACGTCGTTCACGATCGGTGACGCCGTCATCGCCACCGCCGACGACAACACCAAGCAGGTGACGTTCAACGTCAACGGCCAAGACGTCATCACCATGCCGACATCGATGGGTAAGGACAGCACACCCACCGACAACGGCGTCTACATCATCGGTGACCGATTCGAGCACCTGGTGATGGACTCTTCGACGTACGGTGTGCCGGTGAACTCGTCCAGCGGATACCGCACGCCGGTCGACTGGGCGACGCGAATGTCCTACAGCGGCATCTTCTTCCACTCCGCGCCCTGGTCGGTGGGGCAGCAGGGGTACTCCAACGCCTCCCACGGTTGCCTGAACCTGAGTCCAACCAATGCCAAGTGGGTCTACGACAACACCAAACGCGGCGACATCGTCGTCGTCAAGAACACCGTCGGGGGAACGCTGTCGGGTACCGACGGCCTCGGCGACTGGAACATTCCCTGGACCGAGTGGCAAGCAGGCAACGCCACTACGGTCTGATCGGTCGCGGTCTGATCGGTCGCGGTCTGATCGGTAGCGGTGCGATCGATCAGCTTCGATCGCGCGTCTGATACAGGGAGGGGTCGATCCCGAGCGTCTTCAGGTAGGCCACTGGTTCGATACTCGAACCGTTGTTGCGTACCTCGAAGTGCAGGTGTGGTCCGGTCGAATTGCCGGTGTTGCCGACTGCGCCGAGCACGTCGCCCGGTGCCACTTCGTCGCCGACTGCGACCGCGATGCTCGACTGATGACCGTAGTAGGTCTCGGTGTTCCCGCTCTTGATGCGCACCAATTTGCCGTATCCGTCGCCCGCGTCTCCGGCTTGCACGACGGTTCCGCCGGTCACCGCGTAGATGGGGGTTCCGCTGTCCGCCGCGAAGTCGACGCCCTGGTGGAACCGAGATCCGTTGCCGGTGGGATTGTCGCGTCCGCCGTAGTTCGAGCTGATGCGGTAGTCACCTGCGTTGATGGGGAGCACTGCTCCGCCGAGGCCGACGGTGGGCGGCGCGATCGGTATTTCGATCTCGGGCAGGTCCGCCGCTGACGGCGCGTCGGGTGCCGTCAGTACGTCGCTGTCCAGGACGATGGCTGCGACCTGGTTGATGAGCACGCCGGTGGCGTCGAGCACCGCAGCGAGAATTGCCGCCCGCTGCTGGGCGTCGGGCTGGGGTATCGGGATCTGAGGCAGTTCGATCGTGGGTTGAGCGGTGGCCACCGCCGGGCTGAGCAAGCCGGTTGTGCCGATGCACAGTGCTGCCGACAAGATCGAACCCGCTATGACTCTGTGCATTCTGCGACCCACGAAAAGCCTCCTCGTCTGCGTCCACCGCGCACCCGTCGGATGGGTGCGCGCAGGACGTAAGAACATGTTCGGTGACGCTTCGGGGCACGCTGAGCTCACGCAAGCAGAACACATGAATCACATTGGTACTTTTCTTCCCCAAAAGTGCCATTGGTAACCGTACGTCACATTAACCCCACAAGAAACCTGAAAGTTGAATTACAACAACGTAATTCGAGGTCAGGGTGGGTGCGCTGGGGCCGTGCCCCGCAGTGAAGGGTGAATTGAACGCACGAAAAAGGCCGGTCTCGCGAGGAGACCGGCCTTTTTTCGTATGGGGTGAGTGACGGGACTCGAACCCGCGACACCCAGGATCACAACCTGGTGCTCTACCAGCTGAACTACACCCACCATATCTGCGTCAGCAGAACCGTTTCGGGCTCTCCATCAGCAGCGTCGACAATACTAGCGGGTTGAATCCGCGGTTGCTAATCCGCCCCTTATTGCGTGTCGAGATCTTGAACAACGGCCGCGATGTCGCTGGTAGAGGGCCCCGGGGGAGCCACGAAGGCCGTCCGGCGGTAGTACTGCAACTCCTTGATCGACTCCTTGATGTCAGCCAGAGCGCGGTGGGCGAGGCCTTTGGGCGGCTGACCGTAGTAGATCCGCGGGTACCACCGGCGGGAAAGTTCCTTGATCGAGCTGACGTCGATCATGCGGTAGTGAAGGTAGGTGTCGAGCGCACTCATATCGCGAGAGATGAACCCGCGATCGGTACCGATGGAGTTGCCCGCGAGCGGAACCGTTCCGGCTACCGGCACGTGCTCCTTGATGTACGCCAGCACGCGCTGCTCGGCTTCCTCCACAGACACCGTCGACGCGCGCACTTCGTCGGTCAGACCCGACTTGGCATGCATGTCGGTGACGACAGCGGGCATGTTGGCCAACGCGTCGTCGTCGGCGTGGATGACGATGTCGACACCCTCCCCGAGGATGTTGAGCTCGCTGTCGGTCACCAGAGCCGCGATTTCGATCAGCTTGTCCTTGCTCAGGTCCAAGCCGGTCATTTCACAGTCGATCCATACGAGTTTGTCCTGCACTCGCACCACAGTAGTGCGCGCCGTGCAGCCACTAGGGTTTGCGGTGGCGATCGAACCGGTTGCCCACCAATGCACGTTCACGAAAGGACGCGGGCATGACAGTCGACCCGACGCAGCCGGCAGCACCGAGCCCCGCCGAGAAGGCGAAGGCCGCCAAGGCCGCCGCCGTGGAAGCTGCTCGGGTGGCAGCCGTGGCATTGGCCGCCGCCGAGGCTGCAGAAGCCGAGGCGCTGGCTGCCGAGCAGGGACAGCCGCAGGCAGCGACGGGGAGGTCCGCCGAGATCGCCGCCGGTTACGCGTCGGAGGGTGCCGCATTGGAACTGGGCACCGTGGTGCTGGACGGCGTCACCGATCCGGCGGCCCGTATCCGAATTCCGTTGGCCACGTTGAACCGGCACGGTCTGGTTGCGGGGGCCACCGGAACCGGAAAGACCAAGACGCTGCAGGGGATTGCCGAACAGCTCTGCGCTGCTGGCGTTCCCGTGGTCATGGCCGACGTCAAAGGTGACCTGTCGGGCCTGTCGAGGCCGGGTGAGGACAACGAGAATATCCGCAGCCGCGCCGCGGCCACCGGAATGTCGGACTGGTCTCCTGCCGGACACCTGGTGGAGTTTCTTTCTCTCGGCACCGAAGGAATCGGGGTGCCGGTGCGTGCCACCATCACCGCGTTCGGGCCGATTCTGCTCAGTAAAGTGTTGGGCCTGAACAACACTCAGGAATCCACCCTCGGCTTGATCTTCCACTGGGCCGATTCCCAGGGACTCGCCCTGCTGGACCTGAAAGATCTCCGATCGGTGATCATGCACCTCACCAGTGACGAGGGCAAAGCCGACCTCAAAGGCATCGGCGGAGTCTCCTCGGCCACCGCAGGCGTCATTCTGCGCGCGCTCGTCAACCTCGAAGCAGACGGCGGAGACACCTTCTTCGGCGAGACCGAGCTCGAGACCGAGGACCTGCTGCGGGTCGGTCCGGACGGTAGAGGCGTGATCACCTTGTTCGAGCTCGGGGCGCAGGCGTCGCGGCCGGTGATGTTCTCGACGTTCCTGATGTGGGTGCTCGCCGATCTGTTCCAGACGCTGCCCGAAGTCGGTGACATCGACAAGCCCAAGCTGGTCTTCATCTTCGACGAGGCGCATCTGCTTTTCGCCGACGCGTCGAAAGCCTTTCTGCAGCAGGTGGAACAGACCGTCAAGCTCATTCGATCGAAGGGCGTCGGCGTCCTCTTCTGCACTCAATTGCCCACCGACGTTCCCAACGACGTGCTCTCCCAACTGGGCGCGCGGATTCAGCATGCTCTGCGCGCCTTCACTCCCGATGACCAAAAGGCGCTGAACAAGACGGTGCGCACGTACCCCAAGACCGACGCGTACGACCTCGAAGAGGCATTGACGTCGCTGGGAACGGGTGAGGCCATCGTGACGGTGCTCTCGGAGAAGGGTGCCCCGACCCCCGTGGCGTGGACGAAGATCCGTCCGCCCCGATCTGTGATGGACACCATCGGCAACGACGCCATCGCGGCGGCCGCGTCGTCGAGCACTCTGTCTGCGAAATACCGGGAGACCATTGACCGCGAGTCCGCCTACGAGCGCATGAACGCGCGGGTGGCGGATGTGCCCGCCCCGGCCGAGAAGTTCGACATTCCGCCCCTACCTGCGGATCTGCCGGATCTGCCTGCGATCGAGCCGGACGGGCCGTCGGCCGCGGAGCGCATCATGGGCAACCCGGCGGTCAAGAGCTTCCTGCGATCGGCGGCGTCGGCGGCCGGTCGGGAGATCTCGCGCAGCATTTTCGGCACCGGACGACGACGTCGGCGCTGAGCTTGCTCAGTCGGGAGTGGAGCCCGCGGAACAACCAGGATTCGGGTACTAGTTGCCGAGTTTCTTGTAGAAGCTGCCGATGATCGGCGCGGAAATGCTGCGCGGGCTGTACTGTCCGGCCACCGACATGCCCTTACTGAGCAGGCCGGGCACGACGCGCATCTTGTTCTTCGCGAGGCCGTCCAGCGACAGCTTCGCGGTGTAGGCGCTGTCGATCCACAGAAAGTCGGGCACCATCTTGTCCACGATCGAGGCATCGGCGGGATCGGGTGTCTCGGTGCGGACCGGGCCCGGAGCGAGCAGGGTGACGTTGACGCCGGTGCCCGCGAGCTCACCGCGAAGCGATTCGGAGAACGTGTTGACGAAGGCCTTGGTCGCGGCGTAGGTCGCGTTGTTGGGGATAGCCATGTTGCCTGCCGCCGAACCGGTGATGAGGATGCCGCCGGCTCCGCGGCCGATCATGCCGGGCATGACCGCCAAGGTGAGGTCGTGCACCGCAACGGCATTGAGTTCCACCTGATCACGCTCGTACGCGGGATCGAGGCCGGCCACCGGTCCGAAGGTCGCGATTCCGGCGTTGTTGCACAGGATCGAGATTTCTCGCTCGGACAGTTCGGTGACCAGTTCCTGGCGCTGCTCGCGATTCGACAGATCCGACTGGCGCACCTCGACGGTGACGCCGTGCTCGGCAGCGAGCTTCGTGGCGAGCGCCTCGAGCAGTTCGCCGCGTCGGGCCACCACGATGAGCGAATGACCACGGGCGGCGAGTTCGGTGGCCAGGGCTTCGCCGATACCGGAGGACGCTCCGGTGACGACGGCGCGGGCATCGGGGTTGGGCTTGGGCAGGCTCACGGTGAGACAGGCTAGCGGACAGATCAGATCGCGGCCGCGAGCCGGGTGCCTTGCTCTATCGCCCGTTTGGCGTCCAGCTCCGCTGCGACGTCCGCACCGCCGATGATGTGGGTGGTGGTACCCGCAGCGTTCAGCTCGTCGACCAGATCCCGAACCGACTCCTGACCCGCGCAGATCACGATGGTGTCGACCTCGAGCAGTCGTGGGCGCTCGTGCTTCTCACCGAACGAGATGTGCAGCCCCGCGTCGTCGATCTTCTCGTAGTTGACGCCCGAAAGCTGTTGCACGCCTTTGGCTTTCAGTGCGGCGCGGTGCACCCATCCCGTCGTCTTGGCCAGCCCTACGCCGATACGTCCCGGCTTGCGCTGCAGCAGATACACCTCGCGCGGTGACTGAGCAGGAACCGGAGTCGTCAACGCCCCGGGGGCGGCCTCGGGCTCGGTGACTCCCCACTCCTGCTTCCACTCTTTCAGGTCCAGCGTGGGGGAGGCGTCGGTGGTGAGGAACTCCGAGATGTCGATGCCGATGCCACCTGCACCGATGACCGCGACCCGGTCACCGACGGGCCTACCGTCGCGCACCAGTTCCGCGTAGGACAACACGGAGGGATGGTCGATGCCGGGGATGGCCGGAATCCGGGGCGTGACGCCGGTGGCCAGCACCACCTCGTCGAACTCGGCCGTGATCAGCTCGGCGGCAGTGACCCGCATGCCCAGATGGACCGCAACATCCGCGGTGCGGAGCGCGCTCGAGAAATAGCGAATCGTCTCCGCGAATTCCTCCTTGCCCGGAATCAGCCGTGCGATACCGAACTGTCCACCGATCTCGTCTCTCGCCTCGAACAGGCTGACGGCGTGTCCGCGCTGCGCAAGGTTGAGTGCTGCGGCCAGGCCGGCGGGTCCGGCCCCGACGACCGCGACCTTCTTGGTCTTCTTCGTCGGCAGCAGCTGCAGGTCGATCTCTCGTCCGGCTCGCGGGTTGACCAGGCACGAGACCTTCTTGTGCACGAACGCGTGGTCGAGGCAGGCCTGGTTGCAGGCAATGCAGGTGTTGATCTGGTCCGCGGAGTCGGACGCAGCCTTCTCGACCCAGAACGGATCCGCGAGCATCGGTCTGGCCATTGCGATCAGCTGCGCGTCGCCGCGGGCCAAAATGTTCTCGGCGATCTCGGGCATGTTGATGCGGTTCGATGCCGCAACGGGGATGTTCACGTACTTTTCCAGCTTGCCGGTGATGTCCGCGAATGCTGCTCGTGGAACCGAGGTGACGATGGTCGGAACCCGCGATTCGTGCCAGCCGATGTCGGTGTTGATGATGTTGGCACCCGCTGCCTCGACGTCCTCGGCGAGCGCGACGATGTCGTTCCAGCTCTGGCCCTGTTCGACGAGGTCGGCCATCGACAGCCGGAACACGATGAGGAAGTCCTGGCCCACAGCGGCCCGCGTCTGCCGCACGATCTCGACCGCCATTCGGCGACGGTTCTCCGGGGAACCGCCCCACTCGTCGCGTCTCTTGTTAGTGCGCTCGGAGAGGAACTGGTTGATGAAGTAGCCCTCGCCGCCCATGATCTCGACGCCGTCGTAGCCGGCGCTCTGAGCAAGACGGGCGCAGCGCACGTAGTTTCGGATCTGCCAGCGCACACCTCGCGAGGTCAACCGCCTGGGCCGAAAAGGATTGATGGGGGCCTTGACCGACGAGGCCGACACGCTCAGCGGCTGGTACGAATAACGACCGGCGTGCAGGATCTGCAGCGCGATCTTGCCGCCCTCGCGGTGTACTGCGGCGGTGATCCGGCGATGCCGGCGGGCTTCGAGCCGGTTGGTCAGCTTGGCTCCGAACGGCAACAGCCAACCGGTGCGATTGGGGGCATAGCCCCCGGTGATGATGAGGGCGACGCCGCCGCGCGCCCGCTCGGCGAAGTAGGCCGCCAATCGGCCGGTGTCTCGGGCGCGATCCTCGAGGCCGGTGTGAATCGACCCCATGATCACGCGGTTTTTCAGTGTGGTTGCACCGACGTCCAGTGGCGACAACAGAATCGGATACGGGCCCACGGTCTGCTCGGTCTTCACAGCTTCTCCAATACCTCGGTGCACCACTCGGTGAATCCTTCTTCGACGCGAATTCCGCCGCGTAGCACCAGGTATTGGTGCAGCGCGGTGCCCTCCAGGGCGGCCGGGGCCGGAAAATCTTGCTTCTCGATCAGCCGATAGACGTCGAGGCGGGTGGCATGAACATCGCGATGGCGAGCGACTTCGACTTTGAGAGCTTCGACATCGCCGTTGGCGGCACCGCGAATCTTGACGGCGAGTTCCTCACGAAGCTGAGATGGTTCGGTCGGCGCGGCGATCCAGCGATCGAGCTCGGCGCGACCAGCAGTGCTGACGGAGTAGACCTTCTTGTCGGGGCGACCATCCTGTGCGACTGCCTCGCCGGTGATCCATCCGGCCCCGTCCATCCGCGTCAGCGTCCGGTAGATCTGCTGATGCGTTGCGCTCCAGAAGAAGCCGATGGACTTGTCGAACCGTCGGGCGAGCTCGTACCCCGAGCCGCTGAGCTCGGTGAGAGAAACCAGAATCGCGTGTTCCAAAGCCACACCCGAGAGTATGTATGCAACGCGGTGCTTATGCAACTAGGTGCAAGACGCATCCGAGACACCGCGGTCTAGTGTTGGCAACCATGGGAACCCAGCCGGAGGCCGCTGTCGTCGGAGTCGCCACAACGCGTAAACAGGTCACTGCGTGGGGGTTCTGGGACTGGGGTTCGGCCGCCTTCAACGCGGTGATTCTCACGTTCGTGTTCTCGGTGTATCTCACCGACGCCGTCGGTGACGACCTGCCCGGCTCGATCTCGGCCACCACCTGGTTCAGCTGGACCATTGCCGCATCCAGCGTCGTCATCGCGCTCCTCGCGCCGGTGTGCGGGCAGTACTTCGACGCGCGTGGTAAACGTCGATGGTTGCTGGGGGTGCTGACCGCGCTGACGGTCGTGGCCATGGCCGGACTGTTCTTCGTTCAGGACGACTACCACTATCTGTGGCTCGGTCTGGTGCTGCTCGGTCTCGGATCCATCATGTTCGAGCTGGCCAGTATTCCGTACAACTCGATGCTGCGTCAGGTCTCGATCCCGGCGAACATCGGACGGGTGTCCGGATTCGGCTGGGCCATGGGCTATTTCGGCGGCATAATCCTGCTGCTCCTGTGTTACGTGGGCTTCATCGTCGGCGACGGTGATACTCGCGGTGTGCTGGGGTTGACCACCGACGGTGGCCTGAACATCAGACTCGTCGCCGTGCTGGCTGCCGTGTGGTTCGCCGTCTCGGCCATCCCGGTGATGTTCGCGGTTCCCGAAGTACCGAGGGCCATCGCCGATCCCGACGCGGCTCGTGCCGGGCTGTGGGAGTCCTACCGGGTTCTTTTTCGCGACGTGCGCGAGTTGTGGAGCGCAGATCGGCGTGCCGTGTACTACCTCATCGCCAGCGCCTTGTTCCGCGACGGACTGGCAGGCGTCTTCACCTTCGGGGCCGTGCTCGCAGTGAGCGTCTACGGAATCGGCGCGGGGGACGTTCTGCTGTTCGGTGTCGCGGCCAACGTCATCGCCGGACTCGGTGCCATCGTCGCCGGACGGTTCGACGACAGAATCGGGCCCAAGAAGGTCATCGTCTTCTCGCTCACGTCCATGATCGCGGCCGGGACGATTCTGCTGTTCGTCTCGGGGCCGACGATGTTCTGGATCTTCGGGCTGATCCTGTGCCTGTTCGTCGGGCCTGCGCAATCGTCTGCGCGTACGTTCCTCGCCCGACTCGCCCCGCCCGGACGAGAAGGTCAGTTCTTCGGACTGTTCGCCACGACGGGACGCGCTGCGTCGTTCCTCGCGCCGTCCCTGTTCGGCCTGTTCGTGTGGCTGTTCGACGCCGACCGCGCGGGTATCGCCGGTCTGATCATCGTCCTGGCTGCCGGACTACTGGCGTTGCTGAAGGTGCGGGCGCCGGAGCGGGTCTAGACCGAGTCGATACGGGCCAGAATTTCCGCGGTCAGCTCCTCGGGTGCTTCTTCCGGGATCCAGTGCGAGACGCGGTCCAATTCGACGAATCGGTAGGGCGCGTCGACGAATTCGCCGCAGCGCTCCGCTCCGGCTCGACCGATGGCGGTGTCGCCGTTGCTCCAGAGGTACGTGGTGGGCACGGTCACCGGAGGAAGGTTCGCGAACTCCTTGGTCATCGCGGCGTACCAGCTCGAGGCCGCCGTCAGAGCCCCGGGAACGGTGAGATGCCGAACGTACTCGTCGTCGAGGCTCTCGGCACCGAACATCGCGCGCAGCCGCTCTGCGTCGTTCTCGAGCAGAACGCGCTCGGCCTTCTCCGGCTGACGGAGCAACCCGAAGTACTTCGACCGTTCCTGTTGATCCGGATCCTCGCGGATGGCCCAGTTGAACGCCGCCGAATGCGGGACCGAGGCAGCCGTGAGCGTACGGACTCGATCGGGGTGTTCGGCCGCGACGTGCCAGGCGACCACCGCACCCCAGTCGTGTCCGACCAGATGCGCCGACGGCAGCTCGAGCGCATCGAGCAGGCCGAGAATGTCACCGGTGAGATGTTCGATGCGGTAGTGCTCGACGCCGACCGGACGGGCACCGGGGGAGTAGCCCCGCTGATTCGGGGCGATCACGCGACAACCTGCGTCGACCAAGCCGGGCGTCACTGCAGTCCACGACGCGTTCGTCTGTGGAAAGCCGTGCAGCGCAACCACCGGAATTCCGTCCGACGGCCCCGACATCGCAACGTCGAACACGTACTCGCCGACATTCACCTCGGTCATGGACATCCCTTCGTCGTCGTCTCGTCGAACGGTCAGGCCCGGCGTGGTTCCCATCGACTCATTCCGAGCATGATCATGCGAATCTGCTTCTGCGTGCGCTCGATCAGGTCCTTCTCGTTCTGACTACCCGGTCTGTCTATTTCCAACAGACCGACCACCGCGGTGAGCATCGTCGAGACGAGCAGATCGGCGGTCATCTCCAGATCTGCGACGTCCCACTGTTCGAGACCGGGCATACGCGAGAGATCGATGGTCAATTCACTGACGAACAGCCGCAGCTCGGTGGCGAATGCACGTCGAACCTCGGTGACGCCGCCGTACCGTTCGCGACTGAGAAAACGGAACTGATCCTCGTGGCTACGGACCTGGCGGACGAGTATGCCGAAGGATTCGGTGGCGGTCTTGGCGCTGGGGTTGCGTCTGGCGTCGCGCAGCATCTGTCGCAGCATGCGCATGCTGTCTTCGACCAGGGCGACGCCGAGGTCCTCCATGGAGGCGAAGTGTCGGTAGAACGCGGTGGGGACGATTCCGGCGGATCGCGCGACCTCCCGCAGGCTGACACCGGCAAATGATCGTTCTCGAAGCAGGTCGAGGGTGCCCTCGATGATGGCTTGACGCGTGCGCTCCTTGCGCTCGGCACGAGTCCCCGGTTCTGTCACGACGTCCAGTTTATGGGCGGGCATTCTGTGACCTCTCTTCCGGTTGCACCCCGGCTCGGCTCGACGGTCGATTTTGCTTGTAACGACGGTCACATAAACGTTGACAGGTACCGGTGTCGCTCTGTCACACTCATGATAGTGCACAATCGTTCACTGAATGGGTCGTTGGTTTCGATCCGGTTAGGGAGGATGGAATGACGCTTCAAGAACACTCGCCGCGCACCTCTGGTTCGCGCAAGTTCTCGCTTCTTTCCCTGTTCGAGGCCATGGCCACACCCCACGCGCTCGATCGGTACCTCGAACTCGTCGATCCTATGACGACGGTTCGAGACCTGCGCGGAGAAGTCACCGCGATACATCGGTCCACCGAAGATTCGTTGACGTTGACCATCCGTCCCACGCGTCAGTGGAAAGGCTTCAAGGCGGGCCAGTTCGTCCAGGTCGGTGTCGTCATCGACGGTGTTCGTCAGACGCGCTGCTACTCGCCTGCGTGCTCGCAGTACCGCAAGGACGGTCGGATCGAATTGACGATCAAGGCCCATCCCGAAGGCTTGGTGTCGCAGTATCTGCACAAGTACGCGCACGTCGGCCTCGTGGTCAGCCTGTCGCAGGCAGACGGCACCTTCGAGCTTCCCGAACCGCGCCCGGCCAAGACGCTGCTGATCAGCGGTGGCAGCGGCATCACGCCGGTGTTGTCCATGCTCAGGTCGCTGCTGGACGAGGGGTACAGCAGCGACCTGACCTTCCTGCACTACGCGTTCACCGAGAACGACGTGGCGTACAAGAAGGACCTCGAGAAGATCGCCGCCGAGCACGAGAACGTGAACATCGTCTTCGCGTACACCGAACAGAAGACCGGCGGAGACCTGTACGGGTTCTTCGGTCAGGAGCATCTCGATGCGGTGGCTCCGTGGTTCGCGGACGCAGACACGTTCCTGTGCGGCCCTCCCGGGCTGATGAAGGGCGTGAGGTCGTTCTTCGACGACGCGGGCCTCGGTGAGCGGCTGCACCTCGAGGAGTTCACCCCGTCCTTCGCCACGGTGGGCGACGACGTCACCGGAACCACCACCTTCTCCGGAAGCGATGTGTCCTCGGACAACGACGGCGAGACGCTGCTCGAACAGGCCGAGGCAGCCGGTCTTTCGCCTGCCAACGGTTGCCGCATGGGTATCTGCTTCACCTGCACCTCGGTGAAGAAGTCCGGTTGCACCAAGAACATCAAGACCGGCGAGACCGACACCGAATCCGACAAGAAGATTCAGCTCTGCGTGTCCGTTGCCGTCGGCGACGTCGACATCGACATCTAGGTCGACCCGAAACACGTCCAACCACAGACCATCTCGACCCGATCGAATTGGAGATCATCAGATGCTCGGAACAATTCTCTCGATCCTGCACACCACCGTCCTTCCCTTCCGTCGCAACGAGACGTTGCCGGACGAGCCGACTGTGCTGACCTACGAACAGGTCGAAGAGCTCGGCCGCGAGCTCGACGATCTGCGTGCCCGCACCGTCGCCAAGCTCGGTGACGAGGACCGCGAATACATCTACAAGATCATCAAGGCTCAGCGCGGCCTCGAAATCACCGGGCGCGCCCTGATGTACCTGCCGTTCCTGCCGCCGGCGTGGCTCGCCGGTGTCGGTGCCCTCGGTGTCGCGAAGATTCTCGACAACATGGAGATCGGCCACAACGTCATGCACGGCCAGTACGACTGGATGCGCGAGCCCGGCCTGAACTCCGAGGTGTTCGAGTGGGACACCGTCTGCCCGGCGGATCAGTGGAAGCACTCGCACAACTACATGCACCACACCTTCACCAACATCGTCGGCATGGACCGCGACATCGGTTACGGCGTGCTGCGCATGGACCAGGACCAGAAGTGGAACCCGTACTACCTCGGTAACCCGGTCTACGCGTTCCTGCTGATGACGTTCTTCGAGTGGGGCGTGATGCTGCACGACCTCGAGACCGAGAACATCGTCGCAGGCAAGCGCAAGTGGCACGACGTCAAGCCGCTGCTGCAGGGCATGTGGCGCAAGGCGGGCAAGCAGGCGCTCAAGGACTACGTGATCTTCCCCGCGCTGACCGGCCCGTTCTTCGCTTCCACCGTGGTGGGCAACGTTGCCGCGAACCTCATCCGCAACGTGTGGACCTACTCGATCATCTTCTGTGGACACTTCCCGACGGGAGTGCAGACGTTCAGCCAGGAAGAGACGGCCGACGAGAGCCGGGGCGAGTGGTACGTGCGTCAGATGCTGGGGTCGGCGAACATCGAGGGTTCGCCGCTGTTCCACATCATGTCCGGCAACCTCTCGCACCAGATCGAGCACCATCTGTTCCCGGATCTGCCCGCGCACCGCTACCCGCAGATCGCGCCCGAGGTGAAGGAACTGTGCGAAAAGTACGACCTGCCGTACAACACCGGCGGCTTCTTCCACCAGATCGGCACCGTGTGGGGAAAGATCTTCAAACTGGCTCTGCCCAACTCGCTGACGGGGTCGGCGGCTCCGGCCGGTGTTATCGTCGAGCGTAAGAAGACCAACGCAGCGTGACGACTTCGAAGGGGGCGGTCCTGGTGGTGGGCAAGTTCGAGCGCAACAAGGACACCGTGCAGGAGTTCACCGAATCTGCTGCCAATCACGTCGGCAGAATCGTGGTGATCATCACCGGAGCCGTTCGCGATGTCACTCGCGAAATCGGAGATCTGATCACCGATGGCATCGAAATGCGGGAGGCTGCCAAGAAAGCGGAGCGTGACGCGCCTCTGGGCACCGTAATCAACGGAGAGTTCGAGACCCGCGAGCGCCGTTGAGGCCGACCAAACCCGAAGAAACCGCCCGAGTGATGCTCGGGCGGTTTCGTCGTCTCTAGCGTCGGCGCAGTCTCCACAGTGACGTCGTCTCGCGTGCGCGGGCGTCGTGCAGCACGTCCGAGGTATCACTGACCCGCGGATGTGACGGTGTGGTGTCGGTGCGGTCGACAACCACCAGTCCGGCCGCGTCGATCGCGTCGAGAAGGTCTGCGCGAGTGGCCAATCCAAGTAGTTCGGCGAGATCGGACAGCACCAACCACGCCTCGCCGTTCGGTGTCAGGTGTCCGCCGAGCCGGCTGAGGAAAGACTTGAGCATCCGCGATCCCGGGTCGTAAACGGCGTGCTCGATACCCGATGTCGGCTTCGTGGGAATCCAGGGCGGGTTGCACACGATCAGTCCTGCGCGTCCGGACGGGAAGATGTCGGTCTGCACCACGTCCACCCGGTCGGTGTAACCGAGTGTCTCGATGTTCTCGCGTGCACACGCGACCGACCGCGGGTCCTTGTCGGTCGCGACCACCGACGTCATTCCGCGGCGGGCGAGGACGGCAGCCAGAACGCCCGAGCCGGTGCCGATGTCGAATGCGCGTTCGGTGATCGGCAGCGGTGCGTCGGCGACGAGCTGGATGTACTCGCCGCGAATCGGGGAGAACACCCCGTAGTGCGGGTGAATCGACGCGTCCAGAGCCGGCACGAAGACACCCTTTCGACGCCATTCGTGTGCGCCGACCATGCCGAGAAGTTCTCGGAGTGAGAGCACGCACGGCGCGGCGTCGGGGCCGATGGCCTCTAACACTGCGCCTCGAACATCCGGTGCCCGGCCGAGGCCGAGGTGGGCACTCGAATCGAGTTCCACCAGAAGCATTCCCAGGACTCTGGCGCGTCGGCCCTGATACTGGCGATGTAGATGGAACTGTTCGGCGGGTGACGCATCGGGCGACCGTTTGGCGGGCGGAACCCGACGGGTCATGGCGGACAGCAGTTGTCGAGCATTGTTGTAGTCACCGCGCCACAGCATGGACTCACCGATCGTGGCCAGCTTGTAGGCCACGTCTGCGGAGATCGAATCGTCGACGATGCGTACCACCCGGGGTGCGGGTGCGCCATTCTCCGACTGCCAAAGTGAGGTGTGTTCTCGGCCGTCCTCGACCCAGGTGATGCTCACATCGAGCTCCCGTTCATGCCGAGAAGAATCCGACGATGCGACAGCAGTGATGTGCAGATGCCCGCCACCTGTGCGGCAGACTGCTCGCCGTACTCGCCCGAACGGGAGAGGACTCCGAGAGTGAGCTGTGGCACGTGTAACCCTTCGTTGCGCGAAGTCAACCACAGTGAACCGGGTCGGTCGGCGTTCGTGCTGGTCAGAGGGTGCCCCCGGCAGGATTCGAACCTGCGACCAAGGGATTAGAAGGCCCTTGCTCTATCCCCTGAGCTACGGAGGCTGGCACGTACGGGCGAACCCGCTCGAGCACGGTTGACGAGTGTACCTTTCCGTATACGCCGATCGCGCAGGCATGGGTTGGGCGACGGCCGTAGCGGGAAAGCAACGGTTCGGAGTCGGTCACCGCCCACGTCGAAGGAGGTCGAATGCACGATATCCTCGACGACGCGTTGCACGCGTGGCAGTCGGGCGACATCGCGGCGGTGGCGACGGTGATCCGCACGTTCGATTCGGCCCCCCGTCCGGTCGGAGCATCGATGCTGGTCGGCGCAGACGGTGCGGTTGCCGGCTCGGTGTCGGGCGGCTGCGTCGAAGGTGCCTTGTACGAGCTCGCCCAGGACGTCCTGCGCACCGGAACTCCAGTCCTCACCCGCTACGGCGTCTCCGATGACGATGCGTTCGCCGTCGGTCTCACCTGCGGCGGAACGCTGGACGTGTTCGTGCAGCGGATCTCTCGGCGCACGTTTCCCGAATTCGAGAGTTTCGTCGCGGACGTCCGGGCCTATGTGCCCGTCGCGGTGGCGACGATCGTCGCGCACACGGATTTGGAACGGCTCGGCCGCAGGATCGTCGTCGGAGAATCGAGCACCCGCGGTTCGCTCGGCAGCGCGCGATCCGACGCAGCCGTCGCCGATGACGCGAAAGGTCTTCTCGCCGCGGGCCGATCGGCCGTCCTCTCCTATGGGCCCGACGGTCAGCGACGGGGGGAGGGGATGGAGGTGTTCGTCTCGAGTCATGCTCCGTCGCCCCGGATGCTGGTGTTCGGAGCCATCGATTTCGCTGCCGCAGTGGCGCAGCAGGGTGCATTTCTCGGGTACCGCGTGACTGTCTGCGACGCGCGGGCAGTCTTCGCCACCCCGCAGCGATTTCCTGCTGCCGAACAGGTCGTCGTCTCGTGGCCGCACGTCTATCTTTCCGAGCAGTTCGCGGCGGGGGAGCTGGACGAACGCACCGTGGTGTGCGTGCTGACGCACGATCCCAAATTCGATGTGCCGCTGCTCGAAGTGGCGTTGCGGATCCCCTCTCTGGCGTTCGTCGGCGCGATGGGATCACGCCGTACCCACGACGACCGCACGGCTCGGTTGCGGGCGGCGGGTCTGACGGAGACGGAACTCACTCGTCTCGCCAGCCCGATCGGGCTCGACCTCGGTGCTCGGACGCCTCAGGAGACCGCGGTATCGATCGCAGCGGAGATCATCGCCCACCGCTGGGGCGGTTCGGGTGAACCGTTGCGCGCTCGTCACGGCCGCATTCATCACGACTTGGACGAGGACGCCGGCGGGGCGAAGTACGACGCTGTGTAGGACTCGCCTTTCGAGTATCGTCGATCACCTCCTACTCTGGTGGTATGGCAACACCGGATCTCGAGAAGACCGAACCCTCGACCGCCGAGTTCTCGGCCGGCGAAGTCCGGACCGATGGAGATACGCGTTCGGCCACGACGACGGTGTTCGTCACAGCCGGCGTCATCGCCGGTGTGGTTGCCGCGCTCATCGTGATGCTCTCCGCGTCCGACGCCTTGGTGCTACTGGGTATCCCCGATCCCGGTCCGGCGACCACCTACGGTCTGCCCGCTCTCCGCGCGATCGGTGAGATCTCGGCCGTCATCGCCATCGGGTCGTTCCTGCTGGCGGCGTTTCTCGTACCGCCGCAGCGGAACGGCGTTCTCGACGTCGACGGCTATCGAGCGGTGCGCACCGGATCGGTGGCGTCCATCGTCTGGGCTGTTTGTGCGCTGCTTCTCGTGCCGCTGACACTGTCCGACACCTCCGGCCAGCCGTTCGCCGAAGCCATCAAGCCGGCGAACCTCTGGAAAGCGCTCGACCAAGTGGAGATCGCCAGCGCATGGCGGTGGACGGCCATCATGGCGGTCGTACTCGCTATCGCGTCGCGCACGGTGTTGCGGTGGTCCTGGACTCCCGCACTCCTCGGGTTCTCTCTCGCGACGCTGCTGCCCATCGCGTTGAGCGGCCACTCCTCGGCCGGCGGGTCGCACGACGTCGCGACCAACAGCCTGATCCTGCACCTCGGGGCGGCATCGCTGTGGGCGGGTGGGCTGTTCGCCCTGCTGGCGCACGTCCGCAGGCGCGGCGCACACTCCGACGTCGCGGCGAGGCGGTTCTCCACCATCGCGGGAATCTGCTTCGTGGTGATGGGCATCAGCGGCTTCATCAACGCGCTGGTCCGAGTATCGATCGCCGATCTGTTCACCACCACCTACGGCCTGCTGATCGTGGGCAAGATCGCCGCGCTGATCGTGCTCGGTGGGTTCGGATGGATGCAACGCCGCACTGCGCTGCCCGCACTGATCGCCGACCCCACCGCGCGTGGGCCGTTGCTCAGATTCGCGGGGGCCGAGGTGCTCGTGCTCGCCGCAACCGTCGGCCTGGCCGTCGGGCTCGGACGCACACCTCCGCCGGCCGAGATCGACCCGAATCTCACGACCACAGAAGCGGCACTCGGGTACAACTTGAGCGGGCCACCCACGTTTGCACGGATGGCTCTGGACTGGCGTTTCGATCTGATCTTCGGAACCGCCGCGATCGTCATGGCCGTGATTTATCTGATCGGCGTCCGCCGTCTGCGACTGCGCGGTGATCAATGGCCGATCGGCCGCACCGTCGCCTGGGTGCTGGGCTGCCTCACCTTGCTGATCAGCACGTCCTCGGGAATCGGCCGCTACTCCACGGCAGTGTTCAGCGTCCATATGAGCGGACACATGATGCTCTCGATGCTCGCACCGGTTCTGCTCGCGCTCGGAGGGGCGTTGACGCTGGCGCTACGGGTTCTTCCCGCGGCGGGTAAGGGCGGCGTCCCCGGGATGCGGGAATGGCTGTTGATCGGTTTGCACAGCCGCTTCTCGCAGTTCCTGACGCATCCGCTCGTCGCGTCGGTGATCTTCGTGGGCGGCTTCTACGTGCTGTATCTCGGCGGCATCTTCGGAGCGGTGCTGGACAGTCACGGCGCACACCTGCTGATGAACCTGCACTTCGTGCTCAGCGGGTACCTGTTCTACTGGACCGTCATCGGAGTCGATCCGTCGCCGCGCAAGGTCGCGCCGGTCACCAAGCTGGCGGTCGTGTTCGGGTCTCTGCCGTTCCATGCCTTTTTCGGGGTGGCCTTGATGAGCATGAACACCGTCATGGGCGGTTGGTTCTACCGATCGCTCGGGCTCGACTGGAACGCAGACCTGCTCGGTGACCAGAAGCTGGGCGGCGGAATTGCTTGGGCTACGGGCGAAGTTCCGCTGGTGCTCGTCATGCTGGCGCTGCTGATCCAGTGGTCTCGGAGCGACGACAGGGATGCCAGGCGCGGGGACCGCGCGGCCGAGCGTGACCACGATGCCGAACTCGCCGCTCACAACGCGATGTTCGCCGAACTCGCCCGCCGGGAACGCACCGGCGAGTGACCTGCTTACTCAGTCGCTGCCCACGATCTTGTGCAGAAGTCGGCTGAGTTCGGTGCGCTCGCCCGGATCGAGGCCGTCGAACATTTCCGCGGTCACTTCACGGCGGGCGTCGTCGACGCGGTCCAGCAGGGCGCGGCCGACGTCGGTCAGGGCGACCAGAACAGCGCGTCGATCGCTCGGATCCGGTCCTCGGGTCACCAGGTCCGCAGCTTCCAACGAGTCGACGATGTCGGTGGCCGATCGCGCCACGATGCGGAGGTGCTCGGCCAGGTCGCGCAGCCGCATCGACTCGTGTTCACGGGCCAGGACGTGCAGGGCCCGGCTCTGCGAAGGATTGAGTCCGAACGGTTCGAGCGCGCTCATATGGCTGCGCCGGATGCGCCGGGCAACGGCCATGAACGTTTCGCTCAGGTCGGTCGAGTGTCCGGAATCCATGGATCGGATCATAGCGAAGCTTGCGGCCTACCTCATAGTGAGGTAACCTCCGCATATCACTTCGGTGACCCCACCCGGCAACTTCTCGGAGGTCTACTTGGAAAGCCGTCCCGAACGTTCACTTCTCGCAGCCGACCCGGCACCCGTGCGCCGAGTCCTGGCTCTGTTCACGCCCTATCGGCGCAGGATCGCCATCGTCAGCGCGATCATCGTGGCCAGCGCGATCATCGCACTCGCCTCTCCTCTACTTCTTCGCGAACTCCTCGATCATGCGATTCCTGATCGCAATGTCACCCTCGTCGGTCTCATCGCCGTCGGCATGATCGCAGTCGCAGTCGCCACCAACACCCTCGGCGTGGTGCAGACCTGGATGTCCAACGGTGTCGGTCAACGACTCATGCACGATCTACGCGTGCAGGTCTACGCACACCTGCAGCGCCAGTCCCTCGGATTCTTCGCACGCACCCGTACCGGTGAGGTGCAATCACGCATCGCCAACGACATCGGCGGTATGCAGTCCGTCGTCACCAACACCGCGACGTCCATCGCACAGAACGCAACGACGGTCGTGGCAACGGTGGTGGCACTCTTCCTGCTCGATTGGAAGCTCGCCACGTTCTCGTTGATCATCCTTCCCGTCTTCGTCCGCGTCGCCCGCCGTATCGGCGACGAGCGTCGCAAGATCTCGACCAAGCGCCAGAAATTGCTCAGCGACCTGTCGGTACAGATCGAGGAATCCCTCTCGGTCAGTGGCATTCTCCTGGGCAAGACGACCGGTTCGGCTCAGGCACTCACCGAGAAGTTCGCCGACCGATCCCATGAGGTCGCCGGGGTGGAACTCGCGGCGATGATGGCCGGTAAATGGCGGATGGCAACGATTCAGATCAGCTTCGCCGTGATGCCGGCTCTGGTGTACTGGTTCGCCGGCATCACCATCGGGCAGGGAAGCGCCTTGACGATCGGCACACTCGTCGCGTTCACGGCGTTGCAGACCCAAGTGTTCCGGCCCACCATGCAATTGCTCAACACCGGCGTCGACGTACAGGCCTCGCTGGCCCTGTTCGGGCGAGTCTTCGAGTACCTCGACCTTCCGATCGACGTAGCCGAGCCCGAGCACCCGGTGACGCTGCCCCGCGAGGCTGTCCGCGGAGACGTCGTGTTCCGTGGCGTCGACTTCACCTATACCGCGGCCACGCTGCCGACGCTGAGCAACATCGACCTCGAGGTACCGGCCGGAAGCACCCTCGCCCTTGTCGGTGCAACCGGATCCGGTAAGACGACTCTGGGGTATCTCGTTGCGCGACTTCATGATCCGACGTCCGGCTCGGTGACCATCGACGGCACCGACCTGCGGGAGATGGCGTCGGAGAACATTGCCGACCTGGTCGGCGTGGTCTCGCAGGAGACGTATTTGTTCCATGCCACCATCAGGGAGAACCTGCGGTTCGCCAAGCCCGACGCCACCGACGACGAGATCGTCGAGGCTGCCCGGACCGCGCAGATCCACGACTTCATCGACGGACTCGACGACGGTTACGACACGATGGTCGGCGAGCGCGGCTACCGGTTCTCGGGTGGTGAGAAGCAACGCATCGCGATCGCCCGCACCGTGTTGCGGAACCCGCCGATCCTGGTGCTCGACGAGGCGACCAGTGCCCTCGACAACCGCACCGAACGTGCAGTGCAGACGGCGCTCGATGGTCTGATGGACGGCCGAACGACCATTCTGATCGCACACCGGCTGTCCACGGTGCGCGCCGCGGACCGCATCGCCGTCCTCGATCACGGGGTCGTTCGTGAGGTCGGTAGCCACGAATCCCTGTTGGAGCAGGGCGGCATGTACGCCCAATTGGTCCGAGCCGCAGACGATGTCGTGGACAGTGTGGCTGCATGAGTGCACGCGGATGATGCCACTGCGCACCATCGCGAACCGCGTCGAGTGCGAGATCGAGATCAAGAAATCTCGATTCGTCGGGGTCGTCGATCGCGCGGCCACCGAAGCCGACGCACGAGCCGTGATCGCCGCGGCTCGTATGTCCGATCCTGCTGCCGGACATCATTGTTCGGCGTTCATCGTGGATTCCTCGGCCGGCGATCCGCTTGCCGACCCGAAACAGCAGCGCATCGAGCGGTCCCACGACGACGGCGAACCCAGCGGCACGGCAGGGATGCCGATGCTCGAGGTACTGCGCGGGCACCACACGACCAACGTTGTTGCGGTCGTCAGTCGATACTTCGGTGGCACCAAGCTGGGGACGGGCGGCCTGGCCCGGGCATACGGCAGCGCGGTGTCCGAGGCGCTGGTGCACGCGAGGTTCCTCACCCGGCAGCGACGCGAGATCATGACACTCGAACTCGACCACGCCGAGGTGGGGCGGGTGGAATCGGAACTGCGCAGGCACGCAGTGCTCGTGCTGGGAACGTCCTACGCTGCTCGTGCGGTATTGACCGTCTCGGCTGTCGATGCCGATTCGACTGCGGCACTGGTTGCTTCGCTCACTGCCGGTCGCGTCACGCCCGTGCGGAGCGGCCACATGTACGCGGAAATTCCGGACTAGCACAACCTACCGACCATCAGGCGTCCGTGGAGCCTCGATTCGAGCAGTTCATCCACAGGCCGGGCGGTTGTCCACATTTCGCGAACACGTTCACCGAAGACGCCCTGCGCGTAGCAGTGTCGATGTCGATCGCAACCGAGCGATACTCGAATCGAGAGGGCAGAGAACCATGTACGAAGCACAATGCGCCGTGGTCGGCACAGTCATCACCAATCCCGTCAAGCGGTCCACCCCCACCGGCGACGAAGTCCTGAGCTTCCGGATGGCCAGCAACGCTCGCCGTCAGGACCGCAACACGGGCGAGTGGACCGACGGCGGCACTCTCTACCTGACGGTCACCTGCTGGCGGCGACTGGTGCGCGGGGTCGGAGCCTCCCTGATGAAGGGTGATCCCATCATTGCCTACGGGCAGCTGCGCACCAACGAATACACCAACCGGGACGGACTCGAGCGTGCCGATCTCGAGATGAGCGCCAGTGCCGTCGGACCGGACCTCGCGCGGTGCAACGTCTCGATCAATCGGACCAGAGCAGTGGTGCCCGAGGCGGCGGTGGACGCAGATCCGGGAGCGGAGGACGCTCTCGACGAAGACCGGGAATCCGACGCGAACCGCGAGTCGACCGACGAGGACCTTCGAGAGTCGGTACTCGCCTGACGGACTGCTCGATCTGCCGTCCACGCTGCATCGAAACCGTCGATCGAGCGCGGACGGCAGATGCGGGCCCGGCACCTTCTCGGGCGATGGTGTTCGGACGCGCTCGCACCGATAAGCTGAACCACATGGCTGAATTCATTTACACCATGAAGAAGGTGCGCAAGGCGCACGGCGACAAAGTCATCCTCGACGACGTGACGATGAGCTTCTACCCGGGAGCGAAGATCGGCGTCGTCGGCCCCAACGGCGCCGGCAAGTCCAGCATCCTCAAGATCATGGCGGGAATCGATCAGCCCGGAAACGGTGAGGCGTTCCTCGCTCCCGGTGCCTCGGTCGGCATCCTCATGCAGGAGCCGGTTCTCGACGACACCAAGACCGTGCGCGAGAACGTCGAGGACGGACTCGGCGAGACGATGGTGCAGCTCAAGCGCTACAACGAGATCGCCGAGCTGATGGCCACCGACTACTCCGACGAGCTCATGGAAGAGATGGGCGAGCTGCAGGAAAAGCTCGACCATGCCGACGCCTGGGAAATCGACTCGCAGCTCGAGCAGGCCATGGACGCGCTCCGCTGCCCGCCGCCCGAGTCGCCCGTCACCAACCTCTCCGGTGGTGAGAAGCGTCGTGTGGCGCTGTGCAAGCTGCTCCTGAGCAAGCCGGATCTGCTGCTGCTCGACGAGCCCACCAACCACCTCGACGCCGAGAGCGTGCTGTGGCTCGAGCAGCACTTGGCCGCGTACGCCGGTGCCATCCTCGCCGTGACCCACGATCGGTACTTCCTCGATCACCTCGCGCAGTGGATCGCCGAGGTCGACCGCGGACACCTGTACCCCTACGAGGGCAACTACTCCACCTACCTGGAGAAGAAGGCCGAGCGTCTCGAGGTCTCGGGCAAGAAGGACCAGAAGCTGCAGAAGCGGCTCAAGGACGAACTGGCCTGGGTGCGCTCCGGTGCCAAGGCACGCCAGGCCAAGAGCAAGTCCCGTCTGGCGCGCTACGACGAGATGGTGGCCGAAGCGGAGAAGACCAGGAAGCTCGACTTCGACGAAATCCAGATCCCCAATCCGCCACGCCTCGGCGATGTCGTGGTCGAGGTCAAGAGCCTGGACAAGGGCTTCGACGGCCGCGTGCTGATCAAGGATCTGTCGTTCACGTTGCCGCGCAACGGCATCGTCGGCGTCATCGGCCCCAACGGTGTCGGTAAGACAACGCTGTTCAAGACCATCGTCGGGCTCGAAGAGCCGGACGGCGGCGAGGTCAAGATCGGTCAGACCGTCAAGCTCAGCTACGTCGACCAGAACCGCTCGGGCATCGACTCGAAGAAGACGGTGTGGGAAACGGTCTCCGACGGACTGGACTTCATCACCGTCGGCAGCTCCGAGTTTCCGTCCCGCGCGTACATCAGCTCCTTCGGCTTCAAGGGGCACGATCAGCAGAAGCCGGCCGGCGTGCTTTCGGGTGGTGAGCGGAACCGTCTGAACCTGGCGATGACGCTCAAGCAGGGCGGAAACCTGATCCTGCTCGACGAACCGACCAACGACCTGGACGTCGAAACTCTCGGGTCGCTCGAGAATGCGCTCGAGGAATTCCCCGGTTGCGCCGTGGTGATTTCGCACGACCGGTGGTTCCTGGACCGCACCTGCACGCACATTCTGGCGTGGGAAGGTGGTTTCGGCGACAACGAGGCCGCGTGGTACTGGTACGAGGGCAACTTCGAGGGCTACGAGGCCAACAAGGTCGAGCGCCTCGGCCCCGACGCGGCCCGTCCGCATCGCGTCACGCACCGAAAGCTGACCCGAGACTGACATGCCCGGAAAGATCTTCACCTGCACACTTCAGGTGCGGTGGGGCGATTCAGACCGCCTCGGCCATGTCAACAACACCCGATTCGTCGAGTACCTCCAGGAAGGCCGCGTTCAGTTTCTGAATGCGGTCTTCGGAGGGCCGGGAGTGGGGCCTGCGGAACGACTATCTGGTTCCAGCAAAGCCGGGGTGCGCGGCGCGGTTGTGGTTCGAAGGCTCACCACCGACTTCCTGCATCCGATTCTCGACGAATCCGGTCCGCTGACGATCGAACTGTGGACTACGCGCGTCGGAAACACGTCCTACGTCGTCCAGCACGTGGTGACCGATCGGGATGGAACCGTCTGTGCACGAGCCGAGGCGGCGATGGTCGCCTTCGATCTCACGACCTCCTCGTCCCGACCGCTCGTCGACGCCGAGCGACGGCTCCTCGAGGAGTATCTCGTCGCCCCTCTCGACTCCACGGAGTAGTTCCGGCGCGCTGGGTCTGCAAGGTCACTGCTGTAACCGGGTCTCCGACACTAAGGTCTAGGAGTCATCGACGACCGGCGATCGGCGGGCGTCGGGAAAATCCTCATGAGGGAGCACTCGAACACCATGCCGCGCTCGCTGGACCTGACCGACAACGACTGGGCCGAGGGGCTCGACGACAGACTTCTGGCCGAGTTGGAGCGTGTGCGCGCCGAGTACTTCGAGCACGTGGACACCTCCGCCGTCGGGGCGGCCGCGCATACCGCCGACGTCACGTTCTTTCATCGCCACGTTCGGCTGGGCGCGCATCGCCGTCCGGACTCGGCGAATGTGGCCGTTCATCTACCGAGTGAATCGGGATCTGCGGCAAATCGCGCTGGGGGAAGCTACCTGCAGATCGTCACCGACGACATGCCGCTCCTCGTCGAGTCGATCATTTCGCTGCTCGCCCGCCTGGGTATCGAGTACACCGACGTGGTCCACCCGATCCTGTCGGTCGCCCGTGAGGGCGATGGAGTATTGACGGGCCCGAGCGCGCACGGAGTACCCGAGTCCTGGATCCACGTTCAGCTCCATCCCTCCACTTCCGAGGACGCCGTGGCCCGGCTGCAATCGGAGGCGGTGCGGGTGCTGGCCGACGTGCGTCAGGTCGTCGGCGACACCGATCGGATGCGACGGGTGCAAGCCGAAGTCGCCGATCGCCTCGACGAGGTCGCTCGGCGTGCCGGCACCACGGATTCCGAGAGCGCCGTCGAGCTACGTGACGCGGCAGCATTGCTGCGCTGGCTCGGAGACGGTCACTACACGTTGCTCGGGTACCGGCGATACCTCATGGAAGGCGGAGCCGGCGAGGACCGGACGGTGACGGGTGACGAATCGAGCAGCCTCGGGGTACTGCGTGACTCGGTGCATCAGGTGGACGGCTCGGAACCGGTGGGACAGCGCGACCTGGTCACGTTGACGCAGGGAGCGAGTCCGGCCACGGTGCACCGCGCCGTCTACCCGTACTTCGTCAGTGTTCTCGACGCCGACGACTCCGCCGAACATCGGTTCGTCGGCGTGTTCACGGTGACTGCGCTGCACGAGAACGTGCTCGACATTCCGGTCATCGAGCGGCGGGTGCGGTCGGTGATCGCCCGCGCGGGCCACTCTCTGGGATCGTTCTCGGGTCAGGCCATGCTCGAGGTGCTGCAATCGATGCCCCGCTCGGAACTGTTCGCCACCTCGGCATCCTGGCTCTTCGAAACCGCGAGTGCTGTTCTGGCACTGGGCCGTCGTCGCAAGGTCAAACTGTTCGTGCGACCCGACTCGAGTGGTTCGTTCGTCTCCGCCCTGGTGTACCTGCCACGCGATCGCTACACCACCCGTGTCCGCCTCGCCATCCAGGATCGGTTGCTGCGCGAATTGGGCGGGACCTCCATCGATTACACAGCGCGCGTGACGGAATCCGATCTGGCACTGCTGCACGTGACGGTGCGTCGGGCACCCGGGACCGCAGCGACGGAACTCTCGGCCGAGGACATCTCTCGGATCGAAGCGGCCCTCACCGAAACCACCAGGACCTGGGAAGACTCACTCGGCGACGCCGTCTCCCTCGACCGAGTGGTCGACCCGTTGCGGATTCAGCGCTACACCGATGCCTTCCCGGAGGCCTACAAGCAGGACTTCAGCCCGGCCCGGGCCGTCACCGACATCGCTCGCCTCGAAGCTCTCGGCGACGAGTCGATCGACATGCAGCTCTACCGCAACGAGCAGTCGGCGGTCGGCAGCTGGCGATTCTCGCTGTACATCGGCGGCGCGGGCGTGTCGCTGTCGCAGGTGCTGCCCATCCTGCAGAGCCTCGGCGTCGAGGTCGACGACGAACGGCCCTACCCGGTGGTGCGGCCGGACGGGATGTCGTGCTGGATCTATGATTTCGGACTTTCTGCCTCACGAGAGATGTTGCGATCGGCAATCGACGGCGACATCGACGCAGAGTTGTCCGAAGCCGGTACCGCAGACCGTGAGAGCCGTGTCCAGCACCGCTTCACCGAAGCCTTCGCAGCAGTGTGGAGCGGGCAGGCAGAGGCCGACCGGTTCAACGAACTGGTGATGCGCGCCGGCCTGCACTGGCGGCAGGCAGTGGTATTGCGGGCGTACGCAAAGTACCTGCGCCAGGCGGGTTTTCCCTACAGTCAGTTCAACATCGAGGGCGTCCTGCTGGCGAATCCGCGCACAGCTCGGTTGCTCGTCGGCCTGTTCGAGGCGCAGTTCGACCCCGAAGTGAGCTCCGAGGAAAACGCGCAGACCATCGGTACTCAGCTGGGGGAGCTGATCGACCAAGTGGTCAGCCTCGACGCAGATCGAATTCTGCGCAGTATGTTCGAGCTCGTCCGCGCGACGCTACGCACCAATTACTTCGTGGTGGGTGCCGACGGTGCTCATCGCGAGTACCTCTCGCTCAAGTTCGATCCGCAGTCGATCGCCGAATTGCCCAAGCCGAAGCCGAAATTCGAAATCTTCGTGTATTCGCCCCGCGTCGAAGGAGTCCACCTGCGGTTCGGTGCCGTGGCCCGCGGCGGACTGCGCTGGTCGGATCGTCGTGAAGACTTCCGCACCGAGATTCTCGGTCTGGCGAAGGCGCAGATGGTCAAGAATGCCGTCATCGTGCCGGTCGGAGCGAAGGGTGGGTTCGTCGTCAAACGGCCGCCGATGGTCACGGGCGACGCCGATCGCGATCGTCAGGCGCAGGCAGAGGAAGGCAAGGCCTGCTACCGCCTGTTCATTGCCGGGCTGCTCGACATCACCGACAATCTCGACCGCGCAACCGGTGCAGTGTCCGTACCCGCCGGCGTCGTCCGCCGCGACGGCGACGACACCTACCTCGTCGTCGCCGCGGACAAGGGAACCGCCACATTCTCGGACATGGCCAACGACGTGGCTGCGCAGTACGGCTTCTGGCTCGGTGACGCCTTCGCGTCGGGTGGGTCGGCGGGGTACGACCACAAAGCCATGGGCATCACGGCCAAGGGTGCGTGGGAAAGCGTCAAGCGTCATTTCCGCGAGCTCGGAATCGACACGCAGAGCCAAGATTTCACCGTTGTCGGCGTCGGCGACATGAGCGGGGACGTGTTCGGTAACGGCATGCTGCTCAGCCGGCACATTCGTCTGCTCGCCGCGTTCGATCACCGGCACATCTTCCTCGATCCCAGCCCGGAGCGGGAGTCGTCGTTCGCCGAGCGCGAGCGTCTTTTCGCGCTACCGCGGTCGTCGTGGGCGGATTACGATACCGCGCTGATCAGCGAGGGCGGCGGAGTGTGGGAGCGGACTCGAAAGTCGGTTCCGATCAGCGCGGCAGCACGCTCGGCGCTCGGGCTGGGGGACTCGGTCGAATCGTTGTCCCCGCCGGAGTTGGTGCATGCAATCCTGAAGGCTCCTGCTGATCTGCTGTGGAACGGCGGAATCGGCACCTACATCAAGGCGTCCACCGAGACCAATGCCGAGGTGGGCGACAAGGCCAACGACGCGGTTCGGGTCGACGGAGTAGATGTGCGCGCCGCCGTCGTGGGGGAGGGCGGCAACCTCGGTGCCACCGCGCTGGGACGTATCGAGTACGCCGCAGCCGGAGGGAAGATCAACACCGACGCCGTCGACAATTCCGCTGGAGTCGACTGCTCCGACCACGAGGTCAACATCAAGATTCTGCTCGAGACGGCGATCACCAACGGCAACCTCGCACGCGAGGATCGAGACGAGTTGCTCGCGTCCATGACGGATGAGGTAGGCCGACTGGTGTTGTGGGACAACATCATGCAGAACGAGGTGCTCGGCACCTCCAGGTTCGACGCACCCAGTCTCGTGACCGTGCACAGCCGGGTCATCGCTGATCTCGAGACACGCCGAGGACTCGACCGCGAGTTGGAGGCTCTGCCGACCGAAACCGATCTACGACGACGAAAGCAGGACGGCCGAGGACTGACGTCTCCAGAACTGGCCACGTTGATGGCCCACGTGAAGCTTGCGTTGGAGGCCGAACTGCTCGACAGCGAACTGCCGGACAGCGACGTCTTCGCTCCGCGTCTGCCGAAATACTTCCCCGAGCCGCTGCGTAACCCCTTCGCCGACGCGATCACCTCCCACCCTCTTCGGCGTCAGTTGGTGGCCACGACGCTGGCCAACGAAGCGATCGACTGTGGCGGAATCACGTTCCCGTACCGTCTGACCGAGGATTCGGGTGCGGCGGGCACCGACGCCATCCGCGCGTTCGCTGCCGCCACCGAAATCTTCGGACTCGACGAAGTGTGGAATTCCATCAGGGCTGCCGACGTACCCACCGCGATCTCGGCCGAACTGCTGCTCGAGTCTCGTCGCATGCTCGACCGCGTGTCACGCTGGCTGCTGGCCAATCGGCCGCAACCCCTGGCCGTCGGTGCGGAGATCAGCCGGTACGCGGGTCAGGTTCGCGCATTGCAGTCGTCGGTGTCCACGTGGACGGCCGGGCACCAGGCGAGCGCGCTGGACGCGCGATCGGCAGCCGCGATCGAACGGGGAGCACCGGCCGGGTTGGCCCGGCGCATCTACGGACTGCTCGACGTCTACTGCCTCCTGGACATCATCGATATCGCCGACATCGTCGACAGAGACGGAGCGGAGGTAGCCGAACTCTATTTCGCTCTGGATGCGCACATCGGAATCGATTGGCTGCTGACGGCGGTGTCCAAACTGGCTCGTGGCGATCGTTGGCACTCGTTGGCGCGCTTGGCACTTCGCGACGACCTGTACTCCTCGCTGAGAGGAATCACGCAAGCCGTGCTGGCAGGCGGCGAACCGGAGGAGTCGGTGGCCGAGAAGATCGCGGAGTGGGAATCGACCAATGCATCGCGTCTGGCGAGGTCGCGGGCTGCGTTGACCGAGATCGCCGAGTCGGGAACCCTGGACCTGGCGACCCTGTCGGTCGCCGCCCGCCAGGTCCGCAACATGATGCCCTGATCCCGAAGCGGACAGTCGACGTGCATCACATGCACCGAGTAGAGGAAACGACCACGTGAGTGTGCCCGAAGATCATCTGTCCGACAAACGACCTGCCACCGAGCGGGTGGGCTTCCACGCCGCGGTGGAGGTGCGGTGGTCGGACATGGATGTGTATCAACACATCAACCATGCTCGGATGGTGACTCTTCTGGAAGAGGCACGTATCCCGTGGCTGTTGGTGGACGGGAGGCCGACGGCGAATCTGCGCCACGGAGCGGTCATCGCGGATCTGCACGTGAAGTATCGAGGTCAACTGCGGCACGAGGACGGCCCGCTGGACGTCTTCATGTGGATCGATGCCGTCCGTGCGGTGGATTTCGTCGTGGGATACGAGGTGCGGGCGCGGGGGGCATCGCTGGATACTCCTGCGGCCGTGGTGGCCTCGACCCAGATCGCGGCCTTCGATATCGACGCACAGCGGCTGCGTCGGCTCACCCCGGACGAGCGTGCGTTTCTCGTGAGCTGGCAGCGTGTATGAGCGCGTACTGACCGTTCCCGACGCGGTCGATCGAGAAAACCTGGCGACGTTCTGCACCAGGGCGTTGCGGTTGGACGAGGCTGCGGTGATCCGCATGCGCACCCGTGCCGGCGGCGGCGTGTCCTGTTGGGCGGTGACGGGATTCGATGCTCTGGCGGCACGGGTGGTCACCGGTACGGTGGTTCCCGAAGATACGTGCGCGGGTGCCGACGTGCTGGTTGCCGCACTGCGGCACGCGGATGGCGGCGTCGTGGACCCGGGATTCTCGATGGACTCGGCATGGCGGGGAGCGCTACCCCCGGACGGCGGGTTCGAGCACCTCGACGATGTGCCCGCCCGGATACTCGTCGGTCTTGCGCAACGCGGTGCGGCACTGGCCAAGGAGCACGGCAGCAGCCACGGCCCGCCCAGTTCGTTGCTCGAGCAGGAGGTGCTGCACGTCGCCGGTGCCGGCGACGAAGTGTCCATATCGATGCGCACCGTGTTCGCTTTGACAGCAATGGGTTTCGTGCCGCACAGCGGAATCGATCCCATGACGATCGACGTCGATCCCGACCGCATTGCAGCCGACGAGGTCGTTCGGGTACGCGTGTCCCGGGTCTGGTTACGCCTCGACGCTCGCTACGGTTCGGTGTACGTACGGCGCGCGGGCCATCAATTGTCGCTGACGGTGGAGCGCTAGACGAGCCACGCCGCAGCGTGTGCGTCGAGCCGGCCGTTCACCAGAGGTGCACTTGCGAGCAGCAATTCGCCGGGAGGCAGGGGGATCGGCTCGTCGGACGCGTTCAGAGCGCAGATCAGACCTCCGCCGCGACGGAAGGCGAGGCAGCCGGGAGGTGCCCCGTACCAATCGATTCCGGTACCGGTGAATTCCGGACGCAGAGCTCGCAGCTCGAATGCCGTGCGGTACAGACTCAGCATCGAATCGACATCTTCGAGTTGCGCTTCGGCGGTATGCCCGTTCCACTCCGGCGGCATCGGCAACCAGGTCCGATCGGTGGCGGAGAATCCGAACGGCGGCTCGTGTCCTTCCCACGGCATCGGTACACGGCAGCCGTCGCGCCCCCGTTCGGCGTGCCCGGATCGCTCCCACACCGGATCCTGTAGCGCGCTGTCGGGCAGTTGCACGTTGGGTAGCCCCAGCTCGGCACCGTTGTAGACGAAGATCGTTCCAGGAAGGGCCAATTCGACCATGATCATGGCGCGAGCGCGGGCCTGGCCGACGTGGCCACCGCCGTACCTGGTGACCTCGCGTTCGACGTCGTGGTTCGACAGCGTCCATGTAGGAGTGCCATCGACGAGCTCGACAGCGGCGAGTGAGTTGGCGATGGCGTCTCGAATGGTGTCGGCATCGAAATCGACACTGGCCAGTCGAAAGTTGAATCCCAGGTGCAATTCGTCCGGTCTGATGTATTCGGAGAACCGAACATTGTCCTGAACCCAGATCTCGCCGACGGTGACCGCGCTCGGGAATTCGTCCATGACGGCTCTGATGCGGCGGTGCAGGTCGTGCACGCGGGGGTTGTTGAACCGAGGATCGTCGTCGTCGTTCTTCATCAGCGCGTTGAGCTCGAGACTCATGTCGGCGAGGTCGGCCGGTTTGGCCATGCCGTGTGCCACGTCGAGGCGGAACCCGTCCACGCCGCGGGAGAGCCAGAATCTCAGGGTGCGCGCGAAATCGTCGAACACCTCGGGGTTGTCCCAGTTCAGATCCGGCTGCTCGGGCGCGAAGATGTGCAGATACCACTGCCCCGGGCTGCCGTCGGGCTCGGTGACGCGAGTCCAGGCCGGACCCCCGAAGATGCTCGGCCAATTGTTCGGCGGCTGCGAGCCGTCGTCACCGCGCCCGTCGCGAAAGATGTAGCGGGCGCGTTCGGCACTACCGCGCGCTGCGGTGAGCGCCGAGCGGAACCACGGGTGCTCGCTGCTGGTGTGGTTGGGGACCAGATCCATCGTGACCTTGATGTCGCGAGCATGAGCTTCGTCGACCAATGCGTCGAAGATCTCCAGGCTTCCGAACAAGGGATCGATGTCGCGGGGATCGGACACGTCGTACCCGTGATCGGCCATGGGCGACAGCGTGATCGGCCCGATCCAGATCGCGTCGATGCCCAGCAGTTCGAGATAGCCGAGCTTGTCCCGAATTCCGTCCAAGTCGCCGACGCCGTCACCGTTGGAGTCCGCGAACGACCGGGGGTAGATCTGGTAGAAGACGGCGTCCTGCCACCACAGCGGCTGGGAGCTCTCGATCTGATCGGTCACAAGTGGCAATAGTGCCAAACGAACGCCCATGCAACGATTCAGGGGCGCTGGCGGGTCGTTCGGAAGGCTCACTTTCGGTCAACGGCGGGTAAAGCCTTGTGCTCATTCACATGACCGACACCTACCTCACGCTTTGGAAAGTGTTGTAGATTCGGCTTCGGAAACCAGTAGCGGCTTCGAGCCGCGCCCGACGGTGAGGACGCGACCCAGCCATGACTACCTCGACCATCGAAGCCGTTCGGCTCGAAGACCTGACTCTCGACGACAGCCCCATCGAGCCGACCTGGATTCTCGAGGGGGCACCGCACGCGCGCGTCGCCGAGTGGTCGAAGAGCATCGACGGAACCACGACCACCAATGTGTGGGACTGCACGGCCGGCCGTTTCCGCTGGTTCTTCGCGGTCGACGAGATCGTGCACATCATGGACGGTTCGGTGACCGTCTCGAGTGACGATCACGCACCGCGCACTCTGGTCGCAGGAGACGCGGCGTTGTTTCGGGCGGGCACCTGGACCGAGTGGCACGTCGAGAATTACGTGCGCAAGCACGCCATCCTCCGGCAACACCTGCCCCGGCCGGTGGCTTTCGCGCTCAAGGTCGCCGGTGGCCTGCGTGCCCGGATGGGCAAGCGCAGGTCCGGTTCGACGAGTCCGCAGCGCGTCGGGACGCTGTAGCCGCCGTCCGTCAGAGCGCCGAGTTCACCATCGAATCGGCGGCCATCTTCATGTAGTCGGTGAGCTGTGCGCGGTGTGCGGCATCGAGCACCGAGTCGTCGATCGATGCGATCGCGACGTACATGCAGCGAAGCCACGCATCTCGTTCCAGCGGTCCGATCCGAAAAGGGTTGTGACGCATTCGTAGTCGTGGGTGGCCGCGCTCGTCGGAGTAGGTTCTCGGACCACCCCAGTACTGCTCGAGAAACATCCGCATCCGCCGTTCGGCCGGTCCCAGATCTTCCTCCGGATACAACGGGCGAACTATCTCGTCCTTGGCGACTTCTTCGTAGAACTTCGCCGTGAGTAGCCGAAACGTCTCGGCACCGCCGACCGCGTCGTAGAACGTCTGCTGCGGTTCGGTCATCGCACTCTCTCTTGTCGGCTGGTCGGTCCTGCGGGCTTCGGCATCGGTACCGGCTCCATCATCGGTACCGATTATCGTCCCTCAGGAGCCGGGCTCGGCCACGACCCCACCGGGCCGGCCGAGTGCATACGGTGCCTTGATGCCGGCGTCGTCGAAGGCTTCGAGGATGTCCCGGTGCAAGCGGCGTTGAACGGCCCACTGGCGTCCCGGCCGCGTCTTGACCGTGATGCGGATGGTGACGGTGTCGGCGCTGACGCCGTTGACTCCGAGCATTTCGGGGGGTTCGAGGATGTCGTTCTCGAAGTCGCCGGACTTCACCGACGACATGGTGGTGCGTTCGGCCACCTCGCAGGCGTCGTCGATGTTCGCGGTGTGCGAGATGGGCAGATCCAGAACAGCCACCGCGAAGCCCTGGCTCATGTTGCCCACCCGTAGAACTTCGCCGTTGCGGCAGTACCACACCGTGCCGTTGATATCTCTGATCGTGGTGACCCGCAGTCCCACGCTCTCGACGGTGCCGGTGGCCTCACCCAGGTCGACCACGTCGCCCACGCCGTACTGATCCTCGAGCAGCATGAAGATGCCCGACAGGAAGTCCCGCACCAGGTTCTGGGCACCGAATCCGAGCGCGACACCGACAATGCCCGCAGACGCGATGAACGGTGCCACGTTGACGCCGACCACATCGAGTACCGAGAGCACGAACCAGGTGAGGATCAGGACCGACACGGCCGACTTGAGCACCGAGCCGATCGTGTTGGCCCGCTGTTTCCGACGTTCGTTGAGAATCGCGCCTTGAACGGTGCTCGACGATCGGTCGCGGAGCGGACGCAGCAGCTTCGGGGCCTTGCCGACCTCGTTACGAGTGAAGCGGGCGATCATCTTGTGCAGGACGAGGCGCAGCACCACGGCGAGAACCAGATAGCCGAGAATCTGCAACGGTCGGTCGATCAGCCAGTCGCGTCCGGTGTCCGTCAGCTCGAAGGCTCGGACGTCGAGCTCACGCAGGAGCGACAGTTCGGGAAGCGGTGACGCGGACAGAAAGGTTGATACAGACACCCGAAGAGTCTACGGAGACCCAGAGTTCTCGCCAGTCTCGCAGCGCATGGAGTTGTGTGGCCACCGATCGTCGGCGAGAAATGTGAAATGTTCACCGATCGGCAACAGTAAATCCCCGGAAAAAGGCTGTGCGCGGACGGTGTATTCGTGTTCCACTGTGAACCGTGTTCCACGCAAGCCATGCGCGGGCGCCGACTGCTTCTGGAGTAACGCATGAAGAACTCACAACACCGCCACCGACAACTCCCGCCCACTGAGGGCCGCACCGCGCACGACCAGCGCGAGACGGCCTCGGGGGCTTCTCCGCTGCGCGTGGTGCCGACGGCCCACGATGCCACGGGCGACGATGCCGTACCGGCGTGGGTCAAGCGCCGTGTGCTGCTCCTCAACGCCACCTTCGAACCACTGACCGCGCTTCCGATGCGCCGGGCGGTGGTTCTTCTCGTTTGTGGGAAGGCCGACGTGGTGCACGACGATCCCGAGGGACCGTTCATTCGCTCGGCCGGGTTCTCGGTACAGGTGCCATCGGTGATCAGGTTGCGGACCTTCGTCCGCGTTCCGTATCGCGCCCGAGTGCCGATGACACGAGCCGCCCTCATGCATCGAGATCGGTTTCGATGCGCGTACTGCGGGAGCAAGGCCGAGACGGTCGATCACGTGGTTCCGCGTAGCCGAGGAGGCGGCCACTCGTGGGAGAACTGCGTTGCGTGCTGCGCCTCCTGCAATCACCGCAAGGCGGACAAGCTGCTCAGTGAGATCGGGTGGACGCTGCGAGCCCAGCTCGTGCCGCCGAAGGGGCCGCACTGGCGCCTGTTGGCGACGACGAAGGAGTTGGACCCGAGTTGGCTGGCGTATCTCGGCGAGGGTGCGGCCTGAGGGCTGACGTCTGCGGCCAATTCGGTCACAACACCGGCCCCGACGTGGTCCTACGCGCAATTGTCGACTAACGTCACACCCTGTGAGCATTTTAGAGACCACGCTGATTTTCGGGGTGATTCCGGCTGCCATCGTCGGAATCCTCGGCGCGTTGTCCTACTTGACCGACAAGCAGCCCGGTATGGATGTTCCTCCTTACCGACTGACGGACGAGTGGACGCGCGAGCCATTGCTGTGGAGCGCAACGGACGAGGTGACTCCCTTCGGAGGCCACGGCTCGCACGATGCCGACGCAGCCGACTCGATCGGAGGTGCGGCAAGTGGCAAGTGGTGAACTCGTCCGTAGCAACATCGACGAAGAAGACCTGCCGTTCGGGGCTGCACTGACCTCGAGTGGCCGCGTCTCGGCTGCTCACGAGTTCGGGACGGTCAACCCGGAGCACCTGCCGTTCGCGACGCAGGAACTGGTAGCTCTCGACGACGCGCTGATCGAGGCGACTCGGCAGACCAAGATTCGGTTCAACATCTACGTGGGTGACCTGGGAGACGATCCGGCCGCCGGTGTCGAGTCCGTCTTCCCGGGAACCCCGGACGCCGTGCGATCGATCCTCATCGCCGTCGACCCGAATCGGCACGCTCTCGAGATCCGCAGTGGCAGGCGCGTATCGAACCGAGCAACGGACCGGGTGGCGCAGTTGGGCGTGACCGCGGCACTCGGCCCGTTCCGCGACGGCAACCTCATCGACGGTCTCGTCGCGTCCGTGCGGGTGATGGCGGCGTCCATCCTCAGTCCGTAGGTATTCACCCCGAAACAGCACTGACAACCAGGGCCGGTTGCTCCACCTCGCGGTGGAGCAACCGGCCCTGGTTCTTTTACGTGGCAGCGGTCAGCTCGCGTCGAACTCCCGAGCGGCAAGCGCCCGGACGACTCCGGCCCGGCCCTCGATCACCAAGCGTCGAAGTGCAGGCGGCAGGTCGCCGTCGAGGAACCCGTCCGCGGCCGCCAGAGACTCCTCGCTGATCGACCAGGAGGGGTACAGCCCGATGACGACGGTTTGCGCGACCTCGCTGGATCGGCGCGACCAGACACCCTCGATGGCGTCGAAGTAGCGGGCGACGTAGGGCTCGAGCAACTCGCCCTGGCCGGGACCCGCGAAGCCGCCGATGATCGAGCGCGCCGTGATGTTCGGCACCGAGTCGTCGTCGACGACGGTCGTCCACGCCTGCTCCTTGACCTCGGCGCTCGGCCGAGCGGCCCGTGCGGCCGCGGCCGCACGGGCTCCGGCGGCAGTGTTGTCCCTGTCTGCCTCGGCGTCGATCACCGGGGATTCGAGCCCGTCGGAGTCGATGGCTCCGGCTGCAGCCAGCGCCGTGACGATTCGCCACCGCAGGTCGGTGTCGACGCCGAGGCCGGACAGCGACTGACCGTCGATGTCACCGTCGAGCAGAGCACGCAGCACGTCGATGTGGCGATCGCGGAGTTCGGTTCCGGTGAGGGCGTTGAGGAACGCAAGTTGGTGATCCGAGCCCGCTTCGGCACCACGCGCCAGTTCGAGCAGAGTGTCGGCGAACTCGGGCGTTCCGTGCTCGGACGCCCACGCGGGATCGGCATAGCTGGTGATGGCCGTCTGCGCCTGCAGCAGAAGACGTTGGACCACACCCACTTCGGTTTCACCGCCGATTCCACGTTGAACGAGAGCCACGAAGTCTCTGGCCTTCATCTCGGCGGAGCGGGTCATCTCCCATGCTGCCGACCACGCAAGGGTGCGGGGGAGTGGCTCGGCGATGTCGCCGATACGAGCGAGCAGCGTGTCGAGCGAGTCCGAATCCAGCCGCACCGCGCAGTACGTCAGATCGTCGTCGTTGACCAGCACCAGCTTTCCGCGCGAAATACCCACCAACGCATCGACACTCGTCGAATCGGCGGCGTCGAGATCGAGCTCGACGCGGTCGGTGCGAACCAGCTTCCCGTCCACGTCGTCGTAGATGCCGACGGCGATGCGGTGGACCCGATGCTCGCCGGCACCCGGCGCGGCACCGCTCTGCTTGACCTCGAAGCGCGTGAACTTCCCGTCGGCATCGACGTCGAAGTCCGGGCTCAGAGTGTTCAGGCCGGTGGTACGCAGCCACTGCGTGCCCCAATCGGACAGGTCACGTCCCGACGACTTCTCCAGTGCCGCAAGTAGATCCGAGAAGGTGGCATTGGCGAAGGCGTGATCGACGAAGTAGGCCCGCAGCCCGGCCAGGAAATCCTCCTTGCCCACGTACGCCACCAGTTGCTTGAGCACGCTCGCGCCCTTGGCATAGGTGATGCCGTCGAAGTTGACCTCCACCGCAGCCAGGTCGGGGATGTCCGCGGCGATGGGATGCGTCGAGGGCAATTGGTCCTGGCGGTAGGCCCATGCCTTCTCGACGT
Source organism: Rhodococcus sp. NPDC078407 (assembly GCF_044542515.1). Lineage (NCBI taxonomy): Bacteria > Bacillati > Actinomycetota > Actinomycetes > Mycobacteriales > Nocardiaceae > Rhodococcus > Rhodococcus sp. NPDC078407. The sequence continues at coordinate 401,459 of NZ_JBITUQ010000001.1, read as the reverse complement.
TGGCGAACGTGGTCCAGGCGTTGGTGTACTCGGTCGCCTCGGACTGGCAGAGCACGGAGGCGAACGTGGCGAACGATTCGTTGAGCCACAGGTCGTCCCACCACGTCATGGTGACCAGGTCGCCGAACCACATGTGCGCCATCTCGTGCAACACGGTCTCGGCGCGACGTTCGTACGAGGCGCGCGTCACCTTGGACCGGAAGACGTAGTCCTCCAGGTAGGTGACCGCGCCGGCGTTCTCCATCGCGCCTGCGTTGAACTCCGGCACGAAGAGCTGGTCGTACTTGCCGAAGGGATAGGGGGTGCCGAAGTTCTCGTGGTAGAAACCGAAACCCTGCTTGGTCTCGGTGAACAGGCGCTCGGCGTCCATGTGATCGGCCAGCGTTGCGCGGCAATAGATCCCGAGCGGAATGGTGCCGTGTTCGTCGGTGTACGAGTCGGTCCACTCCGCGTAGGGACCGGCGATCAGCGCGACGAGGTAGGTGCTCATCACCGGGGTCGTGTCGAAGACGTGCTCTCCGGCAGCAGGCTCGGCTCCGTGCGCGGCATTGGAGATCACGGTCCAGCTCTCCGGAGCGGTGACCTTCACGTCGAAGGTGGCCTTGAGATCGGGCTGATCGAAGCAGGCGAACATGCGCTTGGCATCGGCAGTCTCGAACTGCGAGTACAGGTACACGGACGCGTCGGACGGGTCGACGAATCGGTGCAAGCCCTCGCCGGTGTGCGAGTACAGGCAATCCGCGTCGATGACGAGTTCGTTGTGCTCGGTCAAATTCTCGAGCGTGAGGCCCGTGGACTCGTCGTAATCCGCGGTGTCGATGTCGGTGCCGTTGAGGGTCGCCGATCGAATTGTGCTCGCGATGATGTCCACGAAAGTCGACGCTCCGGCGGTGGCCGCGAACGTGATGGTGGTGAGCGAGCGGAACGTCTTCTCGCCGGGATTGCCCTCGCCGTCGGTGAGATCGAGAACGATCGCGTACTTCGTTTCCCCGATGATCGCCGAACGTTCGGAGGCTTGGTCACGCGTCAGGTTGGGAGCAACCACTTCAGTCGACACCTCTTCGTGTAGTTATGGGTAGTGCTGTCCATCCCATCACGTCGGCCGTGTCGCGCGCTGGCTGACGGGTCGCGCGGAATGTCCGCGCGGTGGACGGTTGTTACGACAAGATGAGACAGCGACCTCGACTTTCAAGGAGCAGACAGTGGCCGGTTCAGGACAGAAAGACACTGCGGATTTTTGGTTCGACCCACTGTGCCCATGGTGCTGGATCACCTCGCGCTGGATTCTCGAGGTGCAGCAGGTGCGCGATATCGACGTGAATTTCCACGTCATGAGCTTGGCCGTACTCAACGAGGGCCGCGATCTGCCCGAGGAATACGCCGCAATGATGAAGAAGGCGTGGGGCCCGGTGCGAGTGGCGATCGCCGCAGCCAAGCTGAAGGGCAACGAGATTCTCGCTCCGCTGTACTCCGCGATGGGAACGCGGATTCACAACGAGGGCAACAAAGAATTCGACGTCGTGATCCGAGAGTCCTTGGCCGAACTCGAGTTGCCTGCCGACCTCGCGTCGGCAGCCGAGAGCACCGAGTACGACGATGACTTGCGCACCAGCCACCATGCGGGCATGGACAAGGTCGGTCCCGATGTGGGCACCCCGACCATCCACGTGAACGGTGTCGCATTCTTCGGCCCTGTGCTCTCGCGCATTCCCCGTGGCGAAGAAGCAGGCAAGTTGTGGGACGCGTCGGTGATCTTCGCGTCGTACCCGCACTTCTTCGAGCTCAAGCGCACCCGCAACGAAGACCCGCAGTTCGACTGATCGCGTCACCCTCGTGCGTGGAATTTCGTAGCAGGAGTCGAACTTTCGTGCACGAGGGGCTAGGCGACGATTCGATCCGAGCCGTCCGCGGTACCGAACGTCAGATGCTCGCCGAGGTGGAACCGCCTGGCCGACCACGCCGCCGCGGCCGCGTCGAGAAAGTCGTCGACGGCGGGTCCGGCCGGTAGATCGGCCAAGTCGAGAGGTTCGCTCCACCGCGCCAGGGCGGCCAGTCGTTGCCCGACGCCGCGGCCGGTCTTCTTCGACGAGAAGACCGTCGTCGGCGACATCGCTCGAAACGAGCATTCGGGATGTACTTCGACGTACCGGTCCCGATCCACATCCGCATGCCGCCACGCCTTCACCGACGGCAGGATGTGCCACGTTTGCTTGCTGATCGCCTTGCCGGTGAGCTGGCGAGAAATGGCGCACGCGTCGGGGTACGACTCGGCATCGAGGACGCCGAGTACGGGCGTGTGGAATATCGAGCTGCGCGCCGGACCGAGGAACTTCTTGGCCTGCAGTTCGCTGATGCGATAGCCGTCTTCGGGCAGAGACAGTGGCATGTCGACACCCACACGAGTGCAGTCTCGTGTGTGCTTCAACACCTCGGCGACCGAGCTGCAGCCGGTCCACGTCATTCCGGTGCCGTCGAAAACAGCGACCACCCACGCACCCTTGGCACCGTCCACGCCGGCGAATTTCTCGGCTCGTGAGTTCACCTGTCAGACTCTAGGCATGCGCGTATACCTGGGTGCCGACCATGCCGGCCTCGAGTTCAAGAACCAGATCATCGAACACCTGACGGCAACCGGGCACGAGCCCGTCGACTGCGGTGCCTTCGACTACGACCCCGTCGACGACTACCCGGCCTTCTGCATCGACGCGGCCCTGCGTGTGGTCGCCGATCCGGGCAGCCGCGGACTCGTGCTCGGCGGATCCGGGAACGGCGAGCAGATCGCCGCGAACAAAGTGCCGGGTGCGCGCTGTGCCCTCGCGTGGAGTGTCGAGACTGCGAAGTTGGCTCGCGAGCACAACGACGCGCAGCTAATCGGCATCGGTGGCCGTATGCACACGCTGCCCGAAGCACTGGCCATCGTCGACGCATTCCTCGCAACCCCGTTCTCGGGCGAAGAGCGTCACCAGCGCCGCGTCGACATCCTGTCCGAGTACGAGCGCAGTGGCGACGCACCCGAGGTTCCGGGAAAGCCCGCGTAGGTGCCCGAAGGCCACACCCTGCACCGACTCGCTCGGCTGCATCAACGACGGTTCGGCGGGGCACCGGTGGAGGCGAGCAGTCCTCAGGGACGGTTCACCTCCGGTGCTGCGTTGATCGACGGCCTCGTGCTGGAGAAAGCAGAGGCCTGGGGAAAGCATCTGCTGCACCGCTACGAGACCGATCTGATCGTGCACATTCACCTGGGTCTGTACGGGAAGTTCACCGAACAAGCTGTGCCACTGGACGGTCCGGTGGGTGCGGTGCGTCTGCGCATGGTGGGGGAGAAGTACGGCGCGGATCTTCGCGGCCCGACTGCCTGCGAGATCTACACCGAGGAACAGGTCGACGCACTCGTGGCGCGACTCGGTCCGGACCCGTTGCGTAAGGATGCAGAACCGGACAAGGCGTGGGTGCGAATCTCCAAGTCGCGCACCGCGATCGGGACGCTGCTCATGGATCAAACCGTGCTGGCCGGCGTCGGCAACGTCTATCGAGCCGAGATTCTGTTCAGACACGAGATCAACCCGATGCGACCGGGCAAAGACCTCGACCGAGCCGAATGGGATGCGATCTGGTTCGACCTCGTCGAACTGATGAAGATCGGAGTTCGGCGCGGGCGCATCATCACCATCCGGCCCGAGGACGATCACGGCGACACCTACGGTGCTCGCCGACCCCGCTCGTACGTGTACCGCCGAGAAGGCCTGCCGTGCCGAGTGTGCGGCGCCGAAGTGTTGCACTCGACGATGCAGGCGCGAAACCTGTTTTGGTGCCCCGTGTGTCAGGCGTCCTAGAACCCGCCGAAGTCCATGCTTCCGCCGTCGCCGCCGAACATCCCGTCGTCCCCGCCGAACATCCCGTCGCCACTGTCTCCGGCGTCGCCGCTGTCGTAATCGTCACCGGCACCCCCGTCGGAACCGTCGGCACCCAGGTCGCCGCCGGCCGCGGTCTCGGCCGGAACCCCGGCCATGCCGGAGAACATCGCCGAGAACAAGAACATCGATCCCATTCCCCACGCGCCGGCGACCAGGGCAGGACGCCACCACGGCTCCGAGTACCAGCCCGCGGGAACCGGGCGACCGGCCACTCGGCCGCCCGGGTAGTAGTTCGGGGTGCGGTCGGACGGATCGGGTGACGCGGTGACCTCGCGGCCCTCGAAGTCGACCTTGCGTTCCTCGGTGACCCTGCCTGCTTGTTGCTGGCCGTCGATGCCTTGGACTTCCGGTCCGGGATCCATGCCCATGGCCAGGCGGGCGGCGCGGATGTAGTACAGGCCCTCGAGTGCCGTTTGCTTCGCCAGTCTCGCCTGCTCGGGAGTGGTGGCCTGGTCGATCTGCGATCCGGCGGCGATGTTGCGCTCGGACGCGTCGGCCAGGGCCTGCTTCGACGGAGTGTCGGTGCCGATCAGGTTGTAGACTTGGCCGCCGAGGCGTTCGATGGATTGGCGAGCGTCGGCCTTGGCGTCGGCGAGAGCCGTGGCGGCGGCCTCCGCCGATTTCTTCTTGCTTCGCAGTACCAACAGCGCGACCGCAGCAATGACGAGAACGATCAGGACTATTTCCACTCCGGGCCTTTCGCCGACGTTGTGTGTCCGATCTCCGGACAATTCGGACCGACTTCAGGGTACGCGGACACGAAAAAGCCCCGCACTCGCGAGTGCGGGGCCTTTCGGTGGAGCCGATGACGAGAATCGAACTCGCGTAGCCTGTTTGGAAGACAGGGGCTCTACCATTGAGCTACATCGGCATGCAAACAACAGTCGTGGGATCGCCAGTTCCGTCGCCTGCGTTTCAAGACTGTACCCAAAGCCGTCGCCGGATTCCAAACCGGCATGCCGCGCCGGGTTCACCCGAACGCCATCGGTGGGGCGCCGATGAGGGGCTACTATCGGTTGCTGTTCAATGGTGTGGGTACGACGGGGTGTGGCGCAGCTTGGTAGCGCATCCGCTTTGGGAGCGGAGGGTCGCAGGTTCAATTCCTGTCACCCCGACAAATGAGGGCCGCAGGCAGGGTTCGCCGTGTTCGCGGCGAGCGAGTCAAGACCGCAAGCCAGCACCGTAAGCACCACCGGCAAGCAAGAATTACCAGAAGGAGCATGTCCCGTGAAGAGCACCGTCGAGCAGCTGAGCCCGACGCGAGTCCGTATCAACGTTGAGGTGCCCTTCGAGGAGCTCAAGCCTGATTTCGACCGCGCGTACAAGGCTTTGGCTCAGCAGATCCGACTTCCCGGATTCCGTCCCGGCAAGGCTCCGGCCAAGTTGCTGGAGGCTCGGGTGGGTCGTGGTGCGGTTCTCGAGCAGGTAGTCAACGACGCTCTTCCCGCTCGTTACTCCGAGGCCGTGACCAACGAGAAGGTCAAGGTCATCGGCCAGCCCGAGATCGAGATCACCAAGATCGAGGACGGCACCGAGCTCACGTTCACTGCCGAGGTCGACGTGCGGCCCGAGATCGATCTGCCCGACTACTCGACCATCAGCGTCGTCGTCGATCCGCTCGAGATCAAGGACGAGGCCGTCGACGAGCAGCTGCAGTCGCTGCGCCAGCGTTTCGGCACCCTGACCGGCGTCGATCGTCCCGTGCAGACGGGCGACTTCGTCTCGATCGACCTCTCGGCCACCGTCGACGGAGAGAACGTCGAAGAAGCCACCGCAAGCGGACTGTCCCACGAGGTCGGCTCCGGCCAGCTCATCGAGGGCCTCGACGATGCGATCATCGGTGTCTCCGCGGACGAGTCCAAGGAGTTCACCTCGACTCTGGTCGCCGGCGAGTACGCAGGTAAGGAAGCCGTCGTCACCGTCAAGGTCGTCTCCGTCAAGGAGCGCGAACTGCCCGAGGCAGACGACGAGTTCGCGCAGTTGGCCAGTGAGTTCGACACGTTCGACGAGCTGCTCGAAGACCTGAAGGCACGCGTGGAGCGCGTCGCGAAGGTCGAGCAGGCCGGCCAGATCCGCGACAAGGTGCTCGAGACGCTGCTCGAGACCATCGAGATTCCGGCTCCCGAGGCCGTCGTCAAGGCCGAGGTCGATTCTCAGGTGCACGAGGCCATCCACGGCCTCGATCACAACGAGGAAGCGCTCGCCGAGTTGCTCGAGTCGCAGGGTTCGAGCCGCGAGGAGTTCGACAAGGACGTCAAGGAAGGTGCCGAGAAGTCGGTGCGGACCCAGCTCCTTCTCGATGCGATCGCCGAGGCCGAGAACACGCAGGTCGGCCAGGACGAGCTGACCGAGCGGATCATTTTCCAGGCCCAGCGCTACGGCATGCCGCCCGAGCAGTTCATTCAGCAGGTGCAGCAGGCCAACCAGCTCGGTGCCGTCTTCGCCGACGTCAAGCGTGGCAAGGCGCTGGCTTCGGTCGTCGAGCGCGTCACCGTCACCGACACCACCGGTGCGAGCGTCGACACCGCCGAGCTGTTCGGTAGCCCCGCCGATGCTCCCGACGAGGTCGAGGCAGCGGATTCTTCCGAGGGCGAACAAGAGAAGTAACGCTCACAGCGAACGACGGCGGTTCCGGGACTCCGGAGCCGCCGTCTTTCGTTAGTGTCTGTGTCAGGAACCAACGATTTGTTATGGAAAAGGCAGGTACCGTGACTGTTCAGAATCCGGCGGCTTCGCACCAGCAGAGTCCCGTCATGACTTCGGCCGTATCCGGGCTGAATCTCAGCGACTCCGTGTACGAGCGTCTGCTTCGCGAGCGCATCATCTTCCTCGGTACTCAGGTCGACGACGACATCGCGAACAAGCTCTGCGCACAGATTTTGCTGCTTTCGGCAGAGGATCCCACCCGCGACATCTCGCTGTACATCAACTCGCCCGGTGGTTCGGTCACCGCGGGCATGGCGATCTTCGACACCATGGAGTTCGCCGAGTGCGACATTGCGACCTACGGAATGGGCCTGGCCGCCTCGATGGGCCAGTTCCTTCTCTCGGCCGGCGCAAAGGGCAAGCGTTACGCCCTGCCGCACGCGCGCATCATGATGCACCAGCCTTCGGCGGGCATCGGCGGTAGTGCTTCCGACATCGCCATCATGGCCGAGCAGTTCGCGCACACCAAGCGTGAGATGGCCGAGCTCATCGCCGAGCACACCGGTCAGACCGTCGAGCAGATCACCGAGGACTCCGACCGTGACCGCTGGTTCACGGCGCAAGCGGCCAAGGAGTACGGGTTCGTGGATCACGTCGTCAGCCGCGCGCGGCAGGCCGGCGGAGTCGGCGAGTAATTCGGCCGCTACCGGCGACCCTCGATCACTCACATCTTGGAGAAACGATGACAAACCTGTTCGATCCCAACCAGTTGCCGTCCTCGCGGTACATCCTCCCGTCCTTCGTCGAGCACTCGAGCTACGGCGTCAAGGAATCGAACCCGTACAACAAGCTGTTCGAGGAGCGCATCATCTTCCTCGGCGTCCAGGTCGACGATGCGTCGGCCAACGACGTCATGGCGCAGCTGCTGGTGCTCGAGGGTCTCGACCCGGACCGTGACATCACGATGTACATCAACTCGCCCGGTGGCTCGTTCACCTCGCTGATGGCCATCTACGACACGATGCAGTACGTTCGCGCCGACGTGGCGACCGTCTGCCTCGGTCAGGCAGCCTCGGCCGCCGCAGTACTGCTCGCCGCCGGAACCCCCGGTAAGCGTGCGGCTCTGCCCAACGCCCGTGTCCTGATCCACCAGCCGTCCAGTGGCGGAATCCAGGGGCAGGTGTCCGACCTCGAGATTCAAGCTGCCGAGATCGAGCGCATGCGTCGCCTGATGGAGACGACGCTCGGTCGCCACACCGGCAAGGATCCCGACGTCATCCGCAAGGACACCGATCGCGACAAGATCCTCACCGCCGAACAGGCCAAGGACTACGGCATCATCGACACCGTGTTCGAGTACCGCAAGCTCTCTGCTCAGAAGTAGTGGGGCGAGTGCTCCGGTCGGACCGCTGAGGTCCGGCAGAGAAATCCGGCGCCGGGCGCGAGTCGAAGACTCCGCCCGGCGGTCGTGATCGACGACCCGATCGTGACGATCGGTGAAATCGGTCGGCGAATCACCGGAAACAACCCGCCCATGTTCGGCGAACACGGGTAGCGTCGCACCCAAGAACTCGGGTGAACGGAATCGGCATGGCGAAAGCCCGAGAAGTAGCCCACGACGGTCTCGGCACAGCCGGGCAGCGTGGGGTGTATGCGGACAAGGAAGTAGGAACCTCCGAATGGCACGCATCGGTGACGGTGGCGATCTGCTGAAGTGCTCCTTCTGCGGCAAGAGCCAGAAGCAGGTCAAGAAGCTCATTGCTGGACCAGGGGTGTACATCTGCGATGAGTGCATCGACCTGTGCAACGAGATCATCGAAGAGGAATTGGCCGAATCGAGCGAAGTCAAGCTCGACGACCTCCCCAAGCCCTCCGAGATCAAAGATTTTCTCGAGAATTACGTCATCGGCCAGGACGCTGCCAAGCGCACATTGGCCGTGGCTGTCTACAACCACTACAAGCGCATTCAGGCCGGAGACAAGGCCCGCGACGTGCGGGGCGAATCCGTCGAGTTGGCCAAGTCGAACATCTTGATGCTCGGTCCGACGGGCTGCGGCAAGACGTATCTGGCTCAAACCCTCGCCAAGATGCTCAACGTGCCGTTCGCGATTGCCGACGCAACCGCGTTGACCGAAGCCGGTTACGTCGGCGAGGATGTCGAGAACATTCTGCTGAAGCTGATTCAGGCCGCAGACTACGACGTCAAGCGGGCCGAAACCGGCATCATCTACATCGATGAGGTCGACAAGATCGCACGCAAGAGCGAAAACCCCTCGATCACCCGGGACGTGTCCGGTGAAGGTGTCCAGCAGGCGCTGCTGAAGATCCTCGAAGGAACTCAGGCCAGCGTTCCGCCGCAGGGTGGACGCAAGCACCCGCATCAGGAATTCATCCAGATCGATACCACCAACGTTCTCTTCATCGTCGCCGGCGCGTTCGCCGGTCTCGAGAAGATCGTGTCCGATCGCGTCGGCAAGCGTGGTCTCGGTTTCGGAGCCGAGGTGCGTTCCAAAGCAGAGATCGACACGCAGGATCACTTCGCCGAGGTCATGCCCGAGGACCTGATCAAGTTCGGTCTCATCCCCGAGTTCATCGGTCGTCTTCCGATGATCGCGTCGGTGACGAACCTGGACAAGGAATCACTCGTCACTATCTTGTCCGAGCCCAAGAATGCCTTGGTCAAGCAGTACCGTCGGCTGTTCGACATGGACGGTGTGGAACTCGAATTCACCGCCGAGGCTCTCGACGCCATTGCGGATCAGGCCATTCTTCGCGGTACCGGTGCTCGCGGACTGCGCGCCATCATGGAAGAAGTCCTTCTTCCGGTGATGTACGACATCCCCAGCCGCGACGATGTGGAGAAGGTCGTCGTCACTGCGGAGACCGTCAACGACAACGTGCTACCGACGATCGTGCCGCGCAAGCCCGAACGCCCGGAGCGCCGCGACAAGTCGGCCTGACAGTTTCTCGAACACCACGAGCCCCGATCATCGAAGGTGATGATCGGGGCTCGTGCTCGTCGTCGGGGACAATCAGGCGAGGCGCTCGAATACCGCGGCCAGCCCCTGCCCGCCGCCGATGCACATGGTCTCGAGTCCGTAGCGGACTTCGCGGCGGTCCATCTCGCGGAGGAGGGTTGCCAGAATTCGGGCACCGGTCGCTCCGACGGGGTGTCCCAGCGAGATACCCGAACCGTGGGGGTTGAGTCGCGTGTCGTCGGGCTCGATGCCCCAGGAACGGGTGACTGCCAGCGTCTGTGCGGCGAAGGCCTCGTTGAGTTCGATGACTCCCATGTCGTCCAGGCTCAGTCCGAGGCGTCCGAGTGCTTTCTCGGTGGCGGGTACCGGTCCGATTCCCATGGTGCGCGGCGCAACTCCAGCGACACCCCATCCGGCGAGCCGGGCCAACGGTCGAAGGCCCATTGCTGCAGCCTTGTCCGGGGTCGTGACGATCGCGATCGCGGCACCGTCGTTCTGGCCGCTGGCATTTCCCGCCGTCACCGTCGATTCGGGATCGATCGACGCGCGGATGGCCTTCAGCTTCGCCAGTGACTCCACTGTGGTGTCGGCGCGGGGATGTTCGTCGGTGATGATGAGCAGTGGGTCCGACGTACGTTGAGGCACCGATACGCCGACGATCTCTTGGGCGAACACGCCGTTGTTCTGAGCGGCGACCGCGCGCTGGTGGGACTGGACCGCCAGCGCGTCCTGATCTGCACGGCTGATGGCGAACTCCTCGCGAAGGTTCTCCGCGGTCTCGATCATGCCGCCGGGTACCGGGAAGTTCTTGCCGCCCGCAGTCACTCGCGCCCTGGCGAGTCGGTCGGAGAGGGCGACCGCCTCGGCCTTGATGCCCCAGCGCATTCCGGTCGCGTAGAACTCGGTCTGGCTCATACTTTCTACACCGCCCGCCAGAACCAGCTCGTTGCCGCCGGACTGCACCTGCATACAGGCCTGAAGTACTGCCTGCAGGCCGGAGCCGCAGCGTCGGTCGACCTGCATGCCGGGTACGTCGATACCGAGATCGGCGTCGAGGGCGGCGATGCGGCCGATGGCCGGTGCATCGCCGTTCGGTGATGCCTGGCCCAGGATGACATCGTCGATGTCGGATCCGGAAAGGCCAGTTCGTGCAACCAGTTCGCTGATGATCGTGGCGGCGAGTGTCTGTGCGGAGATGTCGCGGAACTGGCCACCGAAACGACCGACGGGAGTGCGCAGGGGCTCGCAGATCACGGCTTCAGGCATGGGTGTTTCCTCGCTTGTCGTTGGGTCCGGTACTCACCCGGAGCAAATCGGTCTCGATGGCGCGGGTGGCGTCGAGCAAGGCCGGTAGTAGTTCGGTACGCACTGCATTCGCGGAATGACGGGCCGCTTGAGTCGAGACATTCGCCGCGGCGACAACCGTTCCGTTGTTGTCGTGAATGGGTGCGGCGATCGAGCGCAAACCCTCTTCGAGTTCCTGATCGACCAGACAGAAGCCGTCGAGACGTACTCGTGCGAGTTCACGTTCGAGCGAGTCTGCAGTGGTGATGGTCTTACCCGTCAGCGGTGTCAGCTGCACTCGCTGCAGGTAGGCGTTCAGCTCTCCCGCGGGGAGGCCCGCCAGCAGTACCCGACCCATCGACGTGGCGAACGCCGGAAATCTGGTGCCGATGTTGATGCCGACGGTCATGATGCGGCTCACCGGAACGCGCGCGACGTAGACCACGTCGTCACCGTCGAGGATCGAGACCGAGGACGACTCGCGCACCCGCTCGGCGAGCGCCTCGAGATGCGGGCCCGACACCTCGGGGAGCGAGAGGCTCGACAGATAGCTGTACCCGAGTTCGAGCACCCTCGGGGTGAGCCAGAACATGGATCCGTCGGTGCGCACGTATCCGAGTTCTACGAGTGTGAGCAGAAACCGTCGAGCCGTGGCGCGGGTCAGGTCCGTCGCTCGTGCCACATCGGCCAATGTTCGACGCGGATGCTCGGCGTCGAAGGCCCTGATCACCGCCAGTCCGCGTCCGAGGGACTGAACGTAGTCCGACGAGGGCGGCGTGTCCGCGGAACTCACGAGGTTCCGCTCTCGTCGATGGCGGCTTGGGCCAGCGCAAAAGCGTTGTTGCTGTTCGGTACTCCCGCATAGACCGCGGTGTGCAGGAACACCTCGGCCAGTTCTTCCGGTGCAGTTCCTGCGCGTAGAGCCGCGCGAATGTGCATGTCGAGTTCGTGCTGATTGCCCAGAGCCGTCAACACGGCCAGCGTCAACAGTCGTCGCGTGGGGTGATCGAGACCGGGTCGATTCCAGATGTCGCCCCATGCGGTCCGGGTGATGAAATCCTGGAACGGCGCGGTGAACTCGGTTCGAGCGGAGACGCTGCGGTCGACGTGTGCGTCGCCGAGGACGCTGCGTCGCACCGCCATTCCGGCGTCGTGGGCAGCCGAGCGTCCCGTGGAATATGCATCCGCTCCGATGTGCGCGGATATCGCAGCGGTGACGCGGCCGGCCTGTTCGACGTTGGCCAGATGCGCCGCCGGGTCGAGCACCAGGTAGGTAGACCCGGCGATGCCGTCGGCGATGAGGCGAAGATCGTCCGGTGTCGTGGACGGATCCTGGCGGCCCGCGATCACAAGAGTGGGGGCCGTGATTCTGGCAAGGTCCGCGCGAGAATCCCACTCGGACAACGCCTCACAGCATGCCGCGTAGCCTTCGTCGGAAGTACGGTCGATCATGCGACGGTGGCGCTCGACGAGATCGGTGTCGCGCGAGGCGAGTTCGGGTGTGAACCAACGCGCGAGGACGGCGTCGGCCAGTGCGGCGGTTCCGGATTCCCGCACTGCTCGTGCCCGATCGAGCCACTGTGCGGGCTCGCCGAACTTGGCCGAGGTACACAGCAGCGTCAGAGTCCGCACTCGCTCCGGACGATGGATGGCGATCCACTGTGAGACCGCGCCGCCGAGCGAGAGACCGACGATGTGAACGCGCGGTAGGTCCAGTGAATCCAGCAGTGACAGCACGTCTTCGGCCAGCTCGGCAACCGAGTACGGTCCGGCGGGAATCGGCGACGCGCCGTGTCCGCGGAGATCGACGGCGAGTACGTGGACCGACGCGGAGAGCGGACCGATCTGTGGATTCCACATCGATCGGTCGGAGCCCAGTGAGCCGATCAGCACGACGGTCTCTGCATCGGTGTGCGGCCCTTCGACATGCCGGTGAGCCAGTGCGACGGTCATCGTGAGCCTTTCGGGTGTCGGGTGTGGTCGATATCGAGAACGAGCTCGTTCAGGATGGTGTCGACCAGTTCGGGCGCGTGGCCGAGATACGTTGCCGGATGCAGCAACTCGCGCACCGTCGACGGTGCGAGAAATTCGGTGATTGCCGGGTCGGTGTCCAGCGGGGCTCCGGCAGCGCATCGAGCGGTCACGATGTCGCGTGCGTCCTCGGTGTGTCGCGACAGGGCTGTCGTGACGCGTTCGGCGAGAAGGGCCCCGCCCGTCGCATCGAGGTTGCGAGCCATGACCTCGGGATATACGTGCAGACCACCGAGGCTGGTGGAGATTCGATTCGCCGCGCCCCCGGTGAGACGGAGCAGGTCTGTGATCGTCTCCCACTCGGCGTGCCACGCTCCCGCAGCACGCTGATGTTCGTGGTCCATGTTCGACAGCACCGTCGATACTGCCCCCGGCACCCGTCGGGCTGCAGCGCGGGCCGTGACGGCCGCAACGGAGTTCCGCTTGTGCGGCATCGCCGAGGACCCGCCCGGGGCGTCCTCGGAGACCTCCCCGACCTCGGTGGCCGACATCGCCACGATATCTCCGGCGATCTTGCCGATGGTGCCTGCGGCCGTACCCAACGCACCGGCGAGGTCGGCGACGACGACACGCTCGGTGTGCCAGGGTGCGAGCTGGGGAGCCAGGGACAGTTCGGCGGCCAATGCGGCCGCGATCGCCGGGCCGTGCGGGTGGACTGCCGCCAGAGTGCCTGCGGCTCCGCCGTACTGCACCGAGCATGCCTGCCGGACAGCTGTCAGCCGTGTGCGGGCACGGCGGAGCCCCGATGCCCAGTTCGCGGCAGCGATGCCGAAGGTGGTGGGCAGAGCCTGCTGACCGAGGGTGCGCGCCGCCATGGGTGTGGTGCGATGTGCGTGCGCCAGATCCCTTGCAGCGCTACATGCGTCGTCGAGCGAGGCTTCGATGGCGACCAGCGCATCGCGCGAGACGAGCATCAGCGCAGTGTCCATGATGTCCTGGCTGGTGGCTCCGGGATGGACGGCACCGGCGGGAACTCCGGACGCGGACACTGCGGCCCGAATCATCGTCACCAGCGGAATGACGGGGTTTCCGCCGGCTGCCGCATCAACTCCCAGCTGGGTGATGTCGAGCGTTGCTGCGAGGACTTCGGCGGCCGCGGTGACGATGTGCGCGTGTTCGGCGTCCACCAGGCCCACCGAGGCCGCGGCGCGGGAGAGTGCAGCTTCGACGTCGCACATCGCAGTCACCCAGGCGCGATCACCGACCAGCGGTGCGATGGTGCCGCCGCCGAACGTGGGATCGAACAGTGCGCCTCGCTCGGAATCCATCGTCCTCCTTCGCGCGTCGTCCTTCACAGTGCGAAGAACGGAGTCTCGTCGCCGTCCGGATCGGTGTTCTGCAGCACGATGTCGAGGTGATATCCGCCGTCGACCGACGTTGCGACGAGTCTGGCACGCTTGCGCTCCGGCAAGGCGCACAACACCGGATCGGTGGCATTGGCTGCTGCCTCGTCCGGGAAGTAGACGCGGGTCACCACTCGCTCGAGCATGCCACGAGCGAAGATTCCGACGTCGACGTGCGGCGCTTCGACGGCGTCGTTCTCGGCCGGTAGCGGACCCGGCTTGACCGTCCTGATCGTCATCGTTCCGTCGGAGTCGGCAAAGGCGCGACCGAACCCACGAAAGCCCTCGATTCTGGGTGTCGCCGCGCCCCGCGGATCGTCCGGATGGTCGAAGCGTCCATCGGCATCGGCCTGCCAGGTCTCGATCATGGCGTCGGAGACCGGTTGACGAGCTCCGTCGAGGACGGTGAACGACAGGCTGACCGCGTCGGCCGTGCCCGGGGGCACCACGTCCGCGCCGTCCGGCCAGAGCAACCCGATGTGAACATAGGGCCCGACCGTTTGAGAGGGCGTCTGGCCGAACGACGCGGTGCTGTGATCGGCTCCGAGCACCACCGGGTACCGGGGAGCGAACTCGCTGTCAGTCATCGTGATCGTCCTCCTCGAACGGGGTGGCATTTCGTCCGCGCAGTACGATGTCGAACTTGAACCCGAGGGCCCAGTTCTGCTGTGTCGCTTCGTAATCGAAGGAGCTGATCATGCGTGCGCGGGAGTCTTCGGGGGCGGCGTTGTAAATCGGATCCTGAAAGAACATGGGGTCGTCCGGGAAGTACATCTGGGTGACCAGCCGCTGGGTGAACGCATGGCCGAACAGTGAGAAGTGGATGTGGGCCGGCCGCCATGCATTGTGGTGGTTGCCCCAGGGGTAGGCCCCCGGCTTGATCGTGGTGAACCGGTACCGGCCGTCGGCGTCGGTGAGGACTCGCCCGACGCCGTCGAAATGGGGGTCCAGCGGAGCCGGCCAGCGGTCGCCTGTATGCCGGTACCGCCCGCCCGCATTCGCTTGCCACACCTCGACGAGGGTGTTGGGGATGGATCTGCCGTCGCTGTCGAGTACGCGCCCGTGCACGATGATGCGTTGTCCCTGCGCTTCACCGCCGCGCGCGAGTGTGAGGTCGGCATCGGAGGCGGTGACCCGTCCTTCACCGAGCACGGGTCCAGTGATTTCGGTGAGTCGCTGGGGGAGGAGTGTCAACGGTTGTGCCGGATGACGCAGGGCGGTGGTGCGGTACTCCGCGAAGTCGCGCGGGGCATGGACACCCGACT
This sequence comes from Rhodococcus sp. NPDC078407, assembly GCF_044542515.1. Lineage (NCBI taxonomy): Bacteria > Bacillati > Actinomycetota > Actinomycetes > Mycobacteriales > Nocardiaceae > Rhodococcus > Rhodococcus sp. NPDC078407. The sequence continues at coordinate 385,998 of NZ_JBITUQ010000001.1, read as the reverse complement.
GATCCCGGTATTCGGGTGGGAGGTGAAGCATCGACGGCTCCTGACGATCGTGGTGATCACGCACACAGGTCACCGTACAGATGTGTTCGCATGGTGGCAACCTGTTCACATCACGCACAATCTCGGGTACCGTCGCTGCCATGTTGGACAAAGTCGTGGCCAGTGCCACCGAAGCGGTAGCGGACATCCCCGACGGGTCCTCGATCGCTGTGGGCGGGTTCGGGTTGGTAGGAGTACCGGAGATCCTGATTGCGGCAGTGCTCGCGCAGGGTGCGACCGATCTCGAAACCATCAGCAACAACTGCGGAACCGACGGGTTCGGTCTCGGCGTTCTGTTGGCGCAGCACCGTATTCGTAGAACGATCAGCTCCTACGTGGGGTCGAACAAGGAATTCGCACGGCAGTACCTCGGCGGTGAACTCGAAGTGGAGCTCACTCCCCAAGGCACCCTGGCCGAGCGACTACGTGCCGGTGGTGCCGGCATCCCGGCGTTCTTCACCCCCGCCGGCGTCGGGACGCAGGTTGCCGACGGGGGTCTGCCACTGCGCTACGACGGCAGCGGGGGCATCGCCGTGGCGAGTCCGCCGAAGGAGACTCGCGAATTCGACGGGGTCGCCTATGTGATGGAACGCGGCATCGTGGCGGACTACGCCCTGGTCCACGCGTGGAAGGGCGACAGGCACGGCAACCTGGTGTTTCATGCCAGCGCACGAAACTTCAACCCGCCCGCCGCCGCATCGGGTCGGATCACGGTGGCGCAGGTCGAGCACCTGGTCGAACCGGGGGAGATCGGTCCGGACGAGGTACACACTCCGGGTATCCACGTGCAGCGAGTGGTGCACGTCGGCCCGGTCGAGGTCGGCATCGAGCAGAGGACGGTACGAGCATGAGCGCGAAGATGACCCGCGAACAGATGGCCGCTCGGGTGGCGCAGGAACTCGGCGACGGGCAGTACGTCAACCTCGGAATCGGCATGCCGACCCTCGTGCCCAACTACATTCCGACCGACGTCTCGGTGATTCTGCACTCCGAGAACGGTGTGCTCGGTGTCGGCCCGTATCCCACCGAGGACGAGCTCGATCCCGAGATCATCAACGCGGGCAAGGAAACCATCACCGTGCTGCCCGGCTCCTCCTACTTCGACTCCGCGCAGTCGTTCGGAATGATTCGCGGCGGTCAGGTCGACGTTGCGGTGCTGGGCGCGATGCAGGTCAGCGCCACCGGTGACCTCGCGAACTGGATGATCCCCGGGCACATGGTCAAGGGGATGGGCGGCGCGATGGATCTGGTGCACGGCGCGCGTCGCGTGATCGTGATGATGGAACACGTCTCGCGCACGGGTGAGCCGAAGATCCTCGAGCAGTGCACTCTGCCGTTGACCGGAAAGGGGTGCGTGCACAGGATCATCTCGGACATGGCCGTGCTCGACGTCACCGAGCACGGTCTGCGACTCGTCGACACTGCTCCGGGTGTCTCCGTCGACGAGGTGCGAAACGCCACTGCGGCCGAACTACTCGTCGACGCCACCGTCTGAGATGTGTACGCGGTCGGTGTGCGAGTAGAGATTCATCGAGTGCCCGCGGAGGAAGCCGACGACCGTCAGTCCCGCTTCGCTCGCGAGATCGACAGCAAGAGACGACGGCGCAGAGACGGCGGCAAGGATCGGAATCCCCGCCATGACCGCCTTCTGCGCGAGCTCGAACGAGGCTCGGCCACTGACCATCAGCACCGTGCCGCGCAACGGAATCCGATCGTTGGTCACAGCCCAGCCGACCACCTTGTCGACGGCGTTGTGGCGCCCGACATCCTCGCGCAGTACCAACATCTCACCGTCGGCGGTGAACAGTGCTGCGGCGTGCAGACCGCCGGTCGCGTGGAACACCTTCTGCGCAGCGCGCAACGTGTCGGGTAACCCGGCAAGAGTCTCGGAGGTGACGACGACCGTGTCGGCCGCGGGGGAGTGCTTGGTGCGCAGCCGAATTGCGTCCAAGGATCCCTTGCCGCACACCCCGCACGACGACGTCGTGTAGAAATTCCTCTCGACACCCGTCTCGGGCGGCGCGACACCCTCGGCCAGCGTCAGATCCAGGACGTTGTACGTGTTGGCACCCTCGTCGTCGACCCCGTCGCAGTAACGAGCGGCAGCGATATCGGCTCCCGAGGCGATCACGCCTTCCGTCAGCAGGAAGCCGTGTGCAAGCTCGACATCGTGCCCGGGCGTGCGCATGGTCACGGCCAAAGCCTTGCCGTCCGTCCGCAATTCGAGCGGCTCCTCCACCACGAGGGTGTCCGGGCGGTCGACACGGTGCCCGCCCCGCAGCCGAACGACCGGTCTGCGCGCAGTGATGCGACCCATCAGTGCCGGCCGTCGTCTGGTCGAATTCGATAGTTCATCCTTCGATTGTGGACCTTCGTGTCACCCATCCGTCGACTCGGTGGCCATAGCCGCCACCAACGACACCATCCGAGGATGGTCGACCAGATCCTCGACCAGCACCCGCTTGCCGTCAGCATCGGCCAGCGGAACCTTCCAGTTGCGGTACTGCGTCTCGTCGGTACCTGGCTGGTTCTGGATGCGGTGCTCCCCGACGGCGTCCACCAGCGCGACCCCGATCAGCAGCGATGGGCTCCGCTGGACGAGACGATGAAGTGCTTCCACGGTCGCGCGCGCATCGGCGTCGGACGGGAGCACACCGCGCTCGCGCGCCAAGTCGAGCACGGCCTCGCGTTTGCGGGCGTCGCCTTCCTTTTCGGCCTCGATGTCGCGCTCGAGAAGCCCGAGACGTGATCGCAGATCGATGTGCTCACCTTCGAGATACCCCGCCGTGGGTGGCAGGTCGTGCGTGGTCACCGAGGTCAAGCACAGGCTCCGGTACTTCTCGGGCGGAATCGGCCCGGATTCGTCGGCTTCGAACCACAGGATCGAGGTGCCGAAGATGCCGCGTTCGGTGAGGTACTCCTGCACCATCGGCTCGAAGACGCCGAGATCCTCGCCGACCACCACTGCACCCGCACGCTCGGCTTCGAGGGCCAAAATGCCGATCAGAGCTTCGTGGTCGTATTCCACATACGTTCCGCCACCGGCATTTTCGGCTTCCTGCGGAATCCACCACAGACGGAACAGGCCCAGGATGTGGTCGACGCGAATGCCCCCGGCATGGCGGAGCACAGTGCGCAGCATGTCGCGGTAGGGGATGTAGGCCATCTCGCGAAGACGGTCGGGATCCCACGGCGGTTGGTTCCAGTTCTGGCCCTGCTGGTTGAAATCGTCCGGCGGTGCACCCACCGTCACACCGGAGGCGAGTACGTCGCCGAGTGCCCAGGCATCGGCCCCGCCCCGCGCGACGCCCACGGCGAGGTCGTGCATGATGCCGATGTCCATTCCGGCGTCGAGAGCAGCGCGCTGCGCATCGGCGAGTTGCTCGTCGCAGATCCACTGCAGCCACATGTGGAAATCGATGCGGTCGGCCAACTTCGCGCGTTGCTCCTGGACGAAGTCGGTCCGCGGATGCGCTGCCCGATCGGTCCACGCCGGATCCCGGGGACCGAACTTCTCGGCCAGCGCACTCCACACAGCGAAGTCGCGCAGGCCGGATCCCTCGCGCTCGATGAACGCTCGAAATGCAGATTCACGTGCCGGGCTGCGTTCGACCTTGTGAACCCGTTCCAGAGCACGAAGTTTGGCCGAGAAGGTCCGGTCGCGATCCAGCTTCTTGGTTCGTGTGTTCGCCTTGTCGAACCGTTCCGCTGCGTCGCGGACCTTGCCGAACTGTTTCGGCGACAGCTGTGCGGTCTCGCGAATGTTCTCGACTCGAATGTAGAGCGAGTTGAAGAACCGGCGCGTGGTCGGCAGATACGGTGACGCCTCGACCGGGATGGTCGGCCGGTCGGCGTGCAGCGGATTGACCAGCAGGTAGTCGAATCCGTGCTCGCGGCCCGCGATATCGGCCATGTCCGCGAGATCCCCGAGATCGCCGATGCCCCACGACCGTCTCGAGCGCACCGAGTACAGCTGGGTGAGCAGTCCGGTCCGCTGCCGATCCGCCAGTTCTGCGTTGGGAGACAGCGATTTCGGCGTGACCACGACGACGGTGTCCGAGGTGCGCACGGTGTTGTCCTCCCCGATCGTCGTCGCGGTGAGGCTGTGCCAGCCCAGCGGGGCATGACCGGGAACGACGAACGTGGCGCGACCGATCAGGCGACCGTCGACCTCACGCGGATCGACCCACACATCGGCCTGGGTGACGTCGATGGTGTCGCCGTCCTCGGAGACCATCGACACCTCGACCGGATTGCCGTGGGGCACGTGTACCCACACCACGGCATCGGTGCCCTGCGTGGCCACCACCACCGGTGGTAGCAACCGTCGCCACGGAGCGTCGTCGATGTCGGCCAATGCACGGGTGACGTCCTCCGGGGACTCGGTGGCGTAGCCACGTGCAGCGAGCACCCGAGCCAGGGTGTCGTCGCTCACTTCGTGTTCGGTGTCGTCCCACCCCTTGTACGAGGTCGACGTTCCGAGACGTCGGGCGAGAGTGCGAAGTGCCTGCGAGTAGTCCACATCCGAGTAATCCACACCGTCGATCGTGCCAGTTCGCCGTCCCCGCGTCATGCGGGCCACCGGGTCGCTGATCGGCCGTTCGTTCGGTCGCGGTGTCGCGCGACTTCGGCGCGTGAACCGCGAGGATTGAAACGTGGTCGGCTGGGTAGTCTTGCTCGGCAAACGGTAATCTCGGCAAACGTAATTGAAGTGCTCGGCGACGATGGGAAGTGCGGATGGCTGGGGTCAGCAAGATCGAAGAACTGGAGCGAGGTTCCGGTGCACCGGTCGAGCTGAGGGTGCGCGCCGAGGCGGACCAACTTCCGGTGGTGCGCGCCGTCGCGGAAACCCTCGTGGTTCTGAGCGACTTCACGCTCGACGACATCGCCGACGTCAAGCTGGTCGTGGACGAAGTGTGCTCGCAACTGATCAAAGGTTCGGTTGCGGACTCCGAGCTCTCGTGCTTGTTCTCGGTCGGTGACTCCGGAATTCGGATCGTCGTCACGTCCACGCTGGCTGCCACGTCCGTGCCGAAGAAGGACAGCTTCGGCTGGCACGTTCTGCAAACCCTGACCGACTCCATCGAACTGCGCGCAGACGACGCAGCAGAGCACGATGCAGTCCGCACGGTTGCCATCGACGTGGTCAAGCGGAGGAGCACGGTCTAGTGCCGGTGCACGAACGAAGCACGCGGCGAGAGTCCGACGACTACAGCGACGTGGTCGCGCTCATTCAGCAGATGCAGGCGCTCGACGAGAATTCACCGCAGCGCCGAGTCCTGCGTGATCGCATCATCACCCGGTGCCTCCCGCTCGCCGAACACATTGCGCGCCGCTTCGGTGGTCGTGGCGAAGCTCACGAAGATCTGCTGCAGGTTTCACGGCTCGGCCTCGTCAATGCGGTCGATCGATTCGACATCGAGCGTGGATCGGATTTCGTGTCGTTCGCCGTGCCCACGATCATGGGCGAGGCCCGCCGCTACTTCCGCGACGCGGGATGGTCGGTGCGGGTACCGCGGCGCATGAAGGAACTCAACTCGATGATCTCCCAGGCGGTGGGATCGCTGTCGCAGAAGTTGGGTCGCGCCCCTACCGCCACCGAAATCGCCGCCGAACTGGGAATCGATGTGAAGGAAGCATCGCAGGCGCTGCTCGCGCGCAGTGCGTACCAGACGGTGTCGGTCGACTCGGTGGTGAGCGAGGATCGGCTTCCGTTGATGGACACCCTCGGTGCCGACGATCCCGAACTCGAGAAGATGGAGAGCTATCTCGCCGTACGCCCAGCGCTCGAGAAGTTGCCCGAACGGGAGCGGCGCATCGTGGTGCTCCGGTTCTTCGGGTCGATGACTCAGACTCAGATCGCCGAAAAGGTGGGCATCTCTCAGATGCACGTGTCTCGAATTCTTGCCCGTACGCTGACCCAGCTGCGTGAGGATCTCGGCGAGGACTGAGGATCTTCACGGGGTCCGGCCGGCCCTGTGGCTAGGCTCGGTGCATGAGCATCTTCGACGACCTCGACTCCTACATCGGAGCCCGGCGGGTGACCGATCTGGCCGTGAGTCCGGACTTCACGCGCGCGGTGATTGCCGTTGCTGCACTGGATGATTCGCGCACAGAGCATCGAACGGCGTTGTGGGAGCTCGCTGTCGATGGCAGGTCACCTGCTCGGCGCATCACGCACGGGGAGTGGGGCGAGAGTGCGCCGGTGTTCACCGGTGGCGGCGACCTGTTGTTCTTGCGTAGGACGAGCAAGGACGATCCGGCCCGGCTGTGGATTCTGCCTGCAGCGGGCGGCGAGGCGCGAGTGCTCGAGACGCGATCTGCAGGAGTCACCGGAATTCGGCCGGCTCTTTCGGGGGCCGCATTCGTCGGGTTCTCGCCGGTGTTCGGCTCGTCGAACACCGACGAGGATGACGACGCTCTGCGCACCGAACGGACCGCCAACAAGGTGGATGCGATTCTGCACACCGGTGTTCCGGTGCGGTACTGGGATCACGATCTGGGGCCGGCGACTCCACATTTGTTCGCGGGATCGGCAGAGGTTCGGACCGGATTACGTGACCTCACCCCGGACGCGCGCGCAGAATTGCACGAAGCGGCTTTCGACGTCAGCTCCGACGGTTCGTTCGTCGTATCGACCTGGTCGATACCCGGAGCTTTGGCGACGGTGCGCACAGTGTTGGTTCGCATCGACACCGCGACGGGGGAGCGCACCACGATCGTCGACGACGTCGATGCCGACCTGGGTTCGCCGGCGATCTCGCCCGACGGCGCGTCCGTGGTGTTCGTACGCGAATCGCTCTCCACTCCCGAGGACGCTCCGCGAATGACGCTGCAGCGCTTCGATTTCGAATCTTCGTCGGTCGTCGATCTCGCGCCCGGCTGGGACCGGTGGCCGATCGACCCGGTGTGGCTCCCGGATGGATCGGGCGTGCTCGTGACCGCGGACGACGACGGCCGGTCACCGATCTTCGTCGTCCGGGCCGGCGCGCAACCACGTCGGCTCACGCACGCGAACGATGCTTACACCCGCGTGCACGTCTCCTCGGACGGTTCCAGGGTGCTGGCGCTTGCCGCCTCGTATCTGGCTGCGCCCCATCCGGTGTCGATCGACCTGTCCGACGGCACCGCCACCTCGCTCGACACCGGCGTCGAGCACGGCCCGCTGCCCGGCACTCTCACCGAGGTCGACACGATCGTGGCCGACGGTGCCCGGGTGCGAGGCTGGCTGGCGTTGCCGGAGGGCGCGTCCGAGGCCGTACCCGCGCCGTTGCTGCTGTGGGTGCACGGTGGGCCTCTGGGTTCGTGGAACACGTGGTCGTGGCGATGGAATCCGTGGCTGATGGTCGCGCGTGGATACGCGGTGTTGCTGCCCGATCCGGCGTTGTCCACCGGTTACGGCCAGGAGTTCGTGCAGCGAGGGTGGGGCGCGTGGGGCAAGGCCCCGTTCACTGATCTGATGGCGTTGACCGACGTTGCCGTGGAGCGACCCGACATCGACGACACCCGCACCGCTGCGATGGGCGGATCCTTCGGCGGATACATGGCCAACTGGATCGCGGGCCACACCGACCGCTTCGATGCCGTGGTCACCCATGCGAGTCTGTGGGCTCTCGATCAGTTCGGACCGACGACCGACGCCCCGTGGTACTGGGCGCGGGAGATGTCGCCGGAGATGGCCGTGGAGAATTCCCCGCACCTGTTCGTCGCGGACATAACGACCCCGATGCTGGTGATTCACGGCGACAAGGACTATCGCGTGCCGATCGGCGAGAGTCTGCGGCTGTGGTACGAATTGCTCAGCGAGTCGGGTCTGCCCGCCGACGACGAGGGCAACACAGAGCATCGATTCCTCTACTTCCCGGCCGAGAATCACTGGATCCTGAGCCCGCAGCACGCGAAGGTCTGGTACGAGGTGGTGCTGGCATTCCTCGCCCAGCACGTACTGGGTGAGAGCGCATCGATGCCGCGAATCCTGGGCCACTAGAATCGCCCGGTGACGAGTTCCGTGCCAGAGACCCCCGCCAATCCAGCAGACCGCTTGCCCAAGAACTGGGACCCGAGCGAGGTAGAGGCCGAGCTGTACCGATCCTGGGTGGACGCCGGGTACTTCGAGGCCGATGCCTCCAGCGACAAGCCGCCGTACTCCATCGTGCTGCCCCCACCCAACGTCACGGGCAGCCTGCACATGGGCCACGCTCTCGACCACACGCTGATGGACGCGCTGAGCCGTCGCAAGCGAATGCTCGGGTGCGAAGTTTTGTGGCTTCCGGGCATGGATCACGCGGGTATCGCGACGCAGACCGTCGTGGAGAAACAGCTCGCTGCAGACGGAAAGACCAAGGAAGAGTTCGGCCGCGAGCAGTTCATCGACAAGGTCTGGGACTGGAAACGCGAATCCGGTGGCACCATCGGCGGCCAGATGCGACGCATCGGCGACGGTGTCGACTGGAGCCGAGAGCGTTTCACGATGGACGACGGTCTGTCCGAGGCCGTGCAGACCATGTTCAAGCGCATGTTCGACGACGGGCTGATCTACCGCGCGGAACGACTGGTCAACTGGTCTCCGGTGCTGCAGACCGCAATTTCCGACATCGAGGTCAAGTTCGAGGACGTCGACGGTGAACTCGTGTCGCTGCGGTACGGCTCTCTCGACGATTCCGAACCGCACGTGATCGTCGCGACCACGCGTGTGGAGACGATGCTGGGCGACACTGCGGTTGCGGTACATCCGGACGACGAGCGATACAAGGCTCTGGTCGGTACCACTCTCGAACATCCCTTCACCGGACGCCGGATTCCGATCATCGCCGATGACTACGTCGACCCCGAATTCGGCACGGGTGCGGTGAAGATCACGCCCGCACACGACCCGAACGACTTCGAGATGGGCGTGCGGCATTCGCTGCCGATGCCGTCGATCATGGACAAGGCCGGCCGAATCACCGACACCGGAACGCAATTCGACGGTATGGACCGCTTCGAGGCGCGCGTCAAGGTTCGTGAGGCCTTGGCCGAACAGGGTCGCGTGGTCGCCGAGAAGCGGCCGTACCTGCACAGCGTCGGACACTCCGAGCGCAGTGGTGAGCCCATCGAGCCGCGTCTGTCCCTGCAGTGGTGGGTCAAGGTCGACGGCCTCGCGAAGGCGGCCGGTGACGCAGTTCGAGACGGCGATACCGTGATTCACCCCAAGAGTCAGGAACCGCGCTGGTTCGCGTGGGTCGACAACATGCACGATTGGTGCATTTCGCGTCAGTTGTGGTGGGGCCATCGGATTCCCATCTGGTACGGACCGGACGGCGAGACCGTCTGCCTCGGACCGGGCGAGAGCGCACCCGAGGGCTGGGAACAGGATCCCGACGTCCTCGACACCTGGTTCTCGTCCGGATTGTGGCCGTTCTCCACCATGGGGTGGCCCGAAGCCACGGCCGATCTGGAGAAGTTCTATCCCACCGCCGTTCTGGTGACCGGCTACGACATCCTGTTCTTCTGGGTCGCTCGAATGATGATGTTCGGCACCTACGTCGGCAACGACGACGCGATCACAGCGGGCAAGCAAGGGCCGCAGGTGCCGTTCCGGGATGTGTTCCTGCACGGACTGATTCGCGACCAGCACGGCAAGAAGATGTCCAAGTCGCGGGGAAACGGAATCGATCCGCTCGATTGGGTCGAACGGTTCGGTGCCGATGCACTGCGCTTCACGCTCGCTCGCGGGGCGAATCCCGGTGCCGACATGTCGGTCGGTGAGGACCACGCTCAGTCGTCGCGAAACTTTGCCAACAAACTGTTCAACGCCACCAAGTTCGCGCTGATGAACGGCGCGGCACCAGCCGATCTGCCGGCGCGTTCCGAGCTCACCGATGCCGACCGGTGGATACTGGACCGGCTCGAACAGGTTCGAGCAGAGGTGGATTCGGCGTTCGAGCGCTACGAGTTCAGTAAGGCCTGCGAAGCGTTGTACCACTTCGCCTGGGACGAGGTGTGCGACTGGTATCTCGAGATCGCGAAGGTGCAGTTCGCCGACGAGGCCATCGCGCTCACCACCCGTGGAGTGCTCGGTAACGTCCTCGACGCCCTGTTGCGATTGCTGCATCCCGTCATCCCGTTCGTCACCGAAACGCTGTGGAAGGTGCTCACCGGCGGCGAATCGCTGGTGGTCGCGTCGTGGCCCACTCCCGCCGTCGAGTCGCTGGATCCTGTTGCGGCACAACGTATCGAGGACATGCAGCGACTCATCACCGAAATCCGTCGGTTCCGTAGCGATCAAGGACTCAAGCCGTCTCAGAAGGTGGCGGCCCGCATCGTCAGAGTCCCCGAATCCGATCTGGACGGGCAGATCTCGGCGGTCACCGCACTGGCGCGACTGACCGAACCCGCCGAGGATTTTGCCGCTACGACCTCGGTCGAGGTGCGACTGAGCAAGGCCACCGTGGTCGTCGAACTCGATACCTCGGGCACCGTCGACCTCGTCGCCGAGCGGGCCCGACTGGTGAAGGACCTGGCCGCTGCGGAGAAGGAGCTGGCGCAGACCACCGGCAAGCTCGGCAACGAAGCGTTTCTCGCCAAGGCGCCGGATGCGGTGGTGGACAAGATCAGAACGCGACAGTCGATCGCTCAGGAAGAGATCGTCCGGATCAACGCGCGCATCGAATCGATGGGGAACTAAGTGACCGAACCCGACGAAGCACTGCCGACGCCGCCACCGAGTCCGGTCGACCTCGCCGAGCTGGCGTTGGTCGAAGCGGAGCTCGACAAGCGCTGGGGCGAAACGAAGATCGAGCCGTCGACCGCCCGGATCTCTGCACTGATGGATCTCCTCGGATCGCCGCAGAAGGCGTATCCGTCCATTCACGTGGCCGGCACCAACGGCAAGACCTCGGTCACTCGCATGATCGACGCCCTGCTCACTGCCTTCCATCGACGCACCGGCCGCACCACCAGCCCGCACCTGCAGATGGCTACCGAGCGGATCAGCATCGACGGTCGTCCCGTCTCGCCCCGTCTCTACGTCGACACCTACAACGAGATCGCACCGTTCGTCGAGATGATCGACGCGCAGTCCGTGGCAGCCGGTGGACCGCGGATGAGCAAGTTCGAGGTGGTCACGGCCATGGCCTTCGCAGCGTTCGCCGAGGCTCCGGTCGAGGTCGCCGTCATCGAGGTCGGACTCGGCGGTCGCTGGGACGCCACCAATGTCGTCGACGGTGAGGTGGCCGTCATCACCCCTATCGGGCTCGATCACGTCGACTTCCTCGGCGACGATCTCGCCGGAATCGCGGGGGAGAAGGCAGGGATCATCAAGAAGGCACCGGAATCGCTCGTGCCCCGCGACACCGTCGCGATTCTGGCGAAGCAGAAGCCCGAGGTCTCCGAGGTTCTGCTTCGGGCAGCGGTGCAGGCCGACGCAGCGGTGGCGCGGGCGGGATCGGAATTCACCGTGCTCGGCAGGCAGATCGCGGTGGGCGGTCAGCAGTTGGAACTGCAAGGTCTCGGCGGGGTCTACACCGACATCTTTCTCCCTCTGCACGGTGAACATCAGGCGCACAATGCGTCTCTCGCACTGGCTGCGGTCGAAGCGTTCTTCGGTGCCGGTCCCGATCGTCAACTCGATGAGGACACCGTCCGCGCCGCATTCGCGACGATCGTCAATCCTGGCCGGTTGGAGCGGGTCCGCAATGCGCCGACCGTGTTCCTCGACGCCGCCCACAACCCGCACGGAGCCGCAGCCCTAGCTGCCGCCCTGGAAGACGAGTTCGACTTCCGCAAACTGGTCGGCGTGGTGAGCGTCATGGCCGACAAAGACGTCGGAGCCATTCTCGACGAACTCGAGCCGGTCTTCGACGACATCGTCGTGACCCACAACGGGTCGGCACGGGCGATGGATGTGGACGCCCTGGCCGACATCGCCGTGGCCAAGTTCGGCGACGAACGAGTCGTGGTGGCGTCGACGCTGCCCGATGCCCTCGAGACAGCCATCGGACTGGCCGAGGAAGTTGCCGAACCAGGAGAAGCGGTGTCCGGTGCGGGCGTCGTGGTGACCGGCTCGGTGGTCACGGTCGGAGCAGCTCGCACCCTGTTCGGAAAGGATCCCGCGTGAGCGACACCGAGTTCGGACCGCCTACCAACGACCCGTGGAAGGGATTTCGCGGCGTCAGTGCAGGCACGCTGGTACTCGAAGCCATCGTGGTTCTGCTCTCGCTGCCTGTGGTCGCCGTCGTGGGCGGCGGGGCGACGTGGTTCTCCACCACCTACATCGTTCTACTCGCCGTCGCGATGATCGCCGGTGCGGGCAAGCAGGGTGAGCCCTGGGCGATGAAGTTCAACCTGATACTGCAGGTCTTCGTTCTGCTGGGAACGGTATTCCATCTGTCCATCGGCATCGTGGGCCTGATCTTCATCGCGGTCTGGCTGTATCTGCTCTACCTGCGGCGGGACATCACCGAGCGGATCCGGCGCGGAATGCTGCCGGGGCAACGCGACTGACGAATCGACCCGTCCGTTTCGGCGATCCGACGCGCGCGGCTGCGCTTCGGTCCACTACTGTCGTCGACGTGACCGACCGCACCCTTGTACTGATCAAGCCCGACGGAGTTGCCCGGCGTTACGTAGGAGAGATCCTCGGCCGCGTGGAGAAGAAGGGTCTGAGCATCGTCGCACTCGAGCTCAAGACCGTCTCGCGTGAACTGGCCTCGGCTCACTACGCAGAGCACGAGAGCAAGCCGTTCTTCCCCGACCTCCTCGAGTTCATCACATCCGGACCCGTGGTGGCCGCAGTTCTCGACGGCCCCCGCGCGATCGAGGCTTTCCGTCAGATCGCCGGCGGCACGGATCCGGTCGCCAAGGCAGTTCCCGGCACCATTCGAGGTGACCTCGCACTCGACGGTCAGCAGAACCTGGTACACGGATCCGATTCGGTGGAATCCGCAGAGCGCGAGATCGCTCTCTGGTTCCCCGACCTGACCACCTCCTAGACGCCCGACGAACAGCAGCTGTAGCGGCCACGCCGTACCGATCGAGGTCCGATCGGTGCGGCGTGGCGAGTACGCATCCACACGTGTGGGATACTCGACGAAGATCGACTCCACAGCACTGGCACGTACAGGTTTCACGCTCCACCGAAGTCAAGGCTTCACCGAAGTTCGCTAGAACGGTGTCGTGGATTCGATCGGATGACTGTCGTCTATCCGCTGCCCGTCATCGCAGATGCTCGAACGAGAGACAGGCTCGTTCGCGTTCTTGCTTGATGATCAGGCGCTCGGATCGCCGGGACACCACCATCCAGCCAGGCACTGCACACGCTGTCGTCGACCACCGAGAAGTCCGACGTGGTCACCGGCTCGGGTGCGGAGCGAGACAGAACAGCTGACGTCCAACCCGACGTGAGTACACAAGGATTGCCCTCGCGTGGCCGCGTCCCACCCGATATCGGATGAACGCGCCCGGGGGCCCGAGGAGACTACGTGGCCGATCAAAGCCCGCCCGAAGATGTACGGAACGAGAACGCAGGAGGTCTCGAGCGCGACGAAGCGGTGACGCCTCCGGAAACACCCGCCGAGCCGTCGCAACCCGACACCATCGAGTTGCCCACCAGATTGCGCGTACACGCTCTGGCGAAGATCCTCGGTCTCACCAGCAAGCAGCTGCTCGTCACACTGGGCGAACTCGGCATCGAAGCGCGGAGTGCCCAGTCGAGCTTGAGCCGCGACGTCGCTGAATCCGTTCGTGACTCGGTGAACGGGCCGGTCGCACCGGCAATGGATTCCACGTCCGCCACGCAGCCGGAGCCGAGCGCTCCGTCCGAGGCAGTTTCCGCCGATGTGGCGTCCGACGAGACCTCGTGGTCCGACCCACAGCTGTTCACCAGCGCACCGGCGGCCGATCCCGAGGCCACCCCGACCACTGCCACTACCTTCGCCACTCCACTGTTTCTGCAGCCCGCCGCCGTCGACGCTGCTGCGCCGGAGTCAGCGGAGTCGCCGGCGGAGCCCCCGACCCGTCGTCGGCGCAGTCGCAAGGCAGCGCCCAAGGACGACGTTGCGCAGGCCGAGAACACCGAGTCGACGACCGAAATTGCAGATGCTCGCATCGACGAGCCCGAGGCATCCCCGAGCGCAGTTGATCGGTCCACGTCCTCCGAGGCCGACGAGTCGACATCCTCCGACCGTTCGTCCGACGACGACGGCGACGACGATCAGTCCCAGCCGCGCCGCCGCCGGCGAGGGCGTCGCGGCCGGGGTCGAGGCCGCGGGGAACAGTCCTCGGATGAGAACTCGACGGACGAGAACTCGAACGACAATTCGGACAACGATTCCGTCGACGACGCCGACAACACCGACACCGCCGACGCGGAGTCCTCCGATGGTGCCGACTCGGACTCCGACGAGACCACCGGCGACGACCAACAGTCCGGCTCGGGCAGGCGTCCGCGACGGTCACGCACTCGCAACCGATCCTCGGATCGCCAGAACTCCGACTCGAACGACTCCTCGGACGACTCCCGCACAGGGGACGCCTCGGCCGAGGACAAGGACGACGAATCGGATTCGGATGCGCAGGACACCTTGGACGACTCGGACAACGGTGGTTCGGAGGGCGACGGCTCGAGTCGTCGTCGCCGTCGTCGTCGCCGTCGTAAGACCGGAGCCGAGGTAGCTGCCGAGGCTGCGGCGTCCGAGGACGATCCGCCCAACACCGTCGTGCACGAGCGGGAGCCGCGGAACAAGAGCCGCGCCCCCAGGGACGAGGTTCAGGGCATCTCGGGTTCGACCCGCTTGGAGGCCAAGCGTCAGCGTCGCCGAGACGGCCGTGACGCCGGTCGTCGTCGTCCGCCGATTCTGACCGAGTCCGAGTTCCTGGCACGACGTGAGTCCGTGGACCGGGTCATGGTCGTGCGCGAGAAGGCGACCCCCGAGCACCCGTTGACGACGCAGGTTGCTGTGCTCGAGGACGGCGTGCTCGTGGAGCACTTCGTCACCAGCAGCGCCACGGCATCGATGGTCGGCAATGTCTATTTGGGCCGTGTTCAGAACGTGCTGCCCAGCATGGAAGCTGCGTTCATCGATATCGGCCGTGGCCGTAACGGTGTGCTGTACGCCGGTGAGGTCAACTGGGACGCTGCCGGCCTCGGTGGAAGCGCCCGCAAGATCGAGCAGGCACTCAAGCCGGGCGATCAGGTTCTGGTCCAGGTGAGCAAGGACCCGGTGGGGCACAAGGGTGCTCGTTTGACGACCCAGCTCTCGCTCGCAGGACGCTTCCTCGTCTACGTGCCCGGAGGTAGCTCCACCGGTATCAGCCGAAAGCTTCCCGATACCGAGCGCAAGCGCCTGAAGGACATTCTCCGAGACATCGTTCCTCCCGAGGCCGGCGTCATCATACGCACCGCGGCGGAGGGCGTCAGCGAGGAAGAACTCGCGCGCGACGTGACCCGGTTGCAGGCACAGTGGGCCAGCATCGAAGAGCGCTCGGCCAATGCCGAAACCGGCAAGGGTGTGCAACCGCAGACTCTGTACGAAGAGCCGGACATGCTCGTCAAGGTCATTCGGGACCTGTTCAACGAGGATTTCTCGAAGCTCGTCATCGAGGGCGACAAGGCATGGACGACGACGTCCAACTACGTCGAAACAGTGGCCCCGGACATGATGGAACGTCTACACCGATACGAGGCCGACGGCAGCTCGGTGGACGTCTTCGCCGCGCACCGCATCGACGAGCAACTGGCGAAGGCCCTCGATCGCAAGGTCTGGCTGCCCTCCGGCGGCACCCTGGTGATCGATCGCACCGAGGCCATGACCGTCGTCGACGTCAACACCGGTAAGTTCACCGGCTCGGGTGGAAATCTCGAAGAGACGGTCACGCGCAACAACATCGAGGCAGCCGAGGAAGTCGTACGCCAGATGCGTCTGCGCGATATCGGCGGAATGATCGTCGTCGACTTCATCGACATGGTGCTCGAATCCAACCGCGATCTGGTGTTGCGGAGGCTCACCGAGGCGTTGGGCCGTGACCGGACCCGTCATCAGGTGTCGGAGGTGACCTCGCTGGGGCTGGTGCAGATGACTCGAAAGAAGCTCGGCACCGGGCTCGTCGAGGCGTTCTCCACGACGTGTGAGCACTGCCAGGGGCGCGGCATCCTCGTCCATCCGTTCCCGATCGACGCCAAGCCGGACAACGAGGGCGGCCGCTCGAGTTCGTCGCGCTCGGAGTCGAGCAACTCGGGCACGAGCAATCGGCGTCGGCGCGGCAAGGACAACAAGGCGGACGGGAACGACAGCAACGAGCGCTCCTCCTCGAACGGCCAGCAAGGAGCGGCTCAATCGGCCGAGCATCCGGTGGTCGACCCGTCGATCAAGCGGGCGCACCCGGTCGCGTTGGCGATGGCGGCGCACCACGACGACGTGGTGGCCGACGTCAGCCCCGCTGATGTGGAGGCATCTCCCTCGAGTCCGACCCCGGACGGCGATGCCGAGGTGACAGTTGTCTCTGTCGAGGATGTGGACGTTGCTTCCGCGCCGTTCGCCGACGCGGAGTCGAACGGCGCTGCCGAGACCACCGAGCCGGAGGTCGATCGGCCTGCTGTCGAGCCGTCCGTCGAGATCGACGCAGTGGCACCGAAGGCGCGGCGTGGACGGCGAGTAGCACGCAAGGCGGCCGCACCGACCAGCGCGGCACCGGATGCCGGTGTGGTTCTCGTGGTGCCGGTGTCGGACGAGACCTCGGACGACGCGGTTGCAGAGACGGCCGAAGCCGAGGCTTCGGCGCCGCTGACGTCGGCCGCGGAGCAGTCCGCCGAGCCGGTGGAGGTGCCGACGGCACGTCCTCGTAGACGACGGGCAGCGGCGCGGCCGGCAGGTCCGCCGGTGGATATCGACGTATAGCGGATGAAGGCAGTTTGACCCTGGCCGTCACTCTGCCGTAATCTTGCTAAGTCGCTCCCGGTGACACTGTCTTGCTGTGCCCAGTGGTACTGCAAGGGGATCAGTTCTCGAGTGGGAGCAAGCAAACACGTTCTACCAGACCAGTCGCGTTGTCATGTGCAGCGCGAGCAAGTTCGAAGAAGCAAGGGGTAGCCCTCCGATGGCAACGTACGCGATCGTCAAGACCGGCGGAAAGCAGTACAAGGTCGCTGTTGGTGACCTCGTCAAGGTCGAGAAGATCGAGGGAGCGCCCGGCACTGCTGTCTCGCTTGCTCCGGTCCTCGTCGTAGACGGATCCGACCTGACCACAGATGCAGACAAGCTGGCGAAGATCTCGGTCGCCGGTGAGATCGTCGAGCACACCAAGGGCCCGAAGATCCGCATCCACAAGTTCAAGAACAAGACCGGATACCACAAGCGTCAGGGACACAGGCAGAAGCTCACTGTCCTCAAGGTCACCGGCATCAAGTAACCAGGTCTATTCGGACCCGCGTTCTCTCAAGCTGATTCACCCCGAGGAGGGTATGCAACATGGCACATAAGAAGGGTGCATCAAGCTCCCGTAACGGTCGCGACTCGAACGCTCAGCGCCTCGGCGTCAAGCGTTTCGGCGGCCAGACCGTAGGCGCAGGCGAGATCCTGGTTCGTCAGCGCGGCACGCACTTCCACCCCGGCGTCAACGTCGGCCGTGGCGGCGACGACACCCTGTTCGCACTCGCGCCGGGCGCAGTCGAATTCGGTGCCAAGCGCGGCCGCAAGACCGTGAACATCGTTCCGGTCGCTGTAGAGGCCTAGTCCTTCTGCAGCGCTCGCGCTCGCAGATGTAGACCCGAGCAGCACTCGCTCGATCGAACATCCACGGCGTACGTTCACAGCTCCCGATAGGGGCGGACCAGGGTCATGAGACCGGTCCGCCCCTATCGCTTTTTTTCACCGGTTTTTCTTTCAGAAAGGATCGAAGACAGCTATGTCACGATTCATCGACCGCGTGGTGCTGCACGTCAGCGCCGGCAAAGGTGGCAACGGCTGCTCTTCGGTTCACCGCGAGAAGTTCAAGCCTCTCGGCGGCCCGGACGGCGGCAACGGCGGTCAGGGCGGCGGAGTGATCTTCGTCGTCGACAGCAACGTCCACACTCTGCTCGACTTCCACTTCTCCAGCCATGCCAAGGCAGGCAACGGAACTCAGGGCATGGGCGGAAACCGTGAAGGTGCCAACGGCGAGGACCTGATTCTCAAGGTTCCCGACGGCACCGTCGTGCTCGACAAAAAGGGCAACGTGCTCGCCGACATGATCGGCGAGGGAACGCGATTCGACGCGGCACCGGGCGGACGCGGTGGGCTCGGCAATGCAGCCCTGGCGTCCAAGGCTCGTCGGGCACCCGGGTTCGCGCTGCTCGGCGAAGAGGGTATCGAGCGTGAACTCGTCCTCGAACTCAAGTCCGTCGCCGACGTCGGCCTCGTCGGTTTTCCGTCGGCGGGCAAGTCCTCGCTGGTCTCGGTGCTGTCCGCGGCGAAGCCGAAAATTGCCGACTATCCCTTCACCACTTTGGTACCGAACCTCGGAGTCGTCTCCAGCGGCGACACCACGTTCACCGTCGCCGACGTCCCGGGGTTGATCCCCGGTGCGAGCCAGGGACGCGGTCTCGGTCTCGACTTCCTGCGGCACCTCGAGCGTTGCGCTGTGCTGGCACACGTGGTCGATTGCGCGACACTGGATCCGGGCCGTGACCCGATCTCGGACGTGGACGCACTGGAAGCCGAGTTGGCGGCCTACAAGCCTGCATTGTCCGGCGATGCCAGTCTCGGCGATCTCGCCGACCGGCCCCGCATCGTGGTGCTGAACAAGGCCGACATCCCCGAGGGTGCCGAACTGGCCGAGATGGTCACTGCGGAATTCGAGTCTCGAGGTTGGCCGGTGTTCACCATTTCAGCGGTGACCAGGGCCGGCTTGAAGCCGTTGACCTTCGCTCTGGCGAAGCTCGTCGAGGACTACCGCACCGCGCACCCGGCACCCGAGCCGCGACGTCAGGTGCTTCGTCCGGTCGCTCGTAACGACGACAGCTTCAAGGTCGTCAAAGATCCCGACATCCCCGATGGCTTCATCGTTCGAGGCACGCGTCCGGAGCGGTGGGTGCGCCAGACGCAGTTCACGAACGACGAGGCCGTCGGCTACCTCGCAGACCGGCTCGCGCGCCTCGGCGTCGAGGACGCGTTGATCAAGGCCGGCGCGCAACCGGGAGCCTCGGTCACCATCGGTGAGGTCTCGTTCGACTGGGAGCCGCAGACCCCGGCCGGTGTCGAGATCACCATGACCGGCCGCGGCACCGATGCTCGTCTCGATCAGGTCGAGCGCATCGGCGCATCCGAACGCAAGCACGCCCGCCAGGTACGTCGCGGGCTCGATACCGAACAGGAGTAGACGTGGTGTCGGTGCGTGAATCCAGTTCGCCCGCAGAGGCTCTCACCGATACTCGTCGTACGATTGCCGATGCCAAGCGCATCGTGGTCAAGATCGGATCCTCGGCGCTGACCAGTCTCGACGCCGGGTTGGATCTGGGCCGGCTCGATCTGCTCGCCGATGCCATCGAGTCGCGGATGCGTAGCGGGACCGATGTGGTGGTCGTATCGTCCGGCGCGATCGGTGCGGGAATGGCACCGCTCGGCCTCACCCGACGCCCGCGCGATCTCGCAACCAAGCAGGCTGCAGCGAGCGTCGGTCAGCTTGCCCTCGTGCATGCGTGGAGCTCGTCCTTCCATCGATACGGACGGACGGTGGGGCAGGTCCTGCTCACAGCCGAGGACATCGCTCGTCGAACCAACCACCGCAACGCCCAACGCACGCTGGATCGCTTGCGATCGCTCGGGGCGGTCGCCATCGTCAACGAGAACGACACCGTCGCCACCGCAGAGATCCGCTTCGGTGACAACGATCGCCTCGCCGCTCTGGTGGCACATCTCGTCGGTGCGGACGCACTGTTCTTGCTGTCGGACGTGGACGGGTTGTACGACGGTGATCCCCGCAAGGGTTCCGCCACGCTCATCCCGGAGGTGACCAGCCCGGAGGACCTCGACGGAGTCGTTGCCGGTTCCGGGGGAGCGCTCGGTACCGGCGGTATGGCGTCCAAACTGTCCGCTGCGCGTCTCGCGGCCGATGCCGGTGTTCCGGTGCTGCTGGCTGCGGCGTCGGATGCCGCACACGCACTGACGACGTCCGAGGTGGGGACTGCCTTCGCCGCTCGGCCGACGCGGTTGTCCGCTCGCAAATTCTGGGTTCGACATGCCGCCGATGCGGCGGGCGAACTGCACCTGGACGCGGGTGCCGTCCGAGCTGTCGTGGAGCGGCGGAGGTCGTTGCTGTCCGCGGGCGTCACGTCGGTGACGGGAGCTTTTCACGGGGGAGATGTGGTCTCGCTCGTGGACCCGGCCGGAACCCTGGTTGCCCGCGGGGTCGTCGCATACGATTCGGGAGAGTTGGCCGGAATGCTCGGACGGTCGACGGGTGAGCTGGCCGCGGAGCTCCAGCGCCCGGTGGTTCATGCCGACGATCTGGTTCCCGCCTGATCCGCGGTGTCGGCCAGCGCCGTCGCGGTCTCCGAGCAACCCGCATGCACGGTCAGGGAGGCGAATTCGTCGCCCCGAGTGGTCCCGCGATTGACGATGACGATGGGCTTGCCGGTCTTGGATGCGTGCCGGACGAAACGTAGTCCGGACATGACGGTCAACGAAGAGCCGAGCACGAGCAGTGCGTCACTGTGGTCGACCAGATCGTAGGCCTCGGCAACGCGCGGTTTGGGTACGCTCTCGCCGAAGTAGACGATGTCGGGTTTGAGTATGCCGGAACACTTTTCGCAATCGACCATTCTGAAATGTGCGGTCGAAGAGATGATGGCATCGGCATCCGGCGCGATTTCGACGCCGTCTGCGGGTGCCACGGATTCGAGGAACCCCGGATTGGCTCGATCGAGCCTTCGGGCCAGCTCGAAGCGCGAGATCAATCGCTCGCAGTTCAGGCACCGAACGCGGGCGTAGACGCCGTGCAGGTCGATGACGTTCCGGCTGCCGGCCTTGGTGTGCAGCATGTCGACGTTCTGGGTGATGATGCCGGTGACCACGCCTGCCCGCTCGAGTCGGGCGAGTGCTCGGTGGCCGTCGTTGGGCACCGCGGCGTCCATGTGTCGCCATCCGACGTGGTTGCGTGCCCAGTAGTGCCGTCGAAATTCGGCATCTCCGATGAACTGTTGGAAGGTCATCGGGTTGCGTGGTGGTGACTGCGGACCGCGGTAGTCGGGAATCCCGGAGTCGGTGGACATGCCCGCACCGCTGACAACGGTGACCGTCCTGCCGTCGAGCAGAGACGTCAGTTGCTCGTTCGGTGTAACGGACTCGGGGGAAGCTTTCACTTCGTCCAGGATAGCGATCCGTCGCCGGATGAGCACTGTATCGACATGGGTACCGGATCGACCTTCAATACCGTACCGACGCCGACGCCGACGGCCCGGCACCGACGCTGGGAAGCGTCGTTACCGGGCCGTGAGAACATTCTGGCGTTACGCGGGTACCTCGATGAGCGGGTACACACCGTTTTCGTCGTGCGTCTCGTTGCCGACGACCGGTGGGTTGAACACACACAGCATCCGCATCGTCGTGCGCGGCTCGACGGTGTGACGCTCGTGCCCGTTGAGCAGGTACATCGATCCCGCACCGAGCTCGTAGGTCTCCCCGGTTTCGCGGTCGGTGAGCGTTCCCTCGCCCTCGATCAACCAGACGGCCTCGACGTGGTTGGCGTAGTGGAAGTTGTTCACCGTGCCCGCTTGGATCGTGGTCTCGTGAAACGAGAATCCGACCTTGTCGCCGCCGAGAATGATTCTCTTGCTGCGCCAGTTGCCGTCTTCGCTCGAGATGTCACGGTCGGTCCCGGTAATTTCCTGCGTGGTGCGAACGATCATGCGATGTCCTCCTTCGATATCGGTGCGTACGAACGGGTCTAGAAAAGCACCTTCGCCACTGCACTTTCGATGATGTCCAGGCCGCGGTTGAGCTCATCCATCGTGGTGGTCAGCGGGGGAAGCAGTTTGACTACCTCGTCCTTGGGGCCTGCGGTCTCGACGAGTAGGCGATCGTCGTAGCACAGCTGCGCCACCTTGCCTGCCAGGTCGGCATCGTCGAACACGAGCGCCTGGACCATCCCGCGTCCGCGGGTGGAGATGCCGTCGAACTTGGCGCACAATTTCATGAAACGGTCCTGGACGTGCTCACCCTTGGCGAGCGTTTCCTTCTCGAACTTGTCGTCGGACCAGTAGTGGTCGATGGCGGCCTTGGCGGTGACGAACGAAGGGTTGAAACCGCGGAACGTGCCGTTGTGTTCGCCCGGGGACCATACGTCCAGCTCCGGCTTGAACAGGGTGAGCGCCAGCGGCATGCCGTAACCGCCGATGGACTTGGACAGGGTCACGATGTCCGGGGTGATTCCGGCCTCCTCGAAGGAGAAGAATTGCCCGGTGCGACCGCAGCCCATCTGGACGTCGTCGACGATCAGGAGGATCTCACGTCGCGAGCAGAGTTCGGCCAGCGCGCGAAGCCATTCGGGGCGAGCGACGTTGATGCCGCCCTCTCCCTGGATGGTTTCCACGATGACTGCGGCCGGGCGATTGAATCCACTGCCCGAATCGTCGAGAACGCGCTCGAACCATTGGAAGTCTTCGGTGACGCCGCCGAAGTAGTTGTCGTACGGCATCGGGGTGGTGTGCACCAAGGGAATTCCGGCGCCAGCTCGCTTCATCGAGTTGCCGGTGACCGACAACGCGCCGAGTGTCATGCCGTGGAAAGCGTTGGTGAAGTTGATGATTGCCTCGCGCCCGGTGACCTTACGAGCCAACTTCAGCGCCGCCTCGACGGTGTTGGTGCCGGTCGGTCCGGGGAACTGAACCTTGTAGTCCAAGCCTCGGGGATCGAGGATGTTCTTCTTGAAGGACTCCAGGAACTCGCGCTTGGCCACGGTGGACATGTCCAGTCCGTGCGTGATGCCATCGTTGGTGATGTAGTCGACCAACGCGCTCTTGATCTTGTCGTTGTTGTGGCCGTAGTTGAGTGCGCCTGCGCCACCGAAGAAGTCGAGGTATTCCACGCCGCTCTCGTCGGTGATGACCGAGTCTTTGGCGGTGGTGAACACAGCGGGCCACTGGCGGCTGTAGCTACGAACTCCGGACTCGACGGTCTCGAACACGTCGGGCTTCTCTGTTGTCACAGTGTTCTTTTCGGTCACGTTGTGCTTGTTCCTTTCATAACTCCGCGACGCGTCGGGGCCTACTGTGTAGAGCTCCTCCGCTTCGTGGCTATCGGGGAAATCGTTGGGTGCGAACAGGTCTGACCTGACGATTTCGGTGCCCCGCTTGCGTGCGAGGCTGGTGAAGGTTGCGATGGACGCTTCGTTGTCCGGGCTAATCGTCGTTTCGAGATGCGTGATGCCCTGTGGCTCGAGGCGGTCGAGCAGCTCCATGAGCATGCGACCGGCAAGTCCCTTGCCGCGCTGGTCCGCATCTACGGCGACCTGCCACACGAACAACGTGTGCGGAGCGTCCTGGCGGATGTATCCGGTGACGAAACCGACTGCGCGGCCGTCGATGTCGGATACGACAGTGGTGGCCGCGAAATCGCGACACCACAAAACGTACGAGTAGCTGGAGTTCAGATCCAGAACTCGCGAATCACGTGCGATCTCCCAGAGCCGGACTCCGTCGGAGATCTTGGGCTTACGAAACTTCACTGCGTCCGGCGCAGTGACTGGGGTACCTCTCAGCAATGCGGGGTTCATGGGAATACAAACGTAACAAGGTCGTCGAGGCATATCGAGCGCGTCCGAAAATCGACCCCCGAATCGGACATGCATCCCCAGGTTAACCAGCGAGTGTGATGATGGTCACATCGACCGTGACCGGCAGGCGGTACCCAGAAACGCGCGCTGTAAACCCGATCTGCCGAAAATCGCTATTTCGGCGTTGCAAGCGCAAACGGCAAGACTGCCGTCGCGCCTGCCGACATCAGAGCGGATGTGGCGCAAGTGAACGTCCACCCGGTGTCGGTCTGCAGATCGATCAACAGAATCGGCCCTGCCACGGACGATACGTCCGGAACCTCCCAGGAGTCCACCAGCCCGGCGACCCGAAACGCCGAATTGGCCGCCGAGACCGGCGGGTGACCTGCCCTGACCTGCATGACGCCGAGATCACTCAATTTTCCGATCGAAGCCAATCGCTCGGCTATCGACCGCACCAGCACAGGATGGGTGGGGGAGTCGAGAGCGAGAACGGCAGTGGGACGTTCCTTCCAATCCCAGTTGGCCAGCACCGTGATGCAGGCCTTCTCGAGAGCATCGGTGGCGGGGGCATCCGGCGCGTCGAGCATGGCACGCAAGCGTCCACCCCAGCCCAGGTCGGTCAGTCGACCCAGGACGCGGCCGGGCTCGTGCGGCTGGTCGATCTTGCCCGAGAGTGAGACACCCAGCTTCTTCATACCGCTCGGCCATTGCTTTCTGGGCTGGAGGTCGATGCCGGGCCGATCCAGTCGTGCCCTCGCCGAGTCGACCGAGGCTGCATCCACCGACGCGGACAAATGCTCGCCCGTGCAGTTGTCACACCGCCCGCACCGGTCGGACTCGCTACCGGGTGCGCTCAGATCGGGGTCGTCGAGTTGCCTCCGCAGGAACTCCATCCGGCAGCCGTCGGTGCCCTGGTAGTCGATCATCGCCTGCTGTTCGCGGTCCCTGGCCTGTTCGAGACGCTCATAGCGCGCCGCGTCGTACGTCCATTGCTCCCCGGTGGCCATCCAGCCGCCGCGAACGCGCGTAACCGCTCCGTCGACATCGAGGACCTTGAGGACCATCTCGAGCCTGCTGCGGTTCAGCTCGACCATGGGCTCCAGAGCCTGAGTGGACTGGGCCTTGTCGGTGTTCAAGGCGTCGATGACCTGACGCACCAGGTGTTCGCGGGGGAAGGCGACGGAGGCGAAGTAGCTCCAGATCTGTCGGTCCTCGTGACCGGGGAGCAACACCACATCGGCGCGTTCCGTCGCGCGCCCGGCGCGTCCGACCTGCTGGTAGTACGAGATCGGAGACGACGGTGCCCCCATGTGCACGACGAAGCCGAGATCGGGCTTGTCGAAGCCCATACCCAGTGCGGAGGTTGCGACCAGGGCTTTGACTCGGTTGGCCAGCAGGTCGCCTTCCAGTGATTCGCGCTCCGTGGGGTCCGTCTGGCCGGTGTAGGAGGCAACGGTGTGGCCCTGATCGGTCAACAGCGCCGCCAGGTCCTTGGCTGCAGACACCGTCAGGGTGTAGATGATTCCCGAACCGGGCAGCGTCTTCAGATGTTCGCCGAGCCATGCAGCCCGTTCGGTGGCGTTGTCGATCTTCACCACCGCCATACGCAG
Source organism: Rhodococcus sp. NPDC078407 (assembly GCF_044542515.1). Lineage (NCBI taxonomy): Bacteria > Bacillati > Actinomycetota > Actinomycetes > Mycobacteriales > Nocardiaceae > Rhodococcus > Rhodococcus sp. NPDC078407. The sequence continues at coordinate 360,622 of NZ_JBITUQ010000001.1, read as the reverse complement.
CGAATCGCGGGCGAGCCCGCCGCGCAGCACCAAGGTATCGCCGCCGCCGACGCCCAGCTGAGCTGCGACGTCGTCGACCACGCGGTCGTTTGCCGTCGCAGTGGTCGCGAGCACGGGTATACCGTCCCGTAGCTCGGCGATCAGGGTTCTGATGCGCCGGTAGTCCGGCCGGAAGTCGTGGCCCCAGTCGGAGACGCAGTGTGCTTCGTCGACCACGACAAGGCCCGCATCCCCGGCCAGAGACGGCAGCACCTGATCGCGGAAATCCGGATTGTTCAATCGCTCGGGACTGACCAGCAACACATCGAGCTCACCCGATGCGACCTTTTGGTGGATGTCGTCCCACTCGGTCATGTTGCCGGAGTTGATGGTCGCCGCACGCACGCCTGCTCGCTCGGCGGAGGCAACCTGGTTGCGCATCAGCGCCAACAACGGGGAGACGATGACGGTCGGACCCAAACCCTGTGCGCGCAGCAGCTTCGCCGCGATGAAGTAGACCGCCGACTTGCCCCAGCCGGTCCGTTGCACGACCAGTGCCCGTCGCCGGTGCACGACCAGCGCCTCGATGGCTGTCCACTGGTCTTCCCTCAGGACTGCATTCGGGCCGGCGAGTTCGCGCAACAACTCCTCGGCGCTCTCGCGCAAGTTCCCGGTCGTGGGCTCGGTGGTCGTTGTCATAGGCTCCATCGTGCAGTAAGCATCCGACATCACACTCGGGCCGGTCGGAAACGGTCGGACCGTGCAGCCCGAGAGGATCAGCGGTGGTCGATCCCGATTCCGATTCGATGCCGGCCGACCAGGGGCCCGTGCACCGTCACGTGTGGGCACTGGCAGTGGTCTTCATCGGCGGAGCCGCGGGTACGGCAGTCCGCTGGGTGATCGAGGAGCAGCTCCCGCATTCGGCGTCGCAGTGGCCGACGGCAACCTTCGGTATCAACATCGCCGGTGCATTCGTGCTCGGCCTTCTGCTCGAGTCATTGGTACGCGGCGGACCGGATGCCGGTGTTCGGCGCAGGCTGCGGTTGCTGCTAGGGACCGGTTTCTGCGGCGCGTTCACCACGTACAGCACCTTCGCCCTCGAGACGGTGGAAGCGTTCCGGAGTGGGTTCGCCGGGCTGGCAGTGGCCTACGCAGTGGTCAGCGTGATTCTCGGGCTGCTCGCGGCCTGGGCCGGAATTGCACTGGCGACGAGGATAATTCGTTGATCGCGCTGTGGATCGCGTTGGCCGGCGGACTGGGGGCAGTCGTTCGCTTCGTCGTCGATGCCGAAATGAAGTCACGTCTCGCGACGCGGACGAGCTTTCCCTGGGCGACGGTCGGCATCAACGTGTCCGGATCGTTCCTGCTGGGTCTACTGGCCGGGTGGGTGATGTTCCGAGCCGGCTCGACCGACATCCACGCCGTCGTCGGCACCGGGTTCTGCGGTGGGTACACCACATTCAGTACGGCGAGCGTCGAGACCGTGCGGCTACTGCAGCAAGGGCGTCGACGCGATGCCGCCGTCAACGTAGTGGTCACCCTGCTCGCGTCCGTACTGGCGTGCGGCGGCGGCCTGGCGCTCGCGTCCTCGATGTAGGACTGTCGACGTCGAGACGGGCTCACGCCTGACTGACGCGCACCATGTTGCCGGCGGGGTCACGGAATGCCGCGTCGCGCACACCCCAGGGCTGACTTGTCGGTTCCTGAAGAATCTCGGCGGTGCCTGCCGCGCGAATTCTTTCGAAGGCCGCGTCGAGGTCGTCGGCTCGAAACAGCAGGCCCGGAAGCTCGCCCTTGGCGAGCAGGGCTGCGATCTGATCGCCGAGTTCCTGCGAGCGGCCCGCGTGGGGTTGCGAGAGAACGATCTCGATCTCGGGTTGATCGTTGGGGGACAGAGTGATCCAGCGGTAGCCGTCGCCCTCGACTTCGCTCTTGACCTCGAGTCCCAGAGCATCGCGGTAGAACGTCAACGAGGCATCGGGGTCGTCGGTGTAGACGTGTACGTGGCTCAGTGAAAGTGTCATGGACAAAGGCTAGGACGCCCCGGCCGTCGATGCTTCTTCGATTCTGCTCGGTTCGGTGGCAGCAAGGGTGCCTCGCATCGGCCGACCCAGCATCATGGCAGTGCACGTCGGCACCGCCTGGCTGTCCCGGTGGTCGCGGGCGCGGTACGCGCTCGGTGTCTCGCCGACGATCTCGGTGAATCGCGAACTGAACGATCCGAGACTGGTGCATCCGACCGCGAAGCACGCCTCGGTGACGGTCACATCGCCGCGACGCAGCAGGGCCTTGGCGCGTTCGATCCGTCGCGTCATCAGATGCGCGTACGGCGTCTCGCCGTAGGCCTCGCGGAAGCGGCGGCTGAAATGTGCGGTGGACATCAGTGCCGTGCGGGCCAGAGTGGGGACGTCGAGCGGCTGGGCGAATTCGCGATCCATCCGGTCGCGCGCCCGACGCAGAAGTCGGAGTTCCTCGAGGTTGTGGTCGCTCATCCTGTGGCCGCATCTCGCAGTGCGTCGATGTCCGCGCGGGTACCCGAGGACGTGCTCGCACCCGGCCTCGTTGCGGCGAAAGACCCTGCAATGCAAGCCCACTCGACTGCCGAGCGCGGGCCGTCGAACCAGCAAGCGGCCAGAGCTCCGGCGAATGCGTCGCCGGCCCCGGTGGTATCGACGGCGTCGACACTCGGTGCGGCGACCTCGAACGATTCCGAGCCGCGGTATCGAGAGCCTCTGGCACCGAGGGTGGTGATCACGTGCGCCACCTCGTTCACTCGGCCGCCGAGACGGGTTTCCTCGGCTTCGTTGACCACGAGCACGTCGGTGGCCGCCACCAGGGCGTCGGGCAAATCCTGAACCGGTGACGGGTTCAGCATCGTCACCACGCGGTGAGAGCGTGCGTACTCGAAGGCGATCACCACCGTGTCGACGGGGATTTCCAACTGACACAGAAGAATGTCGGCGTCGGCGATGACGGCGAGGTCGTCGGCGGTGAGGTCGCGAACGCGTTCGTTGGCCCCGGCAACCACGACGATGCTGTTCTCGGCGTGATCGTCGACGGTAATGGCGGCGATGCCGCTCGACCCTGCTGCTGTGCGCAGCGCGCGGTCGTCGACGCCCGCGCCCGTCAGTGTCCGGCGCAGTGTCTTCCCGAATTCGTCGTCTCCGACTGCTCCGATGAACGACACCGCAGCACCTGCCTTGGCGGCGGCAATCGCCTGATTGGAGCCCTTTCCGCCCGGTGAAGTGGTGAACGCTGTGCCGAGCACCGTTTCGCCGGGATCGGGCAGAGAGGGCGTCCGGGTGATCAGATCCATGTTGACGCTACCGAGAACGACAATGCGGGGATTCGAGGCGGACATCGACGAACTGTATCGCTTCGCAAATTCCGCCCATCCGAATTGCCAATTGCAGATTGTTGACAATCAGAATTCGGTGAGTGACGATGGCTGGCATGACAGCGTCGACTCGCACCCAGCTCAGCCCGGCACTCAAGCAGGCGACCCCGATCGTCGTCGATCACGGAAAGGGCAGTTGGATCATCGGCACGGACGGGCGCAAGTACCTCGACTTCACCACCGGTATCGGCGTCACCAGCACCGGGCACTGCCACCCCCGCGTGGTCGAGGCCGCCCGTGAGCAGGTGGGCAAGATCATTCACGCGCAGTACACGACCGTCATGCATCAGCCACTGCTGGCGCTGACCGACAAGCTCGGCGAGGTACTACCTGCCGGTCTCGACAGCGTCTTCTACGCGAACTCCGGTTCCGAGGCCGTGGAGGCATCGATTCGGTTGGCGCGCATGGCGACCGGACGGCCCAACATCATCGCGTTCCACGGGGGATTCCACGGACGCACGGTGGCGGCGGCGTCGCTGACCACCGCGGGCACCAAGTTTCGTTCCGGATTCTCGCCGATCATGGGCGGCGTGCACATCGCGCCGTTCCCGTACGCCTTCCGGTACGGCTGGGACATGGACACCGCAGTCGCGTTCGCGCTCAAGGAACTCGACTACCTGCTGATGACGATGTCCAGCCCTTCCGATACCGCTGCGTTCATCATCGAACCGGTGCTCGGTGACGGTGGCTATCTGCCGACGCCTCCGGCGTTCCTCGAAGGGCTTCGCGAACGTGCGGACACCCACGGCATCGTCCTCATCGTCGACGAGGTGCAAGCAGGCGTCGGACGCACCGGAAAGTTCTGGGGGCACCAACACTCCTCGATCACGCCGGATGTCGTCATCACTGCGAAGGGACTCGCCAGCGGATTTCCCATCTCGGCTATCGCCGCATCGACCGAGCTGATGAGCAAGGCATGGCCAGGATCGCAGGGCGGCACGTACGGCGGCAATGCCGTCGCCGCTGCGGCGGGTGTCGCGACGCTCGACGTGGTGCGTGAGGAAGGGCTGGTCGCCAACGCAGCTACCCAGGGCGACGTGCTGCTGGACGGTTTGCTGGCACTGAAGTCCGAGCACTCTGCCATCGGCGATGCACGTGGACTGGGCTTGATGCAGGCACTCGAATTCGTCGACAGCGCAGGTAGTCCCGATGTGGCGGCCGCCCTGCGCGTGCAACAGGGTGCGATCGACGAGGGGTTGTTGCTGCTCACCTGCGGCGCGCTCGGCAACGTGGTCCGGATCATTCCGGCACTGATCGTGAGCGACGACGAGATGCGGCAGGGCCTGGACGCGTTGTCGCGCACGCTGAAGAACGTGCTGTGACAACTGCGTCCGTTCGGTCCCCGGTGCCCGCACTCGTTCAGCGAGTGCGGGAACTGGGAATCGACATCGACGACTCGTCGCGGCGGCTCGCCGAGTACTCCTACGACGCCTCCAATTACCGCATCCCGCCTGCTGCCGTCGTGTTTCCTCGCAGTGCCGACGACGTGTCCACTGTGGTGTCGCTGTGCGCTGGTGCAGGAATCGCTGTCGTGGGCCGCGGCGGCGGAACGTCCATGGCAGGCAACGCGATCGGCCGCGGCATCGTGCTCGATTTTTCCCGTCACATGAACCGCGTCATCTCCGTCGACACCGACTCTCGGACTGCTGTGGTGGAACCGGGCATCGTGATCTCGGAGTTGCAGCGTGAGCTGGTGGCGCGCACCGCTGGGGCATTCACGTTCGCACCCGACCCGTCCAGCAAGACACGCGCGACGGTCGGCGGGGCTGTCGGCAACGACGCGTGCGGCAACCACTCGGTCCGCTACGGTCGAACATCGGACCACACGGTGGCCATGGACGTCGTGACCGCCGACGGGCACCTACTTCGAGTGACCCGTACCGGTGTGCGGGCAGTGCACTCGCAGGATGTGGCGGCAACCGAAGAGGCCGAACGTATCTCGCGTGAGCTGCACTCGCTGGCGGCCGACCACCTCGCGCTCTTCAGAATCGAGCTGGGCCGTATTCCGCGTCAGGTGTCCGGATTTCACCTGTCTCATCTGTTGCCCGAGAACGGATTCGACGTTGCTCGTGCACTTGTCGGAAGCGAGGGCACGTGCGCGGTGATCGTCTCGGTCACCGTTGCCGTCGTGCCCGTACCGCCGGCTGCGCTGTTGCTCTGTCTCGGCTACGAGGACGTGGTTGCTGCGGCCGCCGACGTGATGGCGATTCTCGAGTTCTCGCCGGCCGCGGTGGAAGGGATCGACAACAACATCGTAGAGACGATGGAGTACCGGCGCGGACCGGACTCCGTTCGCTCGTTGCCCGCGGGAAACGCCTGGCTCTACGTCGATCTCGACGGAGCCGATACCGCCGAGGTGGAGAACAAGGCCGCCCGTCTGCTCGAGGCGCTCGGTCTCCTCGGCCGTGTCAAGGAAGGTCGCATCGTCACCGACCCGGCCGATCGAGCGGCACTGTGGCGGGTACGCGAGGACGGAGCGGGCCTGGCCACGCGATTGGCGAGCGGAGTCGAGTCCTGGGGTGGATGGGAGGACGCGGCCGTTGCACCGGAGAACCTGTCCGCCTACCTCGCCGACCTCAATGTGCTTCTGGCCGAACACAATTTGACCGGCGTGATGTACGGGCACTTCGGTGCCGGCTGCATGCATGTGCGCATCACGTTCGATCAGCGCACCGACGCCGGTCGCCGGGTGATGTACGACTTCCTGCGCGCCGCCGCGCGGGTGGTCGTCGAGCACGGCGGAAGCCTGTCGGGCGAGCACGGCGACGGCAGGGCTCGTTCGGAACTGCTGCCGGTGATGTACTCACCCCGCATGCTCGACGCGTTCGCGCGGTTCAAGCGCATCTGGGATACTCGCGAGATTCTGAACCCGGGGTCGATCATTGATCCGGAACCCATGATGGACAACCTCATGCTGCAGGGCATTCCGCAGCGGGAATGGAAGACGAGCTTCGATCTGCACCAGATCGGAACGCGGGCAGATCTGGATCCGTTCGTGCACGCAACCCAGTCGTGTGTCGGAGTGGGCAAGTGTCGCACCACCTCCGGTGGCGTCATGTGTCCCAGCTTCCGCGCCACCGGCGATGAAAAGGATTCGACGCGGGGCCGCGCGCGAGTGCTGCAGGAGATGGTGCGCAGTTCGCCGACCGTGGCCGACGGGTGGGCCTCGAAAGATGTCGCCGAATCGCTCGACCTGTGTCTGTCCTGCAAGGCCTGTTCGTCGGATTGTCCTGTCGGCGTGGACATGGCGACGTACAAGTCGGAGTTTCTCGATCATCACTATGCGGGTCGGCTGCGGCCGTTCTCGCACTATTCGTTGGGCTGGTTGCCTCGCTGGCTGAAGGTGACGCAGCGAACGGCACCGCTGCTCAACCGTCTGCTCACTCCGCGCATCGCGGCACTGGCGGCTCGGCTCGGCGGATTGACCACCGAGCGGGCCTTGCCGCGTTTCGCATCGGCGAAGGAATTGGCACACGAAATACGGATCGGCGGCGGCCGCGAAGCCGACGTGGTGTTGGTCGTCGACACGTTCACGCAAGGCTTCCGCCCCGAGGTCGCGGGCGCGGCGCAGCGCGTGCTCGAGGATTCCGGGCGCAGCACCGAATGCCGCACCGACGTGTGCTGTGGTCTGACCTGGATCTCGACGGGCCAGCTGACGGCCGCTCGTAAGCACCTCGCGAAAGCCGTTGCAGCACTGGACGACGGCACCGACCGACCCATCGTCGTGACCGAACCGAGCTGCGCGGCGGCGTTCCGCAAGGACATGCCGGAGCTGGTTCCCACTGCGGCTGCGAGACGGGTCGCAGCGCGGGTACAGAGTTTCGCGGGCGCGGTGATCGATCAGGCCGCCGCCGGGTGGGTGCCCTCGGCCGAGGTTCCCGGTTCGGTGACGGTACAGACCCACTGCCACGAATACGCGGTGTTCGGCAACGCCACCCAGCGCGCGGCACTGGCGGCCGTCGGTATCGACACGGTACGGGAGGCCACCGGATGTTGCGGGGTCGCTGGAAACTTCGGCTTTGAGTCTCGGCACTACGAGCTCAGCATGGCCGTCGCCGAGCAGGCCCTGGCCCCGGCCGTTCGTGCCGCCGAGCCCGAAACCCCGATTCTGACCGACGGATTCTCCTGCCACATGCAGGTGCGTCAACTCACCGGTGACCTGACGAGCGATGCGTCGTCACACCTGGCGCAGATACTCGATCCACGTTCGACGAAAGGACCGCGGCCATGACCGCCAGTACGACCACCGGCCTCACCCGCCCCAGCATCACGGGTCCCACCGAGCTGTTCATCGGGGGTGCGTGGACTGCCGCAGCGTCCGAAGCCCGTTTCGATGTCGTCGATCCCGCCAGCGGTGAGGTCATCGCCAGGGTCGCCGACGGCAGCATCGACGATGCCGAGAAAGCTATGGCCGCAGCGGTCGACGCCGCCGCCGATTGGGCGGCGACGCCGCCCCGTGCACGAAGCGAAATCCTCCGCACAGCATACGAATTGATCATGGCGAGGCAAGAGGAGCTCGCAGCGATCATCACCGCGGAGATGGGAAAGCCGTTGGCCGATGCTCGTGGTGAGGTGGCGTACGGTGCCGAGTTCTTTCGCTGGTTCTCCGAGGAGGCGGTGCGCATCTCGGGCGATCACACCCTCACCGGAGACGGGAAGAACCGCATCGTGGTCACCCGCGCACCGGTGGGACCGTGCATTCTGGTCACTCCGTGGAACTTCCCGCTGGCCATGGGAACTCGCAAGATCGGCCCGGCGTTGGCGGCAGGGTGCACCGTGGTGTTCAAGCCGGCCGAGCAGACGCCGCTGACAGCACTGGCTCTGGCCGAAATCCTGCACGATGCCGGTGTGCCGGCGGGAGTGGTCAATGTCGTGACCACCACCGACGCGTCGGGTGTCGTGGGCTCGTGGATGAGCAGCGGCGATGCCCGCAAGATCAGCTTCACCGGATCGACTGCGGTGGGCAAGATTCTGCTCGAGCAAGCTGCATCGACAGTGATGCGCACCTCGATGGAGCTCGGCGGTAACGCGCCCTTCATCGTCATGGACGACGCAGATCTCGCCCGCGCCGTGGACGGTGCGATGGTCGCCAAGATGCGCAACATGGGTGAGGCCTGCACCGCTGCCAACCGGTTCTTCGTACACCGCAGTGTCACAGCGCAGTTCGCGGACACACTCGCCGAGCGCATGGGTGCGTTGTCGGTGGGGGCCGGTAGTGCGCACGGCACCGAGGTGGGTCCGTTGATCGACAATGCTGGCCGCAGCAAGGTACAGACACTCGTCGACGACGCCCTCGGACGCGGCGCACGGGCGATCGTCGGGGGAGTGGCCCCGGACGGACCCGGCTACTTCTACCCGCCGACGGTCCTCACCGACGTCGATGCGGCGTCGAACCTGATGTCACAGGAAATTTTCGGACCGGTGGCAGCGATCGTCCCGTTCGACACCGAGGACGAGGTGATCGCGCTGGCGAACGACACCGAATGGGGGCTGGTCGGGTACGTCTTCACCCAGGACATCGACCGGGCCCTGCGGATGGGGGAGCGCCTCGAGGTGGGCATGGTCGGCCTCAACACGGGTCTGGTGTCGAATCCGGCTGCCCCGTTCGGTGGCGTCAAACAGTCCGGACTCGGCCGAGAGGGCGGAAAAGTCGGAATAGACGAGTTTCTGGAGTACAAATACTTCGCCATTCCCCGAGGCTGAGAGAGGTTTTCGATCATGCCCAGTTCGAGACGACTGACGCCCATCGACGCACGCAACACGTCGATGGTCATTGCCGACCAGATTCGTGATCGCATCATCGATGGTTCCTATTCACCGGGGGAGCAGATCAACGAGGCCAACGTGGCCGCAGAACTGGAGATTTCGCGGGGACCGGTGCGTGAGGCGCTGCAGCGACTGAATCAGGAGGGTCTGCTCGTCAGCTTTCGCAACCGGGGCGTGTTCGTCGTAGAGCTGAGCAGTGACGACGTCACCGAGATCTACGAGTCTCGTGCGGCGATCGAGGTCGGTGCTGCGTGGACATTGGTGCACGGTGATCGCGGCCGGTTGATCACCGCTGCCGACGAGCTCAACGCCATCGTGATGCAGATGCAGCCGTTCATCGACAGAGCGGACTGGCGAGGTCTGGCCGAACGAGATCTCGCGTTTCACACAGCCCTGGTCGCGGCGACGCGCAACAGCCGGATGTCGCGTATGTACGCCACGCTCGCCGCAGAGGCGCGCATCTGCATGGCCAACCTCGAAACTGCGTACTACCGGCCCGAAGCTCTGGTGGAAGAGCACCAACTCATTGTCGATCTCTTGCTCGGAGACGATTGGGACGCGTTGGAAAGGGGCGTGCACGAGCACATGGACACCGCTATCCACGACTTGACCCGGGCGATGGTGGAGGAACAGACAGAGCACTCTGCTCTGGCCAGTCCGGGGTAAATCGGTTGGCGCGCAACACAGCATTTACATCTCGACCCTTGTGTACCTCTCGCGTCAGCGCATAACCTGATTGTCAACAATCTACTAAATGGACCCATCGAAGGGGGTGCCCGTGAACGACTCATCCGACTCCGCCTACGTCACCGCAATCGGACCCGAAGACACCGCAGGACGGGCTGCTCCCGGCCTCGCTCGGTACCCCGATGTACCGAACAGCACGCCGATCACGTTCACCGACGAGGAATACGCCGGCCGGCTTGCTGCCGTCCGAGAGCGAATGATGTCGCAGCACCTCACGGCGCTCATCGTCACCGATCCTGCCAACCTCTACTACCTGCTCGGATACAACGCGCTCTCGTTCTACACCCCGCAGATGCTGTACGTACCCCTCGAGGGCGAGATGTACTTCTTCGCCCGCGAGATGGACGCCAACGGCGCGTTTCGTACCTCGTGGCTGCCGCAGGATCGGACGTTCGGCTACCCCGAAACGTTCGTGCAGCGCAGTGACACTCACCCGTTCGTCTGGGTTGCCGCGAAGCTACGGGAATTGGGGCTGGTGAACAACTTCGAGCACGGCCAGGTCGGTCTCGAGATGGATTCGTACTACTTCAGCCCCAAAGCGTTCGAGGCGCTGGTGAAGTCGTTGCCCGAATACCGATTCACCGACTCCTACGAGCTCGTCAACTGGGTACGTGTGGTGAAGTCGCCCGCGGAGATCGCCCTGATGCGCGGTGCTGCGAAGGTCTGCGAGTCGGCGATGTCGGCTGCGTACCAGTCGATCTCGGTCGGTGAACGACAGTGCGACGCGGCCGCGGCCATCATGAACGCCCAGGTGCGCGGCACCGAGGAGTTCGGCGGCGACCATCCGGCCATCGTGCCGATGCTGCCCACCGGTGCCGGAGCCGACACCCCCCATCTGACCTGGTCGCATCAACCGTTCGTGCGGGGCGAGACGACCGTGGTCGAACTGGCCGGTGTGTTCCGGCGGTACCACATTCCGATGGCACGCACGATCGTGCTCGGAAAGCCCAGTCCACGTTTGGATTACCTCGCCAAATCCACCGGAGAAGCATTGAACGACGTGCTGGAGACCGTGCGGGCCGGCGTCACCGCTACCGACCTGGCACAGGTATGGAATACCAGCCTGGCCAAGCACGGTCTACACAAGCCGTCGCGTATCGGCTACTCGATCGGAATCGCCTACGCACCCGACTGGGGCGAGCGCACCGTGAGCCTGCGCACCGACGACGAGACGGTGCTCGCCGAGAACATGACCTTCCACATCATCGGCGGAATGTGGATGGACGACTACGGATATGAGGTGTCCGAGGCCGTTCGCGTCACCGAAACCGGCCTCGAAACCTTCACCGCATACCCCCGAGAACTACTGACGAAGGAGTGAGCATGACCGCATCAACTCGAGGTCGTTCCGCAGGCTCCACTCTCGGCATTCCGTGGGCCCTGCGCACCGACAAACTCGTCGGGTCGGTGATCGATTCCTCGACGTCGCTGCTCGCCGCGCAGAAACACGACATCGTGCGCTTTGCGATGGGATCTCCTGCCGCCGAAACGGTTCCGGCCGCTGCATTCACCGAGATCGCCGGCACCGTACTCACCGCCGACGCGTTCGATTACGGTGCCACCGAGGGAGACCCGGGCTTGCTCGACGCATTGCTCTCCTATCTTGCGTCCGTGGGCGAGCCCACGACCGAGGAGCGCGTGGTGATCACCTCCGGTGGCATGCAGGGTCTCGACATCGCTTGCAAGCTGTTCATCGATCCAGGCGACCTGGTGATCGTCGAAAGTCCCACATACACAAACGGAACCGCCACCGTACTGAGCTACGGTGGCGACATTCTCGAGGCACCGATGGACAGTGACGGCCTCATCGTCGAGGCGTTGCCCGAGCTCGTCGAGCGCGCGGGCCGGCTGCCGAAGATGATCTATGTCATCCCCAACTTCCAGAATCCCTCGGGGGTCACCCTGTCGCTCGAGCGTCGTCAGCTGCTCATCGAGCTCGCACACCGCTGGGGCTCGGTGATACTCGACGACGATCCGTACGGCCTGCTCCGCTTCTCGGGTGATCCAATTCCCAGCTTCGGAACGCTCAGCCCGAACGACCCGTTGATCTTCTCGGTGCGTACTTTCTCGAAGATGATCGCCCCCGGCCTGCGAGTGGGATGGGTCGACGCCGCGCCCGAGGCGCGGCAGTTGATCGTCAACGCCAAACAAGCCATGGACACGTGCACCAACCTGCCCGGGCAGCGCATGGTGGCCGAGTACATCCGGCGCGGCCTGCTCGACGAGCACCTTCGATCGTTGGCCTCGGTGTACCTGCCCCGCAAGGTCGCGATGCAGAACAGTATCGCCGAGCACTTCGGTGATTCGATGTCGACGACGGACCCCGAGGGAGGGTTCTTTCTCTGGGCGACGTTGCGCGGCAACGACGTCGACTTCTCGACGCAGGACCTGTTCGAGACTGCGTTGGCCGAGGGAGTTGCCTACATACCGGGGCCGGCGTTGTCGGTGGGTGGGAAGTTCCACGACTCCTTGCGGCTGTGCTTCGCCTCGTCCACGCCCGAACGCATCGACGAGGGAATCAGAAGGCTCGCGGCGGCGGTGGAGAAGTCCAAGCACCTGCTCGCCTCAGATCCCACCCGATGAGCGTTTCGAGAATCGAACGGGCCCTTCTCGATTCGATCGACGAGGCAGAAATTCTCTCTCTGACAGCAGCTTTGATCGACGCCGGCGGTGAGAACCCCGGGGATGTCGAGGAGAAGACGGCGAAGGTCCTTGCCGAACACTGCCGCGCATCGGGATTCGACGTTCGGACGGTCGAGGTGGCCCCGGGTCGGCCGAACGTCATCGTGTCCATCGGATCCGACGACCGGCCCGGAATCCTGTTCGTCGGGCATTCCGATGTGGTGCCCGCGGGAACCGGTTGGACCACCCATCCCTTCTCGGCCGTTGTTCGAGACGGACGAATTTTCGGTCGCGGCGCGTGCGACATGAAGGGCGGCCTCGCCGCTGTCGTCGCCGCGATGACCGCGGTGCAGCGAGCCGGGCTCGCCGACGAGTATCCGATGACGTTGGCGTGTCTGGTCGACGAGGAAGACACCGGTCTCGGCATCAGAGCATTCGTCGCCGAGCCGGAGCACCGCAACTACAGCCGCTGCGTGGTGGCCGAGCCGACGGATCTGGTCACCATCTTCGGGTGCCGAGGTGCGGCGAATCTGGAGATCGAGGTGCACGGCCGATCGGCACATGCCGGACAACCTCGCAATGGAGCCAACGCCATCTCCGCTGCCGCGCGCATCATCGCACTCATCGAGAACTCGCAGATCGAACTGGACGCCGATCCCGACCCCGACCTGGGTCCGGCCACCTGGAATGTGGGCACGATATCGGGCGGTACGGGAACATCGATGGTCGCCGATCACTGCGTACTCACCGTCGACCGTCGGCTGCTGCCGGGCGAGAGTGCTGCCAGTGTGGTCGACAACTTGCGATCGCGCATCGAATCGGCCGGCATCACGGGTTCCGGCATCGATGTCCGCATCGGAATCGCGATGGAAATGCCGGGCTTTCTGACCAGCGTGAACGACGGATTGGTCACCACCGCAGTGCAATCGGTTCTCGACACCGTATCCAAACCGAACAGCCATTCCACAAGCTTCCATCCTGTGCCCGATGGTCATTCCGCAGGCTCCAATCCTGCACATTTGACTGACATCTGGACCGCATCGTGCGATGGTGGTTTCGTTGCACAACGAATGGGTATCGAAACCGTCGTGCTGGGTCCGGGGGAGATCGAAAGCCAAGCACATCGGCCGAACGAATCGGTGGCCGTTCAACAATTGACCGACAGCGCAAGGGCGTACACGTTGTTGGCCACCAGAATGGCTGCGCTACCAGGGCTTTAGCGTTGTCTCAGGGGGTGGGCCGAACCGAATGTTCTGCACCGTCGTAGTGTCGAACGCTGCGAAGTACCACACCGACGCTCCACTTCGTCCTCGAAAGCGAGAGGTATTTCGACCGTGACCGAAACATCAGGGTCGGCAGCATCGCCGACCGGATATCCCCCGAGCACCGACACATTGAGCCCGGACGAGACCAAGATTCTGCATCGCGCGATCGGCGGATCCGCACTGGGCAACGCAGTCGAGTGGTTCGATTACGCGGTGTACGGCTATCTGGCCGTGTACATCGCCGCCAATTTCTTTCCGTCCGACGACGGGGGAGCGAGTTTGCTCTCCACCTTTGCCGTGCTGGCCGCGTCGTTCATCATCCGTCCCATCGGCGGCATCGTGCTCGGCCCACTCGGCGACCGCATCGGACGTCAGAAGGTTCTCGTTCTGACCGTCACGATGATGACGTTGGCCACGGCGACGATCGGTGTGCTGCCGACATTCGACACCATCGGCATCGCCGCACCGTTGTTGCTGCTCGTCTGCCGATTGGTGCAGGGCTTCTCCACCGGTGGTGAATACGGCGGGGCAGCGGTGTTCATGGCCGAGTACGCGCCCGACAAGCGCCGCGGATTCTTCGGGTCGTTCCTCGAATTCGGAACTCTCGCAGGAACCGTGGGAGGTGCCACGTTGTGCACCTTGCTCAACGTCGCGCTCGGCGACGAGACCATGGAGTCGTGGGGCTGGCGAATTCCGTTCCTGGTGACGCTCCCGCTGGGCATCGTCGCGCTGTGGCTGCGGACTCGTCTCGAGGATTCTCCGGTGTTCGCCGAGGCCAAGGAAGACGGCGGCACCGTCGAGGAGGGCGCAGGTGGAGCAATGGCTTCGCTCAAGACCACCATGACGTATTGGCAGCGCATCCTCATCCTGATGGGGTTTGTGCTGCTCCTGAATATCGCGTACTACACGGTGCTGACGTTCTTGCCCTCGTATCTCAGCGACACACTGGGGCACAGCACCACGCAGTCGAACTTCACACTCGTGGCGATCATGATCGTCATGATGGCGATCATCAATCCGATCGGTGCGCTGTCCGATCGGGTCGGGCGAAAGCCGTTGTTGTTGACGGCCTGCGTCGGATACTTCGTGTTCAGCGTGCCGTTGTTCCTGCTGATCATCAACGCCGGATTGATCGGCCAGACGATCGGATTGCTCGGCCTCGGACTGCTGCTGGTCATCATGACCTCGTGCGTCTCGTCGACGTTGCCTGCGCTGTTTCCGACGCAGGTGCGGTACGGAGCGTTCGCCATCGGGTACAACGTCTCCACGGCTCTCTTCGGCGGCACGGCTCCGCTCATCCTCACCTTCCTGATCGAACGAACAGGCTCCAATCTGATCCCGGGTTGGTACATGATGATCGCCGCGGCCATCGCGTTCGTACCGATCATGTTGATGCCCGAGACTGCCGGGCGTTCGATGCGCGGGACCCAGTGCCCCGGTGACAACGACGACGAAGTGGCTGCCTCCGGCGTCGAACTCGTCGGCTACAAGAAATAGCTGTGGCACCGGTTCTGGTCGTGCTGCACGCAGGCGACCTTCCCGATGGACTCGATTCCATCGCGGAGGTCGCCGACGTCCGCTACGCCACGGCCGACACGCTCGAGGATGCGGTGGACGGTGCCGATGCACTGTTGCTGTGGGACTTCTTCTCGCCTGCAGTCGAATCGGCGTGGCCGCGCTGTGGTTCGCTGAAGTGGATCCACATCGCCGCTGCCGGCGTCGACTCGTTGATGTTCGACGAACTGGTCGAATCCGATGTGGTGGTGACCAACTCGCGGGGAGTGTTCGACCGCCCGATCGCAGAATTCGTCCTCGGGCAAATCCTGGCGTTCGCCAAGGACTCCGAACGTTCACGCGCACTGCAGCAATCGAAGGTGTGGCAACACCGCGAGACCGAACGCATCGACGGTGCCCACGCGATGGTCGTGGGCACCGGAGCGATCGGACGTGCGATCGCGACTCTGCTGAGCGCGGTGGGCATGTCGGTCTCGGGTGTGGGTCGAACGGCACGGCAGGGCGACGGAGACTTCGGCACCGTTCATGCCAGTGCCGATCTGGCATCCGTTGTCGCGCAGGCCGACTACCTCGTTCTTGTTGCCCCGCTGACCGATTCGACGAGGGGGATGGTCGACGAGTCGGTGCTCGCCGCGATGAAGCCCGGTTCACGCATCCTGAACGTGGGCCGCGGGGAGTTGCTCGACACCGACGCCCTACTGGCTCACCTGGCGACCGGGCACCTCGCCGGTGCCGCACTCGATGTGTTCGAGACCGAGCCGCTCTCGGCCGACCATCCGTTGTGGACGGCCGAGAACGTGATCGTCACACCGCACATGAGCGGCGATGCCTCGGGGTGGAAACAGCGTCTCGCAGAGTTGTTCGTGGACAACGCATTGCGGCATTTCCGAGGCGAGCCACTGCGTAACGTCGTGGACAAGAAACTCGGTTTCGTGGTCTGAACCCCTCGTCGTCCGAACCCCTCGTCGTCCGAACCCCTCGTGATCCGACGCCTCAGTAGGCCCGCTCGTACTGCGGTGTCACGGCCGGCAGCATTTCCACTCCGAGTTCCCGGGCGGCGCGCCGTGGCCAGTACGGGTCACGAAGGAGTTCGCGCGCCAGCAGGACGGCCGTCGCCTCACCGAGCGAGACGATCTCCTCCGCCTGCTTGGGCTCGGTGATCATGCCGACCGCGGCGGCGGGCATGGTGGTCTCGTTCTGGATGCGCCGTGCGAACGGAACCTGGTAGCCGGGACCGACCGGAATGTGGGCCCTGACATTGCCTCCGGTCGAGGTGTCGACCAGATCCACCCCGTGCTCGGTGAGAAGCTGCGACAGCGCGACAGTTTGATCGGCGGTCCAACTCGTAGCCTCTGCTGCTACTCCGGGGTCGCTTGCTTCGTCCAGCCAGTCCGTCGCCGACAGGCGCACGAACACCGGCAGCTCGGCCGGCCACACCTCACGGACCGCGTCGACCACTTCGATCAGCAGCCGGGTGCGGCCCGCGAAATCGCCGCCGTAGGCGTCGGTCCGGGTATTGCTCGCCGGCGAGAGGAACTGGTGCAGCAAGTATCCGTGCGCACCGTGAATCTCGGCGACCTGGAACCCGGCGTTCAGTGCACGCTGAGCGGCCGTCCGGAAGTCGTCGACGATCTTCGCGATGTCGTCGGCGGTTGCCTCGCGCGGCGTTGCGTAGTCACCGAAGGCGATCGCGCTGGGGCCGACGGTCTCCCAGCTCCGAGGGTCCTCGGCCGGCAAGGATTTTCCACCGCGCCAGGGAGCAGCGGTCGATGCCTTGCGCCCCGCGTGAGCCAGCTGGATGCCCGGGATCGTTCCGAAGGAGGAGATTTCGGCGACGATCGTGGCCAATGCGTCGGCCTGGGTGTCGTTCCAGATCCCGAGGTCAGACGGACTGATGCGGCCCTCCGGACTGACCGCAGTGGCTTCGGTGATGATGAGACCGGCTCCGCCGATCGCACGGCTCACCAGGTGCGTGCGGTGCCAGTCGCGCGCGACGCCGACATCGTCGCCCGCCTCGTCGGCCGAGTACTGGCACATCGGGGCCATCCATACCCGGTTCGGGAAGGTGACGTTGCGCAGGGTCAGGGGCTCGAACAGCGCACTCACAAGTGGTTCCTCCGGTTCTGGCGGCAGCGCCGACGTTCCGTCGGCGATCTTCACGCTGTGCTGCAACGACGCGGCAATGCAGCTTCATTCCCGGTCCCTATTAGTGTGTAGTTCATGACAGCTTCCGTCTCCGCCGAACCGGTGACCACGACTGCCGACGAGCGAGAGAACGTGCACGCCGCCGCGCGCCGAGCGCGCACCGCATCACGCGCGCTGGCTCTGCTGACGACCGCAGAGAAGGACGATCTGCTGCATGCCGCGGCAGACGCCGTCGTCGCTGCGGCGGAGTCGGTACTCGCCGCGAATGCAGTCGACATCGAGACTGCTCGCGCTGCCGGTACCGACGAGGGCCTGCTGGACCGTCTGCGGCTGACCGAGTCGCGCATCGACGGCATTGCGGCGGGGCTTCGGCAGGTGGCCGGGTTGCCCGATCCGATCGGCGAGGTCGTCCGCGGTTCGACGCTCCCCAACGGGCTCGAGATTCGTCAGCTACGGGTTCCACTCGGCGTGGTGGGCATGGTCTACGAGGCACGCCCCAACGTCACCGTCGACGCGTTCGGACTTGCGTTCAAGTCCGGCAATGCGGTTCTGCTGCGAGGGTCCTCGTCTGCCGCACAATCCAATGCTGCCCTCGTCGATGCCCTGCAGGCGGCGTTGCGCAGCCGTGGCCTGCCCGAATCCGCAGTGCAGCTGCTCGGTAGTAAAGACCGTGCGACGGTCACCCACCTGATCCAGGCGCGCGGTCTGGTGGATGTGGTGATCCCCCGGGGCGGCGCGGGATTGATCGCTGCCGTCGTTCGCGATGCCACGGTCCCGACCATCGAGACCGGCGTCGGGAACTGTCACGTGTACATCCACTCCTCGGCCGATCCGGGCTCGGCCGAGAAGATCGTGCTCAACGCCAAGACCCGTCGCGTCAGTGTCTGCAACGCCGCCGAAACCGTGTTGGTCGACGCGGCGATCGCCGAGACCATGGTTCCGCGTCTGCTGCAGGCCTTTCGGACCCACAGTGTGACGGTCCACGGTGACCTGCCTGGGCTGGTTCCGGCTCACGACGGGGACTGGTCGCAGGAGTACCTCTCGCTCGATATCGCTCTGAAGGTCGTGGGCGGTCTCGACGAGGCAATCGAGCACATCGACCGGTACGGAACCGGGCACACCGAGGCGATCGTCGCGTCCGATATCGGTGCCGCGCGCGCGTTCACCCAACGGGTCGACGCGGCCGCCGTGATGGTCAATGCCTCCACCGCGTTCACCGACGGCGAGCAGTTCGGCTTCGGCGCCGAGATCGGCATCTCCACCCAGAAGCTGCACGCCCGCGGACCCATGGGGTTGCCCGAACTGACCTCGACCAAGTGGACCGTCTGGGGCGACGGGCACGTACGAGATGCGTGACGCCCATCCCGAACCGGCCAGACCAGATCATCAGGAGTTGTGACGTGGATCGTGCCCTACCGACGACACCCCCGCTGTTCGCCAGTGTGAACGACGTCCTCGAGCGTCTGGCAGCGACCGGCTATCTGGCCGACAAGGCCACGGCCACCTCGGTCTTTCTCGCCGACCGCCTCGGTAAGCCGCTACTCATCGAGGGACCGGCGGGCGTGGGCAAGACCGAACTCGCGCGAGCCGTGGCTCAGACGACGGGTGCCGAGCTGGTGCGGCTGCAGTGCTACGAGGGCGTCGACGAGGCCCGCGCGTTGTACGAGTGGAATCACGCCAAACAGATTCTGCGCATCCAGTCGGGAACCAGTGCCGATTGGGATTCGACCAAGCTGGACGTCTTCTCCGAGGAGTTCCTGCTGGCACGGCCCCTGCTGCAGGCCATTCGGCGTACCGACCCCACCGTGCTGCTCATCGACGAGACCGACAAGGCCGACGTCGAGATCGAGGGTTTGCTGCTCGAGGTACTCAGCGATTTCGCGATCACCATCCCCGAGCTCGGCACGATCACCGCGGAGCGCACCCCGTTCGTGGTGCTGACCTCCAACGCCACTCGCGAACTCTCGGAGGCCCTCAAGCGTCGGTGCCTCTTCCTGCATCTCGATTTCCCCGATGCGGACCTCGAGCGCCGGATTCTCGCCAGCCGGGTTCCCGAACTACCCGAAGCAATTGCCGAGCAGATGATCAAGACCGTCCGCGTGCTTCGGGCTATGCAGCTCAAGAAGCTGCCCTCTGTCGCAGAGACCATCGACTGGGGGCGCACGCTGTTGGCGCTGGGCATGGACACCCTCGACGACGACGCGGTCCGGTCGACGCTGGGAGTGGTACTCAAGCATCAGTCCGATCAGGTGCGCGCGGCCGCCGAACTGCGGCTGAACTGACATGCTGGCCCCGCACGGAGTTCCCGGCCACCTCGTCGGTTTCGTCGACGCGCTGCGTCGTCGCGGAATTTCGGTGGGGCCCTCGGAGACCGTCGATGCCGGTCGCGTCCTGTCGGCCCTGGATCTACTCGACCGAGAAGCAGTGCGGGAGGGACTGGCCTGCTCGTTGTTGCGTCGACCGACGCACCGAGGGGTGTTCGATGCCTTGTTCGATCTGTGGTTTCCGGTGGCGTCGGGTACGAGGGACTCGGGGCAGATCGACACTGCGCTGCCGCGCACCGAGTCCGGAGACGTCGACATCGATGCGCTGCGGGAGTTGTTGGTCGATCTGCTCTCGGACGATTCGGCCGAGGCCGCGGAGTTGACCCAGATGCTGGCGGCGCAGATGGTCGAGGAACTCGGCCAGTACAAGTCCTCCAACGGGCCGTCGTTCTCGGCATATCAGGCCCTGCGCGACGTTGCGCCCGACACGTTGCTACGCAAGATCCTCGACGGATTACTCGGCCGCGCCGACGACGCGCCGGACCGTCCTACCGACGACTACGAATCCGAAGTCGCCAAACGCACCGCAGCGCAACGCATCGCAGATCTACGCAAGATGGTCGAGAGCGAGACGAGGCGACGGTCGGCGGAAAAACTGGGCCGCGAACGGGTTGCGAGCTACGGGGTGCCCAAGCTCGCCGAGGAGGTGGACTTCCTGCGGGCCTCCGATACGGAGATGGCGGCGCTGCGACGCAACGTCACGCCGCTGGCTCGGCTGCTCGCCTCACGACTTGCAGTGCGTCGCAGCAGAAGCAGGCACGGTTCGATCGATCTACGGCGCACCCTGCGCAAGTCGATGTCCACCGGCGGCATTCCGATAGATCTGGTGGAGCGCAAGCCGCGTCGAGCACGCCCCGAATTGGTTGTGCTGTGCGATGTTTCGGGCTCGGTCGCAGGCTTCAGTAACTTTACCTTGCTGCTGGTACACGCTTTGCGTGAGCAGTTCTCGCGGGTTCGGATCTTCGCTTTCATCGACTCCACCGACGAGGTGACGAGATTCTTCGACTCCGGATCCGACCTCGGTGCCGCGATGAGCCGGATCATCCGGGAGTCCGATCTGGTGACGTACGACGGGCACTCGGACTACGGGCACGCGCTGACGACCTTCGACGAGAAGTACGCCCACGCGGTCACCAGTCGCAGTTCGGTGCTGATTCTCGGTGACGCCCGCACCAATTACCGGGAGCCGAAGCTGCCGGCATTGGCGCACATCGTCTCGGTGGCCAAACACGCGTACTGGCTCAATCCCGAACCGAAATCGCAATGGGGCTCCGGTGACTCGGCAGCAAAGGTGTACGCCGACGTGATCGCCATGCACGAATGCCGATCCGCCCAGCAGCTGGCCACCGTGGTCTCGCGTCTGCTACCGGTGTGAGGGCTGTGACGCCCGGCAGTGCCGCGGCCGTAGAATTACCGCTCGTGCAGCATGAATCCGACCCCGGTGACGACACAGGGAAGCAGTCCGTTCGCCGTTTGGGCGTGATGGGCGGCACCTTCGACCCGATACACCACGGGCACCTGGTCGCTGCCAGCGAAGTGGCGAACAAGTTCGGGCTGGACGAGGTCATCTTCGTTCCCACCGGGACTCCGTGGCAGAAGGAGGGTAGGTCGGTCAGCCCGGCCGAGGACCGCTACCTGATGACGGTCGTCGCGACGGCGTCCAATCCTCGATTCTCCGTCAGCCGCGTGGACGTCGATCGGGAGAAGTCGACGTACACCGTCGACACCCTGCGCGATCTGCGGGCGCAACACCCCAACGCCGAGCTGTTCTTCATCACCGGAGCAGACGCCCTCGAGTCGATCCTGACGTGGCAGAACTGGGAGGAGCTGTTCGAGCTCGCCAAGTTCGTCGGGGTCACCCGTCCCGGGTTCGAGCTGGGCGTCGAACATCTGGCCAACCACCTCCGGTCGTTGCCGGCCGACACCCTCACATTGATGGAAATCCCGGCACTCGCGATATCGTCGACGGACTGCCGACTTCGGGCCGGTGAGAATCGGCCGGTGTGGTACCTCGTGCCGGACGGCGTCGTGCAATACATCTCGAAGAGAAATCTCTACAGACCACGAGGCGCTCAGCGCCTCGACGGATCCGTCACCATGTCGGAGCCGGCACCCCAGAAGAAGCAACCGGAAGGGCCGGTCACCAGCGCAATGACCGCGAACCCGAACCATACGAGTGGGAGTACACCCAAGTGACTGCAACAGCCGAAGCCGCCGAGATGGCGCGTATCGCCGCGCTCGCAGCCGATGACAAACTGGCCGGCGATGTCGTGATTCTCGACGTCTCCGATCAGCTGTACATCACGGATTGCTTCGTGATCGCCTCTGCGCCCAACGAGCGTCAGGTCAACTCGATCGTGGACAACATCGAGGACCGACTTCGTGAGGCCGGACACAAGCCGGTCCGTCGCGAAGGCACCAAGGAAGGTCGTTGGGCGCTGTTGGACTACTCCGACATCGTCGTCCACGTCCAGCACAACGAAGAGCGCAACTTCTATGCCCTCGAGCGGTTGTGGAAGGACTGCCCGACCATCGAGGTCCCCGGTCTCGGCGAGCACCCGGCTCCGGAATCGGAGCAATGATCCGACGGCTCATCCTGCTTCGGCACGGTCAGACGGAATACAACGCCACCGACCGCATGCAGGGTCAGCTCGACACCGACCTGTCCGAGCTCGGCCGTACCCAGGCGAAGACGGCCGCTGCCGAGCTGGCGACGCGAGCTCCTCTTCGAATTGTCTCGTCCGACCTGCGGCGAGCCCTCGACACTGCCGTTGCATTGGGGGACGCCGCCGGCGTCTCGGTGACGCAGGACGAGCGCCTACGCGAAACCCATCTCGGTGAGTGGCAGGGTCTCACTCACACCGATGTCGACGACATCGCACCCGGTGCCCGGCCGGAGTGGCGAGCCGATGCCACGATCGCCCCACCCGGCGGGGAGAGTCGTATCGACGTCGCCCGCCGCAGTGTGCCCCTGGTCCGTGAACTTCTGAGCAGCGTCGACGAATGGGGAGCCGACGGCGACGATCGCCCATTGGTTCTGGTGGCGCACGGGGGCCTGATCGCTGCACTGACCGCGGCGTTGCTCGATCTGCCGACCGACCGTTGGCCGGTGCTCGGCGGACTGGCCAACACCAGCTGGGTGCAGCTCGCCGCACACGGGTCGGGCGTCGATCCGGCCTGGCGTCTGGACGTGTGGAACGCTTCGGCGCGAGTGGCCAGTGACGTCCTCTGACGAGGCGACGGTACGCCCCGCGCTGGTCGTGCTCGCGGACTCCCTGAGCTACTACGGCCCAGAGGGAGGCCTGCCGGTCGACGATCCGCGGCTCTGGCCCAATCTCGTTGCCGCCGAACTCGGTTGGACCGTAGAGCTGGTTGCGCGCATCGGCTGGACCAGTCGTGATGCCTGGTGGGCGTTGACTCAGGATCCGCGCGTGTGGGCAGCGATTCCCCGTGCCGGTGCTGTCGTGCTCGCCATCGGCGGGATGGATTCCCTCCCGTCGCCTCTGCCGACCGCGCTGCGGGAACAGATCCGGTACATCAGACCCCCGGCTCTCCGTCGGGTTGTTCGCGCGGGATATCAAGCGGTGCAACCGGTTCTGTCGCATCTGGGTTGGCCCGTCGCTTTGCCGCCCCGGCTCAGCGTCGACTACTTGGAACAGACACGCGCCGCCCTGGCCTACGTGCGTCCCGAACTGCCCGTCATCGGCACCTATCCGTCCGTGCATCGCTGTGATGCCTACGGCCGGGTGCATGCGGGCCGCGAGCCCGCCGTGCGGGCATTACGCGCGTGGAGTTCGGAGAAGAGCGTCCCGATGGTCGACCTGGCGGATGCGGTACGTCCGAACATCGAATCGGAGAATGCCAACCCCGACGGGATTCACTGGGGGTGGGACGCGCACGTTGCGGTGGCAGCGGCGATGCTCGAGGCACTGCGACCGGTGGTTGCCTCGGCGTCGACGGCAAAACGCGCACCGAAACCGACACCATGACCGTTGCTGTCGTCACCGACTCCTCGTCGTGTCTGCCTGTCGCGCTCGCACTCGAGCGCAACATCTCGGTGGTGCCGTTGCATGTGATGGTGGACGGAATCGACCACCGCGAGGGTGTGGACGAGATCCCCGAGCACGTGTCGTCGGGAACGTCGGTGACCACCGCCGGAGCGTCACCGGGTGAATTGATCGAGGTGTACGCCGCGGCCCTCGAACGCAGTCGAGGGGACGGCGTGGTGGCCCTGCACATCTCCCGAGGACTGTCGAGCACCTGGGAAGCAGCACGCCAGGCGGCCGACGAGGTGGGCCCTTCCGTTCGAGTGGTCGATTCCGGTTCTGCCGGAATGGGATTGGGCTTTGCCGTCCTGTCGGCCGCCGATTCGGCGGACGGCGGAGCGGACCTGGACGCGGTGTACCGCCAGGCCGTCGCAGCGTCGACGACCTCGAAGTGCTTCATCGTCGTCGATCGCCTCGACCATCTGCGACGCGGAGGGCGAATCGGCACCGCAGCTGCCCTGCTCGGCACGGCCCTGGCCATGAAGCCGGTGTTGCACATCAGCGGCGGCGCACTCGTGTTGCGGGAGAAGACGCGGACCTCGTCGAAGGCGCTGAACAAGCTGGTCGACGCGGCAGTCGTCGCCACATCCGAGGTCGGTGACGATTCGGGTGTTGCGCTCGCGGTGCACCACATGCAGTGTCCCGAGCGGGGCGACAACGTAGCGGCAATGCTGACCTCCAGGATTGCCGGCTTCACCAGCATCGACGTGTATCCCTTCGGTGCCGTGCTCGGTGCGCATGTCGGCCCCGGCGCTGTCGGCGTCGTCGTGGCACCGGGCCGCGGATGATGGCGGGTATTGCACCGCTCATCCACAGGTTTCGAGTTGTGCACAGGGCAAACGGTGACCAGCGTTCGCTTGCTCAGCGATCCGGCTGGGAGCACTAGCGTCCTGGTGCATGGGCGGTGACGACGATCGGGCGCACACGGTGGCGCGACTCGAGGCTGTGCGCCGACAACCCGATTCTGTACGCCCGGAACCGATATCCGACCGTGAAGGCACAGTGGAGGCACCCCGTTCCGAGGTGACCGCGCGAGAACCGGATTGGCTTGTGTCGGTTTCGCCGCGACTCGGATCTCCGTGGTCGTCCGTGCTTCCACACCGATGGCGCTCGGCTCGGGTGGACCCGGGAAGACAGGGTGCGATCGCGATGGCGGGTGCCGGAGTGTTCGTCTTGCTAGTCGCCGCTTTCGCGGTGTTTCGGGATGCGCCGACGCCGGCACCTGCTCCGCCGCTGGCTGTGGTTGCTCCCGGAGCCATGGATTCCGACGCTGCGTCGCCACCGGAACCGGTGGTCGAGGACGAGCTGGTGGTGAGCGTCGTCGGTCTGGTGACGCAGCCCGGACTCGTTCGGTTGCAACCGGGTTCGCGTATTGCCGACGCGGTGGCCGCGGCGGGAGGGTCCGTCGAGGGCGGCGATCTGTTGGCGCTCAACATGGCCGCGCGAGTGGCCGACGGTGATCAGATCGTCGTCGGTGTGGTGCCGCCGCAACCTGCCCCGCTGCTCAGTGGTACTTCGTCGACGCAGACCACGACACCGGACAGTGCGGTGTCGTCCGGTTCTGGATATCCCGGGAGTACTGGAGGTACGGGAGCTGCAGCGGCCGGCGGCACCGTGGACCTCAACGCTGCAACCGTTGCGGAGTTGGACGCGTTGCCCGGGGTCGGGCCGGTGACCGCGACATCGATCGTGAGCTGGCGAGAGATCAACGGCCCCTTCATCTCTGTCGATCAGCTCGCCGAGGTGGACGGCATCGGGCCGGGCCGGCTAACGAAGATTCGCGACCTGGTGCACATCGGGTGAGCACCGTTGCCGCATCGGCCGGCATCGCGAATGCCGAAGAGCCGCTGCCCTTCGACGTTCGCCTGGTGCCTGCTGTGGTGGTGTGTTGGTCGATCACCGCGGTCGGCATTCATGGTGGCCCCGCTGCGGCCCTCGCCGCCACTGCATCGACCGTGGCAGCAGTGGTGCTCGGTGCGATGGTGCTGCGGCGGGTGGCGAGACGTCGATCTGCAGCCGCACCCAGCGGGGCGGGAGTGGCCGCGGTGATCGCGCTCGCACTGTGCTTCGGCGGAGCGATCTGTCTTCAGATGTATGCCTTGGCGGACCATCCCGTCGCGGCCGCCGCGGAAAACCGGGCGTGGATCACCGCGTCGGTGCAGTTGGAGGAGGATCCACGCAGACTGTCGTCCGCGGGGCCACCGATGGTGATGGCGAAAGCAGAGATGACTCGCGTGGACGTCGGAGGCGACGCGCTGTATGTAGGCGGACGGGTGTCGATAATCGCGCCGGAGTCGAGCTGGTCGGCGCTGCTGCCGGGGCAGGAGGTCACCGTCCGGGGCCGGCTCGGTGTGCCGATTCGACCGGACATGACCGTGGCGGTGATCCGCGCAACGGGGCCACCCGTCACCGTCGTTGCGCCTGGGACGATCTCCACCGGTGCCGGAAATGTGAGATCGAATCTCACTGCGGTAGCGCAGAATTCGATGCCGCCCGATCGCGCCGGTCTGCTGCCGGGGCTTGTGGTCGGCGATGTCTCGCATCTGGACGAGACTGTGGCCGAAAATTTTCGGGCAGCGGGCCTGACACATCTGACGGCAGTGTCGGGTGCCAACTTCTCCATCGTGATCGGAGCCGTCCTGCTGGTGTTGCGCGGCATCGGAATCGGTCCGCGCACGACGGTCACACTGGCTTTCGTCGTACTCGTGGCGTTCGTGATCGTGGCACGCCCGTCGCCGAGCGTGCTGCGAGCCGCGGTGATGGGATCGATCGGTTTGCTCGCCCTCGTCACCGGCAGGCGGCGGCAGGCCGTCCCGGCGCTGTGCGGCGCAGTGCTCGGACTGCTCGCATGGTGGCCGAGGCTCGCGGTGGACATCGGATTCGTCCTGTCGGTGTTCGCCACCGCCGGGCTCGTGCTTCTCGCACCGGTCTGGGTCGACTGGCTCCGGGCCCACGGCTGGCCCAGGGCTGCTGCGGAGGTGGTGGCCGTCGCTGCAGCGGCGCACACGGTGACAGCACCGGTGGTCGCGGCCATGGCGGGAACGTTCAGTGTGGTCGGTGTCGTCGCGAACGTGTTGGTGGCACCGGTCGTCGCCCCGATCACCGTGGTGGGCATCGTGACAGCGGTGATCGCCACCGTGAGCACTACTGTTGCCGAGCTGACGGCTCAGCTGGCGTCGGCACCGCTGTGGTGGTTGATCACGGTGGCAGAGAGAGCCTCGTCGGTGCCGGGCGCGGGCATCGTCGTCCCCGACGGTGTTCCCGGCGCGATACTCGCAGCGTTCGCAACGGCCGTGCTGCTGGCGGCCTTGCGATTTCGACCGATGCGGTGGTTGGCGACGGCTGGGGTGACAGCGGCACTCGCCATGTGGACGGCGCATGTGCTGTGGTGACTGCCGGTGATGTGGCGAGCGCTGGTGCTGTGGTGGGTCCTCGACAGAAGCGGATGCCCGCAGTGTCGCCGGCACATGGCACGATCACGGGTGTGACTTCGAGTGTGGCTCCTCTGCATCTGGTTCTCGGCGACGAGGAACTTCTGATGGATCGCGCCGTGGCCGCGATCGTGGCGCAGGTACGGGCGAATGCTGCGACCGCGGGGGAGGATCTGCCGGTCACGCGGTTGCGCACCGGCGACGCCAGCGCCCCGGAACTGGCCGAACTGCTCAGCCCGTCGCTGTTCGCAGAGGATCGCGTCGTCGTCCTCGAGGCTGCGGCCGAGGCGGGCAAGGATGCCGTCGCCTTGGTACTCGATGCCGCCACCGATCCGCCCGAGGGCGCCGTGGTGGTGGTCATGCATTCCGGCGGCGGTCGAGCCAAGGCGATGGTCGGTGCTCTGCAGAAGTGCGGAGCGCAGCTGCACGAGTGCGCCAAGCTCACCAAGCCGGCCGAACGCATCGACTTCGTCCGCGGTGAGTTCCGAGCGGCAGACATTCGGGTGAGCGGTGAGGTGATCGAAGCCGTCGTCGAATCGGTCGGAAACGAGCTCCGCGAATTGGCCTCGGCCTGTTCGCAGTTGGTGTCCGACACCGGGGGCAAAGTAGATCTGGCTGCGGTGCGTCGCTACTACTCGGGCAAGGCCGAGGTCTCCGGATTCGACGTTGCCGACAAAGCCGTGATCGGAGACAGAGCGGGTGCGCTCGAGGCGGTCCGCTGGGCGATGCATCGGGGAGTGGCCCACGTGTTGCTCGCCGACGCCTTGGCCGATGCCGTACGCACC
Source organism: Rhodococcus sp. NPDC078407 (assembly GCF_044542515.1). Lineage (NCBI taxonomy): Bacteria > Bacillati > Actinomycetota > Actinomycetes > Mycobacteriales > Nocardiaceae > Rhodococcus > Rhodococcus sp. NPDC078407. Next base: position 332,600 of record NZ_JBITUQ010000001.1, on the reverse strand, counting down.
ATTGCGCTGGTGGGTTCGGCCGGCCGCGGCGACCCGTTCCGCATGGCGGGCGAGTTGGGGATGCCGCCGTGGAAAATAAAGAAGGCGCAGGGCCAGGCTCGCGGCTGGAACGGCCGATCCATCGCACAGGCGCTGAACATAGTGGCTCAACTGAACGCCGACGTCAAAGGTCAGGCAGCGGATGCGGACTACGCGGTGGAGAAGGCGGTCTCCGAGGTCGCTGGGCTGGGCCGGTAACACCCACGGCCGATCACAGCCCTGATCCACCACGAAGACCGGCCCACGACAAAGCCCGGCCCAAAACAAAGCCCGCTGCATCCGAATCGGATGCAGCGGGCTTTGTCAGCTCAGATGGGTATCAGAGCTTGTTGACTGCGAGAGCCAGTGCCGACTTCTTGTTGGCAGCCTGGTTCTTGTGGATGACGCCCTTGCTGGCGGCCTTGTCGAGCTTGCGGCCTGCGTCGATGAGAATCTCGGAAGCCTTGTCCTTGTCGCCCGCAGCCTGCGCCTCGCGGAACGAGCGGATGACGGTACGAAGGGAGGACTTCACCGACTGGTTGCGCATACGTGCACGCTCGTTGGTGAGAATCCGCTTCTTCTGGGACTTGATATTGGCCACGCGTAAAATCCTTCTTGTCTTCGTCGGTATTCCGGTCAGGGCGATCCATGCTGGAATGCCCGAAGTCTGCTGCAGGGCGTCGAAGCCCTGCGCCGAAGATCGAGAATACCAGCACGGCGGGGCAGAACCCAATTGGGTAGCCCTGTGACGATGCGTTTCAAGAAATTAACGCTTCCACCGTGCCTAACTCCAGTCTCTGTAGCAACATGACCAGGATGAGTCCGCGATCGGCAACGCATGCCGCCACCAAGGCCAAAGCGACCAGAACCAAGTCAGCGGATCGTGTCGAACCCGAGGTAGACGGGGTTTTCGGGGGTTACACCGACGTCGGAAAATACAGTCTCGCTTTCGACGAGATGTTCGACTCGGACGGTCGAACGAGGACCCCCTACAAGGGTATTCACACAGCCCTCGCCCCGGCGAACGCGTCCGATCTGGACGCGAGATCCGATGCGCTCGGGCGTGCGTTCGTCGATCAGGGCATCACGTTCTCCCTGTCCGGCCAGGAGCGGCCGTTCCCACTCGACCAGGTTCCCCGCGTCATCGCTGCAGGGGAGTGGTCACGGCTCGAGCGCGGCATCAAACAGCGCGTCAAAGCGCTCGAGATGTTCCTCGCCGACATCTACGGCGATCAGGAAATTCTCCGCGACGGCGTCGTGCCGAAGCGTTTGATCACCTCCTGTGAGCACTTCCACCGCGAGGCCGTCGGCATCACACCGCCGAACGGCGTGAGAATCCACGTCGCCGGAATCGATCTGGTGCGCGACGCGCAGGGCACGTTCCGTGTGCTCGAGGACAACCTGCGTTCCCCCTCGGGTGTGTCGTACGTCATGGAGAACCGTCGCACCATGGCTCGGGTGTTCCCGGACCTGTTCGCCAGTCACCGCGTGCGTGCCGTCGGCGATTATGCCTCGCATCTGTTGCGCGCCTTGCGCTCCGCCGCCGCGCTCAACGAGGCCGACCCCACCGTCGTGGTGCTGACCCCCGGTGTGGCCAACTCCGCGTACTTCGAGCACTCGTTGCTCGCGCGGTTGATGGGCGTCGAACTGGTCGAAGGACGCGATCTGTTCTGCCGGGACAACATCGTCTACATGCGGACCACCGAGGGTGAGCGCCAGGTCGACGTCATCTATCGCCGCATCGACGACGACTACCTCGACCCCATGCAGTTCCGGCCGGATTCGGTCCTGGGCGTGGCAGGTCTCGTCAACGCCGCCCGCGCAGGCAACGTGGTGATCTCCAGCGCCGTCGGAAACGGCGTCGGCGACGACAAGCTGGTGTACACCTACGTGCCCACGATCATCGACTACTACATGGGCGAGAAGCCGCTGCTGGCCAACGTCGACACGTTCCGGTGCTGGCTGGACGACGAGTGCGAGGAAGTGCTCGACCGTATCGACGAGCTGGTCATCAAGCCGGTGGAAGGCTCGGGCGGCTACGGCATCGTGTTCGGCCCCGACGCCTCGCCGAAGGAACTCGCCACCATCAGCAAGAAGGTCCGCGCAGATCCGCGTGGCTGGATCGCACAGCCCGTCGTGCAGCTCTCGACCGTGCCGACCAAGATCGGCGATCGGTTGGTACCTCGGCACGTGGACCTGCGGCCGTTCGCGGTCAACGACGGAGACGACGTCTGGGTGTTGCCCGGCGGCTTGACCCGCGTTGCGCTGCCCGAGGGTTCTTTGGTGGTCAACTCGAGCCAGGGCGGCGGCAGCAAGGACACCTGGGTTCTCGCCACTCGAACCTCTCAGGAGGAGCAGGAGCTAGCGGGCGAGGAGATCGTCAGCGTTCCGCCGGAGTCGCCCATGGTCGAACAGGGCCCGGAGCTGACGATGGACCAGCAGCAGCAGCAGCAGCAGCAGCAAGTAGTGAACTCGGACTCGAACGGCGGTGGACAGTAAATGCTCGCGCGCAACGCAGAGTCGCTCTACTGGATCGGGCGGTATGTCGAGAGGGCCGACGACACGGCCCGCATTCTCGACGTCACTGTCCACCAGCTTCTCGAAGATGCCACGGTCGATCCCGACCACATCTCGCGAGTGTTGTTGCGAGTACTCGGGTTCAAGCACGAGCCGGACGTCTCGCTCGACGTGTGGTCACTCACCGAGTTGGTGGCCTTCAGCCGTGACGGGCTCGGCTCCATCGTGGACTCGCTCTCCAGTGCACGCGAAAACGCTCGCGGCGCTCGCGAAGTGACGTCCAGTGAGATGTGGGAGTGCCTCAACACCACGTACAACGGGCTGAACGAGCGAATCAGAGCATCCAAGCGCACCGGCCCGGCCGAGTTCTTCAGCTACATCGAGGAACGTGCCGCGATGTTCGCCGGCCTGGCGGATTCCACCCTCAGTCACGACGACGGGTATCGGTTCCTGTTGCTCGGCCGCTCGGTGGAGCGAATCGACATGATCGTTCGCCTGTTGCTCTCGCGCGCGGGCGATCGACCGTCGTCGCCGGCGTGGGTCACCGTGCTGCGATCGGCAGGTGCTCACGACACCTACCTGCGTACCTACCGCGGTGCGCTCGACGCCCAGCGCGTTCTGGAATTCATGTTGTTGGACAGGCTCTTTCCGCGTTCGGTGTTCTACGCACTCAACGAGGCGGAACGTTCGCTCGACCAGCTCGACCATCAACCCAACAGTCGGGTCGGTGCGCGCGCCGAAGCGCAGCGGCTACTGGGTCGCGCTCGCAGCGAACTCGAATTCCTGCGTCCCGGTGAGATTCTCGACGATCTGCAGGAACGTCTGCTGGCACTGCAGGAAACCTGCCGCGAACTGGGAGAGGCCATCTCCAAGCAGTACTTCCACGCCGCACCCTGGGTGGCGTGGACGGATGCCGGATCCGGTACATACGAAGACCAATTGGAAGGTGAACTGTGAGCTGGCGTATGCGTGTCGTACACACCACGGGCTATCAGTACGACGCGCCGGTGACCTCCTCCTACAACGAGGCTCGGCTGACGCCGCGAAGTGACAACCGGCAGAACGTCATTCTGAACCGAGTCGAGACCAACCCGGTGACACGGTCCTACCGATACACCGACTACTGGGGAACGGCGGTGACGGCGTTCGACCTGCACGCACCGCACACCGAGCTCGAAGTCTCCGGGTCGTCGGTGGTCGAGACCGATCCCTTCGTGTATCCGGACGAGAACGCGTCGTGGGAGGAACTGGCCAGCGAGCAGGTGACCGACCGCTTCAACGAGGTGCTGGACAACACGATCTACGTGCCCAAGAACCGTCAGCTCGCCGCGGTGGCGAAGAAACTGTCGAAGGGACTACCGCCGCAGGAATCGGTGGTCGAGATCTCCGATTGGGTCAATCAGGAGATGTCGTACGTGCCGGGAACCACCGGGGTGCACACCTCGGCCGTCGAAGCATGGTCGGAGAAGAAGGGCGTCTGTCAGGACTACGCCCACCTGACCTTGTTGATGCTGCGCAGCGTCGGAATTCCGAGCCGGTACGTCTCGGGCTACCTGCACCCGAAGAAGCAGGCGGCGATCGGTGCCACCGTCGAGGGCCAGAGTCACGCGTGGATCGAGGCGTGGACCGGTGCCTGGTGGGGCTACGACCCGACCAACGCCATCGCCGTCAACGAGCAGCACGTCTCGGTGGGACTGGGTCGTGATTACGCCGACGTGCCGCCCCTCAAGGGCATCTTCTCCGGCGGTGGCTCGACGGCTCTCGACGTCGTCGTGGAGATCACCCGCCTGGCCTGACATCGTGCGCGTTGTGCGTAGCTGTGGGTACGCACAACGCGCACGACGTCAGTTCCAGCCGAAGTCTCGACGCAATCGCGCTGCGACGGAGTCGAATTGAGGCTTGCTCAGAATCGCACCCTCGCGGCGGATGCCGGCTTCTGGTACGTCGAGGACGCGGTCCAAACGAATCCAGCTCGGTCGACCTTCGGCGTCCCAGGAACCGGATCCTATGGATTGCCAGTCACGGTCGCCGTCACGGCTGCTCTGACTCGACAACATCAGACCGAGTAGATCGTTGCCCTCTCGTCCAATCACCAACACCGGCCGATCCTTGCCCTGACTGGCGTCTTCTTCGTAGGTCACCCAGGTCCAGACGATCTCGCCCGGATCGGCCTTGCCGTCCAGATCGGGGGAGTACTCGATGGTGCGGGCGCGCTGGGCCCTCGGCCTGGTCTGGGAGGCCACCGGACGGCCGGGACGCGGGGCCTCCACGGACGTGTTCGTGGTCTTTCCCCCGACCGCGTCCATACCCTTCTGCAGGGCACCGGACTTCTGCAGTTGGCGAAACAGCCGCGGGCCCTCACGCAGTGCGATCTTGCCCAGTTCCTTGCCGAATCTGCTCCAATTGCCAGCCATGCGGCGAGTGTAGCGATTACGACGTCGCTGCTCACGGACCGGACCGAGGCACCATGGACGCCGGAGTCGGACAGCCGGGGACGGCGCATCGTTCCCGGCGTGGGACGATGGACACACCCGTTCGCTCATTTTCGAACACGCCAGCCGAAGGATACGAGTGCCCAGCTTCGCCGACACGACGTTCACCGATCCGTCCAGGATCAGGAACTTCTGCATCATTGCCCACATCGACCACGGTAAGTCGACGTTGGCAGACCGCGTGTTGCAGCTGACAGGCGTCGTCGACGACCGGTCGATGCGCGCGCAGTACCTGGACCGGATGGATATCGAGCGTGAGCGCGGCATCACCATCAAGGCGCAGAACGTACGGCTGCCGTGGGTGGTCGACGGTGAAGAGTTCGTGCTGCACCTCATCGACACTCCCGGCCACGTCGACTTCACCTACGAGGTCTCCCGCGCCCTGGAAGCCTGCGAAGGGGCCGTGCTGCTCGTCGACGCCGCGCAGGGCATCGAGGCGCAGACGCTGGCCAACCTGTACCTGGCTCTCGACAAAGAGCTCACCATCATTCCGGTGCTCAACAAGATCGACCTGCCCGCCGCCGACCCGGATCGCTACGCGGCCGAGATCGCGCACATCATCGGCTGCGAGGCCGACGACGTGCTGCGCGTATCGGGTAAGACCGGCGTCGGTGTCGAAGAGCTTCTGAACGAGGTCGTCAAGCTGGTGCCGGCTCCGGTGGGCAATCCCGACGGCCCGGCCCGCGCGATGATCTTCGACTCGGTGTACGACACCTACCGCGGCGTCGTCACTTACGTCCGAGTGGTCGACGGCGCACTCAACCCGCGCGAGAAGGTCACGATGATGTCGACCGGCTCGACGCACGAGTTGCTCGAGGTGGGCATCGTCTCGCCCGATCCCAAGGCCACCAAGGGGCTCGGCGTGGGCGAGGTCGGCTACCTCATCACCGGCGTCAAGGATGTTCGTCAGTCGAAGGTCGGCGATACCGTCACCACGTTCCGCAAGGGCGCGACCGAGCCGCTGACCGGGTATCGCGAGCCCCGGCCGATGGTGTACTCGGGCCTGTATCCACTCGATGGCTCGGACTATCCGGACCTGCGTGACGCCCTCGAGAAACTGCAACTGAACGACGCGGCTCTGACGTACGAGCCGGAAACGTCAGTGGCTCTCGGCTTCGGCTTCCGCTGCGGCTTCCTCGGGCTGCTCCACATGGAGATCACCCGCGAACGGCTGGAGCGCGAATTCAACCTGGACCTGATCTCGACCTCGCCGAACGTGGTGTACCGCGTGGAGATGGAAGACGGTGCCGAGCACATCGTCACCAACCCGTCGTACTGGCCCGACGGCAAGGCACGCGAGGTGTTCGAGCCGATGGTCAAGTGCACCATCATCTCGCCCAGCGAGTTCATCGGTTCCATCATGGAACTGTGCCAGGGACGCCGCGGCGAGCTCGGCGGTATGGACTACCTGTCCGAGACCCGCGTCGAGCTGCGTTACACGATTCCGATGGCCGAAATCATCTTCGACTTCTTCGACATCCTGAAATCCCGTACTCGTGGCTACGCCAGCCTCGATTACGAGGAGATCGGCGAGCAGAGCGGTGCGCTGGTCAAGGTCGACATCCTGCTGCAGGGTGAGGCCGTCGATGCGTTCAGCGCGATCGTGCACAAGGACGCCGCGGCGGCGTATGGAAACAAGATGACGACCAAGCTCAAGGAACTGATCCCGCGTCAGCAGTTCGAGGTGCCGATTCAGGCTGCCATCGGATCTCGCATCATCGCTCGCGAGAACATCCGCGCGATCCGTAAGGACGTGTTGGCGAAGTGCTACGGCGGCGACATCAGCCGTAAGCGCAAACTGCTCGAGAAGCAGAAGGAAGGCAAGAAGCGGATGAAGACCATCGGACGGGTCGAGGTTCCGCAGGAAGCCTTCGTGGCGGCACTGTCCTCGGAGTCTTCCTCGGACAAGCCGAAGAAGTAACCTCACACCCTTTTACCGACCGCGCGCCCCCGCTCACGTCAGAGCAGGGGCGCGCAGTCGTCGACAGGGTTGCTCAGTGCCCACCGAACTTTGGTGCGGACGGCGGGCGAGTAGATTTCGAACCTGTGACTACGCCGATCCTGAAGCAGCTGCGTGTTCCCGTTGTCGGTGCGCCCATGGCTGGTGGACCCAGCACTCCCGAACTTGCCCGTGCGGTCTCGGAGGCCGGTGGTCTGGGGATGATTGCGGGAGCGTTGTTGACACCCGATGCCTTTGCCGCGCAAGTGGATTCGATGCGTGGCCAGGTGTTCGGCGTCAATCTGTTTCTACCCGAGGAGTCGTCGGGCGCGGACGTGGACGCCTATGCCGAGCATCTGGGACCCTGGTTCGAGCGATTCGGCGCGGAGCCCGGCGTGCTGGAACGTCGTGACGACTTCTACCCGGAGAAATTCGCCTGGCTGCTGGCCCATCCGGTGCCCGTGGTGTCGAGTACGTTCGCCACGTTCGATGCGGACGAGGTCGCGCAACTGCACGCGGTGGGGACCGAGGTGTGGGCCACCGTCGCCACCGCGTCCGACGCGTCCGTGGCCACCGCGTACGGTGTCGACGCGCTCGTGGTGCAGGGCCCCGAAGCGGGTGGCCACCGGGGAACGTTCGACGGATCGGCACCGGAGGAGCCTCTGGTGGAATTACTGACCGCGGTGCGTGCGATCTCCGAATTACCTCGCATCGCCGCGGGTGGGCTGATGGACGGCCATGACATCGCCCCACTGTTGGATTCGGGTGCAGCGCATGCCGCGCAGCTCGGGACGGCTTTGCTGAACACTCCGGAGGCCGGCACCAAACCAGTGCACCGCGAGCAGCTGACGGTGGCACCGAACACCGCAGTGACGAGGGCATTCTCCGGCCGTCCTGCGCGAGGTCTCGTCAACGAGTTCATGCACGCGAATTCCGACGCCGCTCCGCTCGCGTATCCCGATCTGCACTACCTGACCGCGCCGATGCGCGCGAAGGCCGCCGCGGCCGGCGACCCGTCGGGACTGTCGATGTGGGCCGGCACCGGTCATCGTCGTACGCAGGCGAGGCCCGCGGCCGAGCTGATCGCCGAATGGGCGAGGCAACTCGGCCGCTGAGACCTACCCGATCAAGGGTTGGTGTGGGCGGGCTGGAAGTGTCCGGTCGCCTGAGCTTCCTCGGCCCGAATGACGTGCACCACTGCGTTGATCAGGGCGAGGTGGGTGAACGCTTGCGGGAAGTTGCCGAGGTGGCGGCCGGTGCGGTGGTCGATCTCCTCGGCGTAGAGCTTGAGCGGGCTCGCGTAGCCGAGCAGGCGTTCGCACAGGTGCTTGGCGCGGGGGAGTTCGCCGATTTCCACCAGCGCGGACACGAGCCAGAACGAGCAGATCGTGAACGTCCCTTCCTCACCGGCCAAACCGTCGTCGGTGGTGTCGGTTCGATAGCGCAGAACCAACCCGTCCTCGGTCAACTCGTCCGCGATGGCGAGCACTGTTGCACGGATGCGCTCGTCGTCCGCCGGCAAGAACCGCAGCAGGGGTGCCAGCAGCAGTGACGCGTCGAGCGACGGGTCACCGTAACGCTGGGTGAGCACCCCCCGTGAGTCGGTGCCGTTCTCGAGGATGTCCGCCTTGATCTCGTCGGCGATCTCGTTCCACTTGCGCGAGTAGTCCTTCTCGCCGTGGATGTCGGCGAGCTTCGCGCCGCGATCGAGCGCCACCCAACACATGAGCTTGGAGGACGTGAAGTGCTGTGGCTCGCCCCGAACCTCCCAGATTCCGCGGTCGGGTTTGCGCCAGTTCGCGATCGCCTCTTCCACCTGACGTTTGAGCAGAGGCCACAGAAACTCCGGGACGTGCTCACGCGACTTCACGTGCAGATACACCGAGTCGAGCATGGTGCCCCAGATGTCGTGCTGCTCCTGGTCGTAGGCACCGTTGCCGATGCGGACCGGACGGGCACCGTCGTACCCGGACAGGTGCGGTAGCTCGCTTTCGTCGAGAGTCTTCTCGCCGCCGATGCCGTACATGACCTGCAGCGGGTTGACCTCGCCGTTCGCGGTCGTGGCCACGTCGGACATGAAGGCGAAGAAGTCGTTGGCCTCGCGGTCGAGGCCGAGTGTGTAGAGACCCCACAGTGCGAACGTCGAATCACGCACCCAGGTGTAGCGGTAATCCCAGTTGCGCTCGCCACCGGGGGTTTCCGGCAGAGACGTGGTCGAGGCAGCGAGCAGGGCTCCTGTGGGTGCGTAGGTCAACCCCTTGAGTGTGAGCGCGCTGCGCTGGAGGTAGCCGCGCCACGGGTGGTCGGGGAACCGTCCGATCGTGATCCACTGACGCCAGCACTCCGAGGTCTCCCACATCTTGCTGGACGCTTCCTCGAACGTCTGGGGTGCAGGAAGGTCGGACCACGAGAGCGCAACGAAGACGTTGTCGCCCTCCGTCATCCGAGTTCGGGCTCGTGCTTCGCGCCCCTCGATGCCGATCCGGAGATTGGTGGTCAATTTCAGCGTGGGCTGATCGCCGTCCGCGCTCGCCTCGCAGGTGGCGGTCGTCTCCTCGTACACCTTGCCGGTGTACTCCCAGTTGGCGGGCGCTCGGTGGTAGTCGAAGGCGGGCTCGCAGCTCATCTCCAGTTCCACTGTGCCGCTGACACATTTGATGGTGCGGAGGAGGATGTGCTCGGCATCCCAGTCGCTGGGTGCGCGCTTGTGCGTGCGCGAACGTTGATCGGTGTTGTGCCACGGACCCATCACCAATGCGTCGCGCACGATGAGCCACCCGGTCTCGGTCTGCCACGTGGTCTCGACGATCAGACCGCCGGGCAGATATCGCCTCGCCGCGGGCACCGACTGACCGTAGGGGCCGACGCGAAAGTGGCCGGCACTGCGGTCGAGGATCGCGCCGAAGATGCTGGGGGAGTCCGGCCGGGGCACACACATCCATTCGACGGAACCGTTGCGCGCGATCAGACAGGTCGTTTCGCAGTCCGAGAGGAACGCGTAGTCGTCGATCGGTGGAAAGGCGCTGCGATAGGACGTCAGGCTGGACACCGGTGCGTCGGTACTGCCGAGTGCGCCCTGAACTTCGATGCCGCCCAATCCTGGATGGCCCGATCCCATCGCGGGAGCGTCGGCCACGGGAGGCACGGGCGAAACATCTTCGAATGCCGTCATGGCGTAATCATCGACTTCTCGACGGCAGTCGTCCACTGCAGGTCGTCGATCGGCGTGGCGTGGCCGTCGAACGCACTGGTTTAAGCTGCGAGGGTGGAACCGGTTGCGCGATGGTGGGACGGCGTCGAACTGTGGGTGACGGGCTTGCCCTTCGTACCGCAGGCGATCGTCGTGTTGCTGGTTCTCGTGCCCACGGCGTTCCTGCTGGCACGGGTGTTCGATCGCCTGCTGGCGGTGGTCCTACGCCTGCTCGGTCGTGATGCTCGCGCTGCTCGCGAGGCAGAGTCGACGGCCGGTGCCCCCACCACGACGAAGGATGGACAGTAATGCCACGGTCTCGGGTCACACTGGCGCTGATCGCGCTGCTGGTGCTGGTTGTCATCGCCTGGTTGCTCACTCGGTAGCGGCGCGCCCGGCGGTCGTGTTCTCCGAGATTAGAGTACGTCCGTAACCTCTGCTAGATTCCTGACCGTGTCTTCTGCCGCCGAGTACCGCGTCCGCCATCAGTTGGCGTTGATCGCTGTCGGCATGCTGGCAGTTGCCGATATCGACTGTTGTTGATTCCTTCCCAGGTCGAATCGGTTCTGTCGATCCGCTGCATCGTGCGTCCGTTCGGCGCGTGGTGAGCCGCGATCTTCCTGCTGCGCCCACGGTGTTCTCGCACCGATGTGCCGTTGAGCCCGCGTCGACTCGGGAGTGATCACGTCTGCCCGGTTCGTTCTCGACACACCATTTCCGAAAGGCCATCTTTCGATGAGTCATAGCTCTCGTTACCTGCTGACAACGTTCGCCGCCGTGGGAGCGCTCGTTCTCGCGGCCTGCAACGGTGGTTCGAGTGACGTCGTCGGCGGGGAGCCGGACACCGCCAGCGGCCCAGCTCTGACCCTCGTGGGCTACGCGGTTCCCAAGAACGGTTGGGACGCAATCGGTCCGGCTTTCGCCGCAACCGAGGACGGTGACGGAACGGCGATCAACGCCGACTACGGCCCATCGGGCAACCAGTCGCGCAAGGTGGCGGACGGAGCCCCCGCAGACATCGTCAACTTCTCGGTGGAGCCCGACATCACCCGTCTGGTACAGGCAGGCAAGGTCGACGAGGACTGGAACCGGAACGCCTACGCCGGAGTGCCGTTCGGCTCCGTCGTGACCATCGTGGTGCGCGAGGGCAACCCCAAGAACATCCGTACCTGGGACGACTTGATCGAGCCCGGCGTTCAGGTCATCAGTCCGAGTCCACTCAGTTCGGGTTCGGCCAAGTGGAACTTGCTCGCCCCCTACGCGGCGAAGAGCAACGGCGGTGAGGACCAGCAGGCCGGCCTCGACTTCGTTCGCACCCTCGTTGCCGATCACTTCCCGGTCCAGCCCGAATCCGGGCGCGCCGCAACCGAAGCGTTCCTGCAGGGCCAGGGTGACGCGTTGCTCAGCTACGAGAACGAAGCGCTTCTGATCGAGGAGCAGGGACAGCAGGTCGAGCACGTCGACGTTCCCGTCACGTTCCGCATCGACAATCCCGTGGCAGTGATCAACGACAGTGCCAACCTCGACCGCGCCAATGCTCTCAACGACTTCATCTACACCGACGAGGGCCAGAAGATATGGGCGGAGGCCGGGTTCCGGCCCACCAACCCCGATATCGCCTCGGAATACTCCGACACGTTCTTCACCCCCGAAAAGTTGTACACGATCGATGATCTCGGTGGCTGGACTCAGGTGGATGCAGATCTCTTCGGCGACAACGGCGCGATCGCGACGATCTATCAGGAAAGTACTCGGTAGACATCGATGTCATCTTCGACCACCGACACCGCGACTGCGGGCGTGACTGTCACGCCCGGTCCGAGACCTCGATTCAAGGCCGGAAGAGAAGGCCGCAAGTTCAGGGGCCCGGGGTCGGTGGGCCCGATCGGGCTCGGGGTCGCCGTCCTGTGGCTCAGTATCATCGTGCTGCTTCCGTTGGCAGCGTTGACGGTTCAGTCTTTCGACGACGGCCTTGCCGGTTTCTGGGGCGCGATTTCCGAACCCCGCGCAGTGGCCACGTTCAAGGTCACGCTCATCGTCTCTGTCGCAGCCGCGGTGATCAATCTGTTTCTGGGAACACTCATTGCGTGGGTACTGGTGCGGGACGAGTTCCCCGGCAAGAGATTCGTCAATGCACTGATCGACCTACCCTTCGCGCTGCCCACCATCGTCGCCAGTTTGGTGCTGCTGTCCCTCTACGGCCCGGCGAGTCCGATCGGCTTGGTGTTCAACGCGACCAAGCCCGCAGTGATCGTTGCGTTGCTGTTCGTCACGTTGCCGTTCGTGGTGCGCGCGGTGCAACCGGTGCTGATCGAACTCGACAAGGACGTCGAAGAAGCAGCAGCCTCGCTCGGCGCGAACAACTGGACCATCTTCCGGCGCATCGTTCTGCCCGTGCTGCTTCCCGCAGTGCTGTCGGGCGGCGGCCTGGCGTTCGCTCGCGCCATCGGCGAGTTCGGCTCCGTGGTGCTCATCGGTGGCAATATTCCCGACGACACACAGGTTGCGTCGCAGTACATTCGCGAGCTGATCGAATACGACCGGCCGGTCGACGCCGCGGCGATCTCGGTCGTGCTGTTGGCCATCGCCTTCGCGGTGCTGTTCGTACTGCGCATCATCGGAAACCGACTGGCCAAGCGTGAGGAGCAGATCTCGTGAAGATCAGTCTTCCGGTCAAGCTGTCCTTGCGGACCATTGCGCTGGTCTATCTCGCTGTGCTCGTGCTCTTTCCGCTCGCCGCCATCCTGTACCGAACGTTCGAGGACGGCGTCGTGTCGTTCTTCGAGCAGGTCACCACTCCTGCAGCACAATCGGCGTTGCAACTGTCGCTGTTGATCGTCGCCATCGTGGTGCCGATCAATGTGATCTTCGGCGTGGTGACCGCGCTTGCGTTGGTGCGAGGGCGATTTCGGGGCAAAGGCGTACTGGAAGCCATCGTCGACCTACCGTTCGCGGTATCGCCCATCATCACCGGAGTCGCGCTGATTCTGCTCTGGGGTGCCAACGGGTGGTTCGGCGGCGTCGAAAGTCTCGGCTTCAGAGTGATCTTCGCGCTCCCAGGCATGGTCATAGCCACTATTTTCGTGACGCTGCCCTTCGTGGTACGCGAAGTCGAACCCGTCCTGTACGAGATCGGCGAAGAGCAGGAAGAAGCGGCGTCGACCCTGGGTGCAAGCTCCTGGCAGACGTTCTGGCGCATCACCCTGCCGGCCATCCGATGGGGTCTGACCTACGGCGTCGTACTCACCGTCGCGCGTTCGCTCGGCGAGTTCGGTGCCGTGATCATGGTCTCGACCAACCTGCCAGGCATCTCGCAAACACTGACGTTGCTGGTCAATTCACGGTACGAGGACTTCAATCAACAGGGCGCGTACGCCGCGTCCACGCTGCTCATGGCGATCGCCGTCATCGTGCTGTTGCTGATGACGGTTCTCGACAAGAAGAGGACGAAGTAATGACCGAAAAATCCTCCGAGATCGAGATATCCGTCGTCGGTGCCAACAAGCACTACGGCGACTTCGCTGCTCTCGACGACGTCAGCATCGACATCCCCAAAGGATCGTTGACGGCATTGCTCGGCCCCAGCGGCTCGGGCAAGTCCACTCTGCTGCGCTCCATCGCCGGCCTCGAGCAGCTCGACTCGGGTCGGGTGGTGCTCGCGGGTCAGGACGTGACGTGGGTCAGCCCGCAGCGACGCGAAATTGGGTTCGTCTTTCAACACTATGCGGCGTTCAAGCACCTCACCGTGCGAGACAACGTCGCGTTCGGTCTGCAGATTCGCAAGCGTCCCAAGGCCGAGATCGCGAAGAAGGTCGACGAGCTGCTCGAGATCGTCGGGTTGGCCGGCTTTCAGAATCGCTATCCAGCCCAGCTCTCCGGCGGACAGCGTCAGCGCATGGCGTTGGCTCGCGCACTCGCGGTCGACCCGCAGGTGCTTCTACTGGACGAACCTTTCGGGGCGCTCGACGCCAAGGTGCGCGCTGATCTGCGGACGTGGCTGCGTCGCCTGCACGACGAGGTGCACGTCACCACCGTGCTGGTGACCCACGATCAGGAAGAAGCGCTCGACGTCGCCGATCGAATCGCCGTGCTGAACAAGGGCCGCATCGAGCAGGTCGGCACCCCGGAAGATCTCTACGACCGGCCCGCCAACAACTTCGTCATGTCGTTCCTCGGCCAAGTGGCCAAGCTCAACGGGCTTCTGGTGCGTCCGCACGACATTCGCGTCGGGCGCGACCCGTCGTTGGCGCAGGCACAGGCCAGCGGTACCGCTGAATCCGCCGGTGTGACGCGGGCCGTCGTCGAACGCGTCGTGCATCTCGGCTTCGAGGTCAAGGTCGAACTGCAGAACGCAGCCACCGGTGAGCTGTTCGCCGCTCAGATCACCCGAGGCGACAGTGAGGCACTCGGACTCCGCGAGGGCGAGACCGTCTACGTGCGCGCGACTCGAGTGCCGACCATCGCCGACGCCACCGACGCGCCGCGTGCCGCAGCCGAGTCGTAACGCTGCGATACCAGCTCGGCCAGAGCGGGATGAGCCCCGATCACGTCGGCGTACGTTGCGTCCGGCTCGGAGGACAACGACGCTTCGATGCGGTCGGTGAGCAGTCCCGGAGCCAGGAACCACGGTGCCACGACGATTCGACCGGCACCGGCCGCGCGTAGTTCCGCGACGGCGTCGACGGGGGACGGGGAGACCGAGGTGGCGAAGCAGGTGACCGCGGCGGCCCAGCTCGTCCCGGCGAGCAGCTTGCGGGCGACCAGCTGGGTACGTCGATTCGCCGGTGCCGAGGAGGAACCGACCGCAGCCAGGGCGATGCCGACGGTCGGATCATCCACTTCTGCACCGGTTTCGAGAATTCGATCGCGGACTGCCTCGATCAGGAGGCCGTCGTCGCCCAGCACGTCGGTCTGCACGATCGACACGTGTCGATGTCGGGACTGCCCCGCGGCCAGCAGCTCGGGTAGGTCGACCTTGGCGTGAAATGCTTTGCCCAGCAACAAGGGAACGGCGACGATGCGGGTGTGGCCGGAGTGCACCATGGCGTCGACGACGTGGTCGACGCCGGGCTCGCTGAGGTCGAGAAACGCGACGCGCACGTCCAGATCCGGTCGCCGTCGACGCAGAACGTCGACGGCGCGGTGAATCGTGGCGCTCGAACGAGGGTCGCGGCTGCCGTGGGCGACCGCGATCAGTGCGCTCACGCCGGAACTGCCGACCCCAGCTCGACTGCAGCCAGAGCGTTGCCCACGAGGCCGGCCGCCAGCGTGTTTCCGCCGGCCGGATCGATCAACAAGAAGCTACCGGTGTGCCGGTTGACGGCGTAGTCGTCCGCCACGATCGGTTCGGCGACGCGCACCGAGATTCGCCCGATCTCGTTGAGCTCCAACGACTCCGGACCTTCGTGCGCAGTGAGATCCTGCTCGTCGAATCGCTCGACCAGAGTCCCGACGATGGCCTGCGTGGTGCGAGTTCCGTGCTTGAGCAGCAGACGAGCGCCCGGACGAAGCGGCTTCTCCGCGAGCCAACACACCGTGGCCTCGAACTCTGCGATGGGCTCGGGAGCATCCTGCGGGGAGGCGATGGTGTCGCCGCGAGAGACATCGACGTCGTCGGCCAGGACGAGAGTGACACTGCGGCCTGCATGTGCGGTACGCAGCTCGCCGTCCGCGGTGTCGATGCGCTCGATGGTCGTTCTGGTGCCCGAAGGCAGGATGACGACTTCGTCGCCGACGTCGACGGAGCCCGCCGCAACCTGACCGGCATAGCCGCGGTAATCGGGGAATTCTGCTGTGCGAGGGCGGATGACGTATTGGACGGGAAAGCGCAGACCGACGCGGTGCGGTTCGGCGTCGACAGGCACCGACTCGAGGTGTTCGATGAGAGTCGGGCCGTCGTAGTACGGGGTCTTGTCGGACTTGACTGCCACGTTGTCGCCGTGCAGTGCGGACACCGGAATCTCGATGACGTCCTCGCTGGACCACCCGAGCGAGGAGGTCAACGAGTTGAACTCCGCCGAGATCTCGGCGAACACGGTTGCGGGGTCCTCGACCAGATCGATCTTGTTGACGGCGAGCACCAGGCGTGGAACGCCGAGTAGTGCCAGAACGGCTGCGTGCCTACGGGTTTGGGTGATCACGCCCTTGCGGGCATCGACGAGCAGGATGACCAACTGAGCCGTCGACGCGCCCGAGACCGTGTTGCGGGTGTACTGCACATGGCCGGGGGTGTCGGCCAGGACGAAGGAGCGATTCGGCGTCGCGAAGTAACGGTAGGCAACGTCGATGGTGATGCCCTGTTCGCGTTCGGCACGCAGGCCGTCGACGAGCAACGACAAGTCGGGGGTGGACAATCCTTTGTCCACCGAAGCCCGCGTGACGGCATCGATCTGGTCTGCGAGAACGGATTTGGTGTCGTACAACAGCCGCCCGACGAGAGTGGACTTGCCGTCGTCGACGCTGCCCGCGGTGGCGAGGCGAAGGAGCTGAGTTCCTGTGCTGCTCATCAGAAGTATCCTTCTCGTTTGCGATCTTCCATGGCAGCCTCGGAGACGCGGTCGTCGCCGCGGGTGGCTCCGCGTTCGGTCAACCTGGACGCGGCGACCTCGGCGAGGATCGCCTGGTTGTCGGCGGCCTCGGACAGGACGGCACCGGTGGTGGAACCGTCGCCGACCGTGCGGTAGCGCACCGAGAGTGTCTGCAACTCTTCGTTCTCGGCCGGTCCGCCCCACACTCCGGGCGTCATCCACATGCCGTCGCGCTGGTAGACGGGGCGCTGGTGCGCGTAGTAGATACTCGCCAGTTCCACGTCGTCGCGGGCGATGTACCGCCAGATGTCCAGCTCGGTGAAGTTGCTGAGTGGGAACACCCGAACCTGCTCGCCGGGGGAGTGCTTGCCGTTGTACAGGTTCCACAGCTCGGGGCGTTGCTTCTTGGGCTCCCACTGGCCGAATGCGTTGCGTAGCGAGAAAATTCGCTCCTTGGCACGCGCGCGTTCCTCGTCGCGTCGGGCACCTCCGAAGACGGCGTCGAACCGGTTCTCGGAGATCGAGTCGAGGAGGGGCACGGTCTGCAGCGGGTTGCGAATACCGTCGGGACGCTCGGTGAGGCGCCCGTCGGCGAGGTACTCCTCGACGCTGGCCACATGCAACCGCAGGTTGTACTTGGCGACCACGTGATCGCGGAAGTCCAGCACCTCCTGCAGGTTGTGGCCGGTGTCGACGTGCAGTAGCGCGAACGGCAGGGGGGCTGGCCAGAAGGCCTTGATCGCCAGGTGCAGCAGAACGGTCGAGTCCTTGCCGCCCGAGAACAGGATGACCGGGCGCTCGAACTCGCCGGCCACCTCGCGGAAGATGTGAATGGCTTCGGATTCGAGCGCGTCGAGGGTGTCGAACCGATCCGCGTCGAGATGGGTTCGACCGACGGTGGCCGAGGTGAGGTCGAGTGTCATGAGGCGTGCAACCCACATTCGGTCTTGGCCTTGCCGGCCCAACGACCGCTACGCGGATCGGCACCGGGGGCAGGTTTGACGGTGCACGGTGCGCACCCGATGGATGGATAGCCCTCGTCGACGAGGGGATTGACCAGAATCGAATGTTCGTCGATGTAGGCCTGCATCTGCTCGTCCGACCAGGGTGCGATCGGGTTGATCTTCACCAGGCCGAAGGCGTCGTCGAAGGAGATGAGAGGGGCGTTGGCCCGGGTGGGGGCCTCGACCCGGCGGATGCCGGTGACCCACGCACTGTAGTTCGCCAACTCCTTCTTCAGAGGGGCGACCTTGCGCATCGCGCAGCACCGGTTCGGTTCGCGGGCGAACAGATCTTTGCCCTCGATCGAATCCTGTTCTGCAACAGTTTTTTCGGCGCGTGCGTTGACGACTCGAACTCCGTAGACCGACTCGACGGCGTCGCGCGTTCCGATGGTCTCGGCGAAGTGGTAGCCGGTGTCGAGGAACAACACGTCCACTCCGGGATGAACCTGGGCGGCGAGGTGCACAAGTACCCCGTCCTGCATGTTCGAGGCGACGATGAAGTCGTCTCCGAAGTTCTCCTCGGTCCACTGCAACAGCTCCAGTGGGCTCGCACCGTCGAGTTCGCGGGCACCGCGCTCGGCGATGCCCTTCAATTCCTCGACGGTCAAATTCAGCCTGGTACTCATCGCAAATCCGCCTCGTCTGCTCGCACGGCCCATTGAGCGAACCGTTCGCCGTCCTCGCGGTGCTTGTCGAAATTGCGCACCACTCTGTCGATGTAATCTCCCAGCTCGGAGCTGTTCACCTTGTGCTGGCGTAGCTTTCGGCCGAATGCACTGTCGAATCCGAGGCTGCCTCCGAGGTGAACCTGGAAACCCTCGATCTGATTCCCGGCCCCGTCGTCGACCAGAAGGCCCTTGAACCCGATGTCGGCGATCTGCGACCGCGCGCACGAGTTGGGGCAGCCGTTGATGTTGATCGTGATCGGAACGTCGAGTCGACTGTTGATGTCGGACAGGCGCTCTTCGAGCTCCGGTACGAGAACCTGTGACCGCTTACGGGTTTCGGCGAACGAGAGCTTGCAGAACTCGATACCGCTGCACGCCATCAGGTTCTTGCGCCAGTGCGATGGCCGCGCCGGTAGGCCCAACGCATCGAGGTCGGAGATCAGCTGCTCGAGCGTCTCGTCCGGAACGTCGAGGACGATCAACTTCTGGTACGGCGTGAACCGAACCCGATCCGACCCGGCCTTCTCGGCAGCGTCGGCGACGGCAGCGAGGATGGTGCCGGAGACGCGGCCGGCGATAGGTGCCACACCGACGGCATTGAGGCCGTTCTTGAGTTTCTGGATCCCGACGTGGTCGCGAGGCCGTGTGGGCTTCTCGGGAGCCGGGCCGTCGATGAGCTTGCGGTGCAGGTATTCGTCTTCGAGGACCTGGCGGAACTTCTCGATGCCCCAGTCCTTGATGAGGAACTTCAGGCGCGCCTTGGTGCGAAGCCGGCGGTAGCCGTAGTCGCGGAAGATCGAGACGACGCCCTCCCACACGTCGGGAACGTCCGCGAGCGGAATCCAGACGCCGACGCGTTGCGCGAGCATCGGGTTGGTGGACAGCCCGCCGCCGACCCACAGGTCCAGACCCGGTCCGTGTTCGGGATGTACGACGCCGACGAAGGCGCAGTCGTTGACCTCGTGCACCACGTCTTGCAGACCGGAGATCGCGGTCTTGAATTTGCGCGGCAGGTTCGAGTACTCCGGCTTGCCGATGTAGCGCTCGACGATCTCGTCGATGGCAGACGTGGGGTCCAGGATTTCGTCAACGGCCTCGCCCGCGAGCGGGGAACCGAGCACGACGCGCGGGCAGTCGCCGCACGCCTCGGTGGTCTTCAACCCGACCGCCTCGATTCGACGCCAGATCTCGGGGACGTTCTCGACCTCGATCCAGTGGAACTGGACGTTCTCGCGATCGGAGAGGTCTGCGGTGTC
Organism: Rhodococcus sp. NPDC078407; assembly: GCF_044542515.1. Taxonomy (NCBI): domain Bacteria; kingdom Bacillati; phylum Actinomycetota; class Actinomycetes; order Mycobacteriales; family Nocardiaceae; genus Rhodococcus; species Rhodococcus sp. NPDC078407. Next base: position 312,989 of record NZ_JBITUQ010000001.1, on the reverse strand, counting down.
GCGACCGAACTCCTTCGAGATCTGGGCCAGGGTGCGCAACTGCTCCAGATTCAATGCACCGGCATCGCACCGGATGCGCATCATGAAGTACTTGGCCTCGAGCAGGTCGATGTTGTCGTCACCGGTGAAGGTGCCGTCGTAGCCCTGCTCACGCTGGGTGTACAGACCCCACCAGCGGAAGCGGCCACGCAGGTCGCCCTTGTCGATGCTGTCGAAACCCTGCTTCGAGTAGATGTTCTCGATGCGGGCGCGCACGTTGAGCGGGTTGTCGTCCTTCTTGGACTGCTCGTTGGCGTTCAGCGGTTCCCGGTAGCCCAGAGCCCACTGTCCTTCGGCTCGACGCTTGGTCGGCCGTGGCGTGCGCTCCCGTCGTGCGGGGGAGGCAGCGTCGGTGGTCGCGTCGCTGGTCGACGACATGCAATGCTCCTGCATCTTCTGTGCTGGCCGGCCCCGTTCGTTGCGCGTAGATGCGCTCACGAGGTGGTGCGGAACCGGTGGATCGAATGGACGTGCTCGAAGGAGGGCTGAGTCAGCAGCCGGTCGTGTGTCGACACGACGCGCTGCAGACGCGGCCGAGATCGACGTGGCGGCGCGCCACGAGTCGAATTCCTGAGTCGGTCACGCGAGCCATTGTGCCACGTCACCGGGGCGACGGACGACCGCGGCGGCTATTTACCCGGATTTTGCGGTGAATAGGCTGGCAGGACGAGTGGGATCGGACGGTCCTGGACTCTGGGAGACTAGAGATCGTGAATACCGTCGTACCCGTCCAGTCCACCCTCGAGCTGCCGGCCGAGGCATTCGCCGGGGTGGGCGATCGCGCGTTCGGGATCTACGTGCACGTTCCGTTCTGTGCCACCCGGTGCGGTTACTGCGACTTCAACACCTACACGGCGGGCGAGCTGGGGACATCGGCGTCTCCACAGTCGTGGTTGGAGGGGCTCCGTCGAGAGCTCGACATCGCTGCGGGTCTGATCGAGGCCGGGACCGGTCGTGTTCCATCAGCAGACACGGTGTTCGTCGGCGGCGGCACGCCGTCGCTTCTCGGCGGCGACGGGTTGGCCGACGTACTCGGCGCGGTTCGGTCCAGCTTCGGTCTCACCGACGGCGGCGAGGTGACGACCGAATCGAACCCGGAATCGACGTCACCGGAGTTCTTCGACCGCCTCCGCGAATCAGGCTTCACGCGGGTCTCGCTCGGTATGCAGTCCGCGGCGCCCCACGTGCTGGCCGTTCTCGATCGCACTCACACGCCGGGTCGCGCGGTCGCCGCCGCCAAGGAGGCTCGTGCCGCCGGTTTCGAGCACGTCAATCTCGACCTCATCTACGGCACCCCTGGGGAACGAGACAGCGACCTCGATCAATCGCTCGCCGCCGTGCTCGAGGCGGGCGTCGACCACGTGTCGGCGTACGCGCTGATCGTCGAGGACGGCACGGCCATGGCCCGCAAGGTCCGCCGCGGCGAGTTGCCCGCTCCCGACGACGATGTGCTCGCGAGCCGCTACGAACGGATCGATTCGGCCATGAACTCGGCCGGGTTGTCCTGGTACGAGGTGTCGAACTGGGCGACCGACGCGGACGCCCAGTGCCGCCACAACATCGGCTACTGGGACGGCGGCGACTGGTGGGGAGCAGGGCCGGGCGCACACAGTCATATCGGGGGCACCCGGTTCTGGAACGTCAAACACCCTGCCGCGTACGCCGACCGTCTGGCCGCCGGAGTGCTGCCCGTCTTGGGCAGCGAGCTGCTCAGCACCGAGGATCGACACCTCGAAGAATTGATGTTGACCGTTCGACTTCGTACGGGAGTACCGCTGACTCTGCTGAGCCCGGCCGAGCGCGTCGCTGCCGATCAGGCCGTTGCGGACGGATTGTTGGACCGGCACGGCGACCGGTTGGTTCTCACCGACCGCGGCCGGTTGCTCGCCGACGCGGTGGTCCGCAGCATCGCAGCCGCCTGATCGAAATGTTTCAAGCACCCAGCGCGTCGTAGTCGAACACCCTGGCGTGCAACACCGTTCGGCTCCGCAGGGCCGCACGCACTGCGCGGTGCAAGCCGTCCTCGAGGTAGATGACGCCACGGAACTGCACCGCGTGGGGGAACAGATCTCCGTAGAAGGTGGAGTCCTCGGACAGCAATCGGTCGAGTTCGAGCACCTTCGTGGTGGTGACGATCTCGTCCAGACGAAGTTGACGCGGCGGAATCCTCGACCAGTCCCTGATGGACAGACCGTGCTCGGGATACGGCTTGCCGTCTCGCACACCTTTGAAGATCATCGCGAGCCTCGAGCCGCTGGACCGAATCGAAAGAACGTTTCCACGCGGACCACACTAAGGCCTTGCACGAGCATGCGTTCCTTGGCTACTAGACTCGAGCGACGATTGGAAACGAGAACGGAGGTGGGCACCGATGTCGAGCACCGACGACAGGCGGTTCGAGGTTCTACGAGCGATCGTGGCGGACTACGTGTCCACCCAGGAACCCGTCGGATCACGCGCATTGGTCGAGCGGCACAACCTCGGCGTGTCGAGTGCCACCGTGCGCAACGACATGGCCGTGCTCGAGGCCGAGGGGTACATCGCTCAGCCCCACACCAGCTCCGGCCGGGTGCCGACCGACAAGGGTTATCGCCAGTTCGTCGATCGGATCGCGGACGTCAAGCCGCTGTCGGCGGCGGAGAGACGCGCCATCCTGGAGTTTCTCGAGAACGGCGTCGACCTCGACGACGTCCTGCGCCGCGGCGTCCGCCTCTTGGCCCAGTTGACCCGCCAGGTAGCCGTGGTGCAGTACCCCACGCTGTCGGCGTCGTCGGTTCGTCATCTCGAGGTGGTGGCACTGACGCCGGCGCGGCTGTTGCTGGTACTGATCACCGATTCGGGGCGAGTGGATCAGCGCATCGTCGAACTCGGTGACGTCCTCGACGACGAGAACCTGTCGCAGTTGCGTCGCTTGCTCGGCAGCGCGCTGGAGGGCAAGCGGCTCGCTGCTGCATCGGCTGCCGTGGCCGAACTCGCCGAGAATGCTCCGGCCGGCTTGCGGGACGCCATGATCCGGTCGGCCACGGTCCTGGTGGAGTCGCTGGTGGAGCACCCCGAGGAACGTCTGGTGCTCGGCGGCACGGCGAACCTGACCCGCAATGCCGCGGACTTCGCCGGCGACGCAGGGTTTCCCGGATCGCTCAGAGCGGTACTCGAGGCGCTGGAAGAACAAGTGGTGGTACTCAAGCTCCTTGCCGTGACGCAGGACACGCGCACCGTCACGGTGCGGATCGGTGAAGAAACGCAGGTCGAGGAGATGCGCGGAACGTCGGTGATTTCCACCGGCTACGGCTCTGCTGGCATGGTCCTCGGAGGGATGGGTGTTCTGGGGCCGACACGAATGGACTACCCAGGAACAATCGCATCGGTCGCCGCGGTTGCCAGGTACATCGGCGAGGTCCTGGCCGAACGCTGAGACGAGCGAGAGACGATCGAACACCGGTAGCGGCGCTCAGGCCCGCTGCCCGCACAGCATCAACGAACGAGATTCATCTTCTAGGACGAAAGAGACGACGTGGCACGGGATTATTACGGGAGTTTGGGCGTCGGCCAGCAGGCGACGGACCAGGAGATCAAGCGCGCCTACCGCAAATTGGCGCGAGAGCTGCACCCGGACGTCAACCCGGACGAGGCCGCGCAGGCCAGGTTCAAGGAAATCTCCACCGCCTACGAGGTGCTCTCGGACCCGGAGAAGCGACGCATCGTCGATTTGGGTGGTGACCCTCTGCAGCAGGGCGGCGGAGGCGGCGGTGGTGGATTCGGTGGAGCCGGATTCGGCGGTGGCCTGGGAGATGTGTTCGAGGCGTTCTTCGGCGGGGGCGCGGGCGGATCCCAGCGCGGGCCCAAGGGTCGCGTGCAGCCGGGAGCCGACTCGCTGCTGCGGACCAAGCTGACCCTCGACGAGTGCGCGACGGGCGTGACCAAGCACATCACCGTCGACACGGCTATTCTCTGCGACCTGTGCACGGGCTCGGGCACCAACGGCGACTCCAAGCCGGTTCGCTGTGAAACCTGCGGCGGTGCCGGTGAAGTGCAGTCGGTGCAGCGCTCGTTCCTCGGCCAGGTCATGACCAGCCGCCCGTGCCCCACGTGCCGCGGGGCAGGCGAGACCATCCCCGACCCCTGCCGCAAGTGTGGCGGCGACGGGCGCGTGCGTTCGCGTCGCGACATCTCGGTCAAGGTGCCCGTCGGCGTGAGCAACGGCATGCGAATCCGTCTTGCCTCGCAGGGCGAGGTCGGTCCCGGCGGCGGACCCGCAGGAGACCTCTACGTGGAGATCGTCGAGCAGCAGCACGAGGTGTTCGTGCGCGACGGTGACGACCTGCACTGCACCGTCCGCGTCCCGATGGTCGACGCGGCTCTGGGCACCTCGGTCAACATCGACGCGATCATCGACGGCCCCACCGAGATCTCGATCGAACAAGGCACACAACCGAATTCGACGACGGTGCTGCGTGGTCACGGTATGCCCAAGCTCCGGTCCGGCATTCGCGGCGATCTGCACGCGCACCTCGAAGTCATCGTGCCGACCAAGCTCGACAGCAAGCAGACCCATCTGCTCGAACAGCTCAAGTCGATGCGAGACCGAGATGGGGCCGAGGTCGTCACCACCGGTTCGGCACACAGCGGCGGATTGTTCTCGCGGTTGCGGGAAGCGTTCAGCGGTCGCTGATCGATGGCCCCCACGGTCTTCTACCTCTCGCCCCTGCCGAAGGTCGGCGAGCTCGCCGTGCTCGACGGCAAGGAGGGACACCACGCCGCGACGGTGCGACGCATCCGCGTCGGCGAGCGGGTGCTGCTCGGTGACGGAGCGGGCGGATTGGCCGACACGGTCGTCGCCGCAGCGGAGAAGAACCGACTGGAACTGACCGTGCACTCGCGCAGTGAGATGCCGCGTCCCGCTCCGGTGGTGACGCTCGTGCAGGCTCTGCCGAAGGCGGACCGGTCGGAGCTGGCGGTCGAGCTGGCCACCGAGGCCGGCATCGATGCCGTCGTGCCGTGGCAGTCCGCGCGGTGCGTGGCGCGCTGGGAGGGACCCAAGGCCGCCAAGGGGGTCGCAAAGTGGCGCAGTACTGCGGCGGAAGCTGCCAAGCAGTCGCGTCGGGCATACATCCCCGAGGTCTCCGAGCTGCACGATTCGGCTCAGGTCTACGCATTCGTGCGCGGCGTCGTGGAGCGCGGCGGAATTGTCGCCGTGCTGCACGAGGCAGCGACGTCGGCGTTCCGGGACCTGCCGTTCGACTCGGTGTCCGAGGTCGTGATCGTCGTCGGACCCGAAGGCGGCCTCGACGACCGTGAAGTTGCTGCTCTGACCGACGCCGGGGCAACCCCGGTGGTGCTGGGGCCGACGGTGCTGCGGACGTCGACTGCGGGAGCGGTCGCCCTCGGTGCGCTCGGGGTGCTGACCTCCCGCTGGACACAACTGCCCCCGGATTTCGAGAACGCATGAGCGCACGTATCAAGATTGCCTACGGCGACCACGCCGAGCAGTACGGCCATCTCTACCTACCGCCCGAGCCCGTCGACGCGGCCACGCCGGTCGTCGTGGTGATACACGGCGGATTCTGGAGCGGGCAGTACGGATCGAACCTGGCCACTCAGTTCGCCCGAGCAGTCGCGGGGGCCGGAGCCGTGGCGTGGAACATCGAGTACCGACGAGTCGGCGCCGGTGGGCACTGGCCGGAGATGCAGTCCGACGTTCGCGCAGCTCTCGACGTCGTGGCCGGCGAGCTACAACACCACGCCCCCGTCGGTGTCGACGACGTACGCGTCATCGGCCACTCGGCCGGCGGTCACTTGGCCGTGTGGCTCGGCGGCGAGACCGGTACGAAGGTCCGCCCGTCGCGCATCGTCTCCCAGGCCGGCGTTCTCGATCTCGAGCCGCGCGGTGCTTCGGGGCGGACCAATCCTGCGATGGAGGCGTTGTTGCAGGCTCGGTACGAGGACGAGCCCGCTCTCTACCGATCGGCGTCGCCCGCTGCCCGTGCGCCCATCGGTATCCCGACGATCGCGCTGCACGGGTCCGAGGACGTTCAGGTTCCCGTGGCGCAGAGCGAGCGGTATGTCGAGGCCGCACGTGCGGCCGGAGACGATGCGACGCTGACGATCGTGCCGGGCGAGGACCACTTCGCGTTCCTGAATCCCGATTCGCGGTGTTGGTCACTCTCGCTCGACGCAGTGCTGGACGGCAGCGGCAAGTAACAGGAATGCGCATCGCGGATGCGGCGTTAAACTTCACTCGAACACCGATCCACTTCTTCAGCGTCGAAACAAGAGAGCAGGCCATAGCCACCACGTGAGTGAACACAGCGAATTTCCCGCCGAGCGTGACGTTCGGTCCACCTTGGAGCTCGCCCCCGAAGCAGTGATGCCGCTGCTGGGACAGTCCGACGAGAACCTGCGGGCGCTCGAGCAGATGCTGACGGCAGACATCCACGTACGAGGAAACGCCGTGACGCTCACCGGAAAAGTGGCCGACGTGGCGCTGGCCGAACGAGTGATCTCCGAGTTGGCTGCGCTGGCCAAGCGCGCCCAGCCGCTGACTCCCGATGCTGTCCGTCGCTCGATCGCCATGCTCACCGAGGGTGTGTCGGATTCGCCGGCCGAGGTGCTGAGTCTGGACATTCTGTCGCGCCGGGGCAAGACCATCCGGCCCAAGACCTTGAACCAGAAGCGGTACGTCGACGCGATCGACGCCAACACGATCGTGTTCGGCATCGGTCCCGCCGGCACCGGCAAGACGTACTTGGCGATGGCGAAAGCCGTGCAGGCGCTGCAGACAAAGCAGGTCAGTCGCATCATCCTCACGCGCCCGGCCGTGGAAGCCGGGGAGCGTCTCGGGTTCCTGCCCGGAACGTTGCACGAGAAGATCGACCCGTACCTGCGGCCGTTGCACGATGCGCTGCACGACATGATGGACGACGAGGCAATCCCCAAGCTGATGCAAGCAGGCGTCATCGAGGTCGCCCCACTCGCGTACATGCGTGGTCGAACGCTCAACGACGCATTCATCATTCTCGACGAGGCGCAGAACACCACCGCCGAACAGATGAAGATGTTTCTCACGCGTTTGGGGTTCGGCTCGAAGATCGTCGTCACCGGCGATGTCACCCAGGTCGACCTTCCGGGTGGTGCGAAATCGGGATTGCGTGCAGCATCCGAGATTCTGACCGACCTCGACGACATCCACTTCGCTCAGCTCACCAGCAGCGATGTGGTGCGGCATCGCTTGGTCTCGGAGATCGTCGACGCGTACGAGCGCTTCGAGTCGTCCTCGCAGAGTGTAATTCCGGGCCGCGAGCAACGCCGCACCGGCGGACCGCGTTCGGCGCGAAGATGATTCAGTTGCAGGCAACGAGAGCGTGGGTAGTGACCGCATGAGTATCGAAGTGTCCAACGAGTCGGGGATGGACATCTCCGAACCCGAGCTGGTGTCGGTCGCACGATTCGCGATCGCCGGCATGGACGTACATCCAGCAGCGGAACTGTCGATGGTGCTGGTGGATTCGTCGACGATGGCGGATCTGCACATGAGGTGGATGGATCTGCCCGGCCCCACCGACGTGATGTCGTTCCCGATGGACGAACTCGAGCCCGGCGGCCGTCCCGACGCGCCCGATCCCGGACCGGCGATGCTCGGCGACATCGTGCTGTGCCCGTCGTTCGCTGCGGATCAGGCTGCCGCTGCGGGCCATTCGCTCGAGCACGAGCTCGCGTTGCTGACCGTGCACGGTGTGTTGCACCTGCTCGGATACGACCACGCCGAGCCGGACGAAGAGAAGGAAATGTTCGAGCTGCAGAACCGTCTGCTCGCAGAATGGTACGAGGACGCGCGGCGCTCGGAGCAGGCAGCCCAACAGGCTGCTCGCGATTCCCGGCTCCTCGGCAAGGCCGGTTTCGTCGACGGGTCCGATCGATGACACGCGCGGTCGAGCAGCCGGAAGCATGGGGTCGTAGCGCGTGAGCAGTGCTGTTGCGCTCATCGTGTTCGCTGTCCTTCTGGTTCCCCTCGGAGGCCTGTTCGCTGCAGTCGATTCTGCGCTGAACACGGTCTCGCGGGCGCGGATCGACGACATGGTCAAGGACGAGAGGCCGGGTGCCGCCGGCCTCGTCGTCGTGGTCGCCGACCGCCCTCGCTACGTCAACTTGATGGTGCTGCTGCGCATTCTGTGCGAAATCGGCGGCACCGTATTGCTCGCGGGCGGGTTGACTCAGCTGATCGATTCCACGACCGCGCTGGTGATCACCGCGGTCGTGATGGTGCTGGTCAGCTACGTCGTGATCGGCGTCGGCCCTCGAACCCTCGGCCGACAGAACGCGTATTCGATCGCTCTGGCGGCTGCGTTGCCGCTGCGTGCGCTCGGGTGGCTACTCGGACCGATCAGCCGGTTGCTCATTCTCATCGGCAACGCGATCACCCCCGGTAAGGGATTTCGCAACGGCCCCTTCGCCTCCGAGATCGAACTCCGAGAGCTCGTGGACATGGCCCGAGAACGCGGCGTCGTGGCCGACGACGAACGTCGCATGATCCAGTCGGTATTCGAACTCGGTGATACGTCGGCACGTGAGGTCATGGTCCCGCGGCCCGAGATGGTGTGGATCGAATCCGACAAGTCGGCCGGTCAGGCCACCTCGCTGGCCGTCCGCAGCGGACACTCACGCATCCCGGTCATCGGCGAGAACGTCGACGACATCGTCGGCGTCGTGTACCTCAAAGACCTTGTGCAGCAGACCTATTACTCCACCGACGGTGGCCGCGGGGTGCAGGTGTCCGAACTGATGCGGCCGGCTGTGTTCGTTCCCGACTCGAAGGCGCTCGACAGTCTGCTGGCCGAGATGCAGCGAGACCGCAACCACATGGCACTGCTCGTCGACGAATACGGGGGCATCGCAGGTTTGGTGACCATCGAGGACGTCATCGAGGAGATCGTCGGTGAGATCGCCGACGAATACGACTCGGACGAAGTGGCACCCATCGAAGAGCTCGAGGACGGACGCTATCGCGTGTCCTCCCGAGTGCCGCTGGAAGATCTCGGTGAAATCTTCGGCATCGAGATCGAATCCGAGGAGGTCGACACGGTAGGCGGCTTGCTCGGACACGAGCTGGGCCGAGTGCCGTTGCCCGGAGCCCAGGTACAGACCCATGGACTGCTGCTGCGCGGTGAAGGTGGGGCCGACCCCAAGGGGCGCGTGCGCATCACCACCGTGCTGGTCGAGAAGATCGAACCCGACGAAGAATCCATCGAGGACGACGACTCGTCGGACGTCACTCACCAACACTGAAAACTGGAGGTGCTCTCTTGTCCGAGCAGAACAACGGTGAGTTCCGATCCGGATTCGTCTGTTTCGTAGGCCGACCCAACACCGGCAAGTCCACGCTGACCAATGCGTTGGTGGGGTCGAAGATTGCCATCACGTCCTCGCGTCCGCAGACGACCCGGCACACCATTCGCGGCATCGTGCACCGCGAGCACGCCCAACTGATCCTCGTGGACACCCCCGGATTGCACCGTCCCAGAACGCTTCTGGGGCAGAGACTCAACGATCTGGTGCAGGACACGTGCTCCGAGGTCGACGTCATCGGCCTGTGCATCCCGGCCGACGAGAAGATCGGACCGGGGGACCGATGGATTCTCGAGCAGGTGCGCCACATTGCCCCCAAGACCACGTTGATCGGCATCGTGACCAAGATCGACAAGGTCAAGAAGGAACGCGTCGTACAGCAGTTGATGGCGCTCTCGAAGCTCCTCGGCGACTCGAGTCACGTGATTCCGGTGTCGGCCGAATCCGGTGAGCAGGTGGAGAAGCTGGTCGATCTGCTGGCATCGGAACTGCCGCCGGGGCCTGCGTTCTACCCCGACGGTGAGCTGACCGACGAGCCGGAGGAAATCCTCATGGCCGAGCTCATCCGTGAGGCAGCACTCGAAGGCGTCCGGGACGAGCTACCCCATTCTCTGGCCGTCGTCATCGAAGAAGTCGTGCCACGCGAGGGCCACGACAACATGCTCGACGTGCATGCGATTCTCTACGTCGAGCGATCGAGCCAGAAGGCCATCATCATCGGCAAGGGCGGTTCTCGGCTCAAAGAGGTCGGTACGGCATCGCGCCTGCAGATCGAGAAGTTGCTCGGCACCAGGATCTACCTGGACCTGCACGTCAAGATCGCCAAGGACTGGCAGACCGACCCCAAGCAGATGGGCAAGCTCGGCTTCTGACCCGGCTGCGCATCGGATGCTCCACTCGCGGAATCGACGCGTCGGATTTCACCGAAACGGCCTGGGAGTGGGGCAGGAATCGCACGCCCTCTCGTCGTGCGCGGCTGGCTCTACCGGTCGTTCCGCAGGCTCCAATCCTTGGCCTACCGGTCGTTCCGCAGGCTCCACTCCTGTCTCGTAGCAGGCTACGAAGTTTCGCTCACGTCGGTCCACCACGAGTCGGGGCGTTTGCGGTGCCACTGCAGCACGTTCTCGAGTTGAGCGGCCACCGAAACGAGCAGTGGCTCCGACGAGTCGTGACCCATCAATTGCAGACCGATGGGAAGACCACCATGGGTGAACCCCGCGGGCACGTTCACGCTCGGCCAACCCAGAACGTTCCACGGCCACGTGTAGGGGCAGTGCTCGGTGATGATCCGGTCGGTGTCGGCATTCGAGATGCCGTCGATCGCGTCGACCCGCGGCGGGGGAGTGGCCGTCGTCGGGGCGAGCACGATGTCGTACTCGTCGAAGAACCGTCCGATACGACGACCGATACGTGGCTCGGCTGCGCGGGCTGCGCGCAACGGAGCGCCGGCGAGAGCGCGTCCGCTCTTGGCGTTGGCCCGCGTGCGCGGATCGGCGAGAGCTGGATCGGGAAGGCGATCGAGCCACGCGGCAACGCCCGCCAGCGAGCGGGGCAAGAAGTTCAGGCCCAACAGCATTCCGTAGGCGGGATCGTCCACGACCACTCGGTGTCCGAGCAATTGCAAAACCGCGGCCATTCGGTACGCGGCCGAGGCGATCTCCGGGTCCAGTGTGGCCAGCGTCGGGATGAACGGCTTGCGCAGGCTCAGCGCGATGCGCAGCGAGCCGGGGTTACGTCCGACAGCGTCCGAGACGGTCAACGGAGCCGGGCGGTGCAGATCGCCGTCGTGGCCACCGGAGACCACGTCGAGCAGAAGTGCGGCGTCGGCGACCGTGCGCGCGAGCGGACCGATGACCGTGATGCCGTTGAATGCTTCGGCATCCGGCCACGTGGAGATTCGTCCCCGTTGCGGTTTGATGCCCACGAGGTTCGTCCACGACGCCGGTATTCGAACCGAGCCCGCACCGTCGGAACCCAGTGCGGCCGAGATCAATTCGGCGGCCACCGCGGCAGAGCTACCACCGGAGGAGCCGCCGGGAGTGCAGTCTCGATTCCAGGGGTTCCTGGTGTGACCGAACGACCCGCCGGTGAACGGCCATTGCCCCAGCTCGGGGCTGTTGGTCTTGCCCACGATGACGGCTCCGGCCGCACGCAGCCTGCGCACCACCTCCGAGTCCGCGGAGGCAGGCGGAAAGGTTCCGGCGCACCCGAAGGCGGTCGGTTCCCCGGTGATATCCACATCGTCCTTGACGGCGATCGGAACTCCGAGCAGCGGAGCGGTCTCACCTGTCGCGCGCAGGCGATCGGCCTCTGCGGCCTCGGCGAGTGCGGCGTCACGGCGGACGATGCGGAAGGCGTTGAGGGTGGGTTGGCTCTTCTCGATCCGATCGAGTGATTCGGTGACCGCCTGTACCGAGGTGATGTGGCCCGACGCGAGTGCGGCGGCCTGGTTGACGAGACTCGACCGCTGGAAATCCACGTTGGCACAGTATCGACTTCTCCTGCGCGCGGGAAGCGGCCACCGGTGCGGTGGCCGTGGGAGACTGGAGACCGTGAGGCCATACCGTGACAACGCAGTCGTCCTGCGCCAGCACAAGCTGGGTGAGGCCGACCGTATCGTCACGTTGTTGACCAGGGAGAACGGGATCGTCCGGGCCGTCGCCAAAGGGGTCCGCCGCACCAAGTCCAAGTTCGGCGCGCGACTCGAGCCGTTTGCGCACATCGACGTGTTGCTCTACCCGGGACGCAACCTCGACATCGTTACCCAGGTGCACACGGTCGATGCGTTCGGCGGCGACATCGTCGCCGACTACGGCCGCTACACCACCGGGTGTGCCGTTCTCGAAACCGCCGAGCGGCTGGCAGGCGAGGAACACGCACCGGCGCAGCGACTGCATCAGTTGACCGTCGGTGCCCTGCGAGCCCTGGCGCAGCATGTCCGGCCTCCCGAACTGGTGCTCGACGCGTACCTGCTGCGCGCGATGGGGTTTGCCGGATGGGCTCCCGCACTGACCGACTGCGCGCGGTGCGCTGCCGCTGGGCCGCATCGAGCTTTCCATGTCGCTGCTGGTGGAGCCGTCTGTGTGCATTGCCGACCGCCGGGCTCGGCGACGCCGTCGACCGGGGTTCTGGATCTGATGGTTGCGCTCGAGCGGGGGGAGTGGGACTACACGGTGACCACCTCCGATGCCGTCCGCAAGCAGGCCAGCGGCTTGGTGGCGGCGCATCTGCAATGGCACCTGGAACGACAGTTGCGCACCCTTCCGCTCATCGAACGCTCGCACCCGCATCAGGTGCCGCTGGCGCAACCTGACTCCGTGTTCGCCGATACCGTCGGGCAGGATGGGGACCGTGATTCGACGACGAGAGCCGCAACACCGGCCTGACGAACAGTCGGCAGTGCGCCCTCCCGACCCGCATCCGTCCGGCGCTCGGCCGCCCATCCTGCAGCCGGAACTGATTCCTCGCCATGTGGCGCTGGTGATGGACGGCAACGGCCGGTGGGCACAGGATCGCGGCCTGCCCCGCACCGCGGGACACGAGCAGGGTGAAGCGGTGCTCATGGACACCGTGTGCGGGTGTATCGAAATCGGGGTGCAGTGGTTGTCCGTGTACGCCTTCTCGACCGAGAACTGGAAGCGCAGTCCCGACGAGGTCAAGTTCCTGATGGGATTCAACCGTGACGTCATTCGTCGTCGACGCGACGAGATGAACGAGATGGGCGTTCGGGTTCGCTGGGCAGGCCGTCGACCGCGGTTGTGGGGCAGTGTGATCAAGGAACTCGAAGTTGCCGAGGAACTGACGAAGCGCAACACCGTGATGACGCTGACGATGTGCGTCAACTACGGTGGCCGGGCCGAGATTGCCGATGCCACAAGAGAAATCGCTCGCCAGGTGGCAGCAGGGAAACTGAACCCCGAGAAGATCACCGAGGCCACCGTCGCCAAGTACCTCGACGAGTCGGATATGCCCGACGTGGATCTGTTCCTGCGTCCGTCGGGGGAGCAGCGGACGTCGAACTTTCTGCTGTGGCAATCCGCGTACGCGGAGTTCGTGTTCCAGAAGAAGCTGTTCCCGGATTTCGACCGCCGGGATCTCTGGGAAGCGTGCATCGAATTCGCTTCCCGCGACCGACGATTCGGCGGAGTGAAGTATGAGTGACGACGTACCCGGCCTGACCTTGCAGGCGCGCGCCCAATTGGCGCTCGCACAGTTCGCCACGGTGACGGTAGGTGAGGAGGGGTCTCTCGGTTTCGACTACGCCGGTGCTCTGTGCTCTCTTCGAGCGGTGCAACTCTCACCCGAACTCGAGGTGCTCTCGTTGACCGCGGTTCTGGCGTGGGACAGGCCTGTGAAGGCGGCTCTGCACAAGAAGGTCTCGGACCGCAACGCCGATTCACAGTTCGGTGCGATCTCGGTCAATACTCACGACAAGCTCGCAGATGTGTTGCTGCGCTATACGTTTCCTGCCAACGGGTTGGACGACGAGGCCATGTTGACCATGCTCATTCTGGTGCTCGCGGGAGTCGAGAAAGCACGTGAGGGACTGCTGCCCTGATCCGTCGTCTAAGGTTAGCCTTTACTTACTGACGTAGAGGTGGTTGCCATGACGGTACGTTTGTCCAGAATGATGACGGCAGTGGCGGCGGTGATCGTCCTGGGTATCTCCGCGGCGGCCTGTTCGACCGCGGATACCGCCGACTCGGAAAACCGGTCGGCGGACGGTGCCTTCCCGGTTGTCATCGAACACATCTACGGCAGCACGACCGTTCCCGAGAAGCCGACCCGCATAGTCACACTCGGAGTTTCCGATGCGGACGCCGTCATTGCCCTCGGTACGGTGCCGGTCGGGAACACGGGATACACGTTCTACGAGACCGGACTCGGTCCGTGGACCGACGAGTTGGTGGGCGACGCACCGCTGACACTGCTGGGATCGGAGTCCGAACCGAATTTCGAGCTGATCGCCTCCCTGGCACCGGATTTGATCACGGGCCTGAACGCAGGCTTCGACGAGGACACCTACGCGAAGCTCAGCGACATTGCACCGACTGTCGCCCGACCGGCGGGATCGGCGGCCTACGCTGTCGATCGTGAGGTGGCCACCGACACCATCTCGCGTGCGATGGGCGAAGGTGAGCGCGGCAAGGAGCTGAACGCACAGACCACCGCTGCCCTCGAACAGGTACGAGCCGCGCATCCGGAGTTCGCGGGTAGGACTGCCGCAGTTGTGCTTCCGTACGACGGTCAGTTCGGCGCATATCTTCCCGGTGATGCGCGCGGCACGTTCGTCACGTCGTTGGGCTTCGGGATTCCGGAACCCATTCTGGCCGAGGACGACGGAACTAATTTCTTCGTTCCGGTCTCGGCCGAGAACATTTCCGAGCTCGACGCCGACGTGGTGCTCTATCTCGGCACCGGCGAGGACATCGACGTGGTGGCCGAGAACCCGATCTTCGCGACCCTGAGGGCCGCCCGCAATGACGCCATCGTCCCGTTGTCGACCGATCAGCGTGGGGCGATCACCTACAACTCGGTGCTGTCCATTCCGTTCGCCATCGACTCGGTGGTGCCTCGCCTGGCAAGTGCAGTGGCGTGAAGCCTGTTCAGCGGCCGGTTTTGCTGCACTGATTGCAGGAACCGAAGATTTCGATCGTGTGGCTCACGTCGGTGAAGCCGTTGGACTCGGCGACACTCTGCGACCACTTTTCGACAGTCGGTCCTTCGACCTCCACGGTGAATCCGCAATCTCGGCACACCAGGTGGTGGTGATGGCCCGAGGAACAACGCCGATAGACCGATTCACCGTTGTCGGTGCGAAGCACATCCACGGTGCCCGCGTCGGCCAGTGTCTGAAGTGTTCGATAGACGGTGGTCAAACCGATTCCCTCACCGCGTTTGCGCAGTTCGTCGTGCAGATCCTGCGCGGATTTGAATTCCTCGATGGTGTCGAGCAAATCCGAGATCGCACTGCGTTGCTTGGTGGCTCGCACTCCGACGACGACGGGTCGTCTCGGTGCGGCGGTTTCGGTGGACTTCTCGGTCACGGGTTGCGGCCTTCCTCGGCGTGGGCCACGGCGTCGACGACGATGTGGGAGAGATGATCGTCGACCAGTCGGTACAGGACCTCGCGGCCGTTGCGTTCGCCACGCACCACTCCCGCTGCCTTGAGTACCCGCAGGTGTTGACTGATCAGCGGCTGCGTGACTCCGAGAGCGACCACGAGTTCGTGGACGCATCGCTCGGACTCGCGCAACTGCAGCACTATCGCGATTCGCACTGGTGCGGCGAGGGCACGGAGGATGTCGCCGGCCGCAGTCAAGGTTTCCTTGGGCGGAACAGGTGCCGGAGGAGTGGCGGCAAACGGGTCTTCCTCGTGCATCGGATGCTCGGGGTCCTGCCGATCCGTCGAATCGGCCCTGTTCGTCGAGTCGACCTTGCTCGTCGAGTCTGCGGCTACGGCCTGCTCGGTAGACACGGTTGCGGCTCCTTCGGTCGCCGATTCTTTCTCGGCGAACTCTCCCTGCACGATCGACGTCATGGCACCAGGCTAGTGCAGTCATCGTTATTGCAAATCGTATTCATTGTGATATGCACAGGTGCGCATGTCAAATGCGACCTCGGTCGGTGTTCGGCTTCACGTCTCGAGCCAGATAGTCTGATCAGGGCGAAAACCGCCCGCGTCACCCCTCACGTGATGTGACCGACTCACGATGTAACCGAAGATGGAGAGCTCCGCCAGTGGCACCCAAGTCCAAAGTCGAAACCGTCGCCAACCTCGCCAAGCGCAGAGGCCTCGTCTACCCGTGCGGCGAGATCTACGGCGGTACCAGGTCGGCCTGGGACTACGGTCCGCTCGGCGTCGAGCTCAAGGAGAACATCAAGAAGCAGTGGTGGCGCAACATGGTCACCAGCCGTGACGACACGGTGGGTCTCGACTCCTCGGTGATCCTGCCGCGTGAGGTGTGGGAAGCGTCCGGCCACGTCGAGACGTTCTCCGACCCGCTCGTCGAATCACTGCACACGCACAAGCGCTACCGCGCCGATCACCTCATCGAGGCCTACGAGGAGAAGCACGGCCACCCGCCGGAGAACGGCCTGGCCGATATCCGCGACCCCGAGACCGGTGAGCCCGGTTCGTGGACCGAGCCGCGCGCATTCTCCGGCCTGCTCAAGACCTTCCTCGGCCCGGTCGACAACGAAGAGGGACTGCATTACCTGCGCCCCGAAACCGCCCAGGGCATCTTCGTCAACTTCGCCAACGTGCTGACCACGTCGCGCAAGAAGCCGCCGTTCGGTATCGGCCAGATCGGCAAGAGCTTTCGTAACGAGATCACTCCCGGAAACTTCATCTTCCGCACGCGCGAGTTCGAGCAGATGGAGATGGAATTCTTCGTCAAGCCGGGCGAGGACGACGAGTGGCATCAGTACTGGATCGACTACCGCATGAAGTGGTACACCGACCTCGGCATCGATCCGGAGAACCTGCGGCTCTACGAGCACGCCAAGGAAAAGCTCTCGCACTACTCCAAGCGCACCGTGGACATCGAGTACCGCTTCGGTTTCCAGGGCAGCGCCTGGGGTGAGCTCGAAGGTGTCGCGAACCGCACCGACTACGACCTCACGGTGCACTCGAAGGCGTCGGGCCAGGATCTGAGCTACTACGAGCAGGCCACCGACACCCGTTACACCCCGTATGTCATCGAGCCCGCCGCCGGCCTCACTCGGTCGCTCATGGCGTTCCTCGTCGATGCCTACAGCGAGGACGAGGCACCTAACGCCAAGGGCGGCGTCGACAAGCGTGTCGTGCTCAAGCTCGACCGTCGCCTGGCCCCGGTGAAGGTCGCGGTGCTTCCACTCTCGCGGAACGCGGACCTGACGCCCAAGGCGAAAGACCTTGCGCAGCAACTGCGTCAGTACTGGAACGTCGAATTCGACGACGCCGGAGCCATCGGTCGTCGCTACCGCCGTCAGGACGAGATCGGCACCCCGTTCTGCATCACCGTCGACTTCGACACTCTCGACGACCATGCCGTCACCATTCGTGAGCGCGACACGATGGCGCAGGAGCGCGTGGCGCTCGATCAGGTCGAGGGCTACATCGCGTCTCGTCTGATCGGCGCGTAGAGCCTCACACACCGAACAGGGCCCGATCTCTTGTCGAGATCGGGCCCTGTCGTGCGTCTGTCGAGAACTAGAAGCGGCCACCGCCTCCGCCGAATCCGCCGCCGCCTCCACCGCCACCGAAGCCCCCGCCGCCGCCGAAGCCCCCGCCGAAGCCGCCTCCGCCGCCGCGAAGCACGCTGCTGATGAGGATTCCGCCGAGTACGGCGCCGGCCACATTCCCACCGCTGCCGCCTCCGCGGGGGCCGTGACGGTTCTCCCAGTTCTGCACATCGGCCTGGGCGATCTGCGATGCGCGCGCAGCCAATTGGCTGGCAGCATGCGCATGCTTGAGAGCCTCGTCGGGGTTCTCCGGCTCGAGCTGCCGCGCCGCACCGAGGTGCCGTTCGGCTTCGGACAAACGCGTTCGAGCATCGGCACCCACACCGCCGCGTCGCGTCGAGATGTAGTCCGCCGCAGCGGTGATCTGCGCCTGAGCAGCTGCGATATCGCGATCGAGACGCGCCCGCAGCTGGTCCTCGGCGGACTTCTCGGCCGAGGCCTCGTCGACTATCTTCTCGAGTTCGGAATCTGCTGCCGCGAGAGCGGTGTAACTACCGAGCGGATCGGACGACTGCGCGGTCTCCGCGTTCTGCAACGCAGCCCGTGCCGCGGCCATGGCCTCCTGCAGTTCGGTGCCGCCGTGGTCGGCCAGCCCCTTAGCCTGTTCGATGTCGCGTCGGACGTCGGCAATGGCGTCGGGCAGGGTCGCGATGGCGTGCCTGATGTCGTCACGGGCATGGTCGACGCCATCGAGCAGTGCCGTGGCCTGATCGACAGCTCGTTCTGCGGTGCGAATCGCGGTCACTGCCGGACCCTGCTTCCCTGGCGGCAATGCTGCGGCCTTGCGGCCGGCTTCGATGTTCTCCTCGGCCAGCGCAACTCGATCCTCGGCCATCGCGACGTTGTCGGCAATCGACTTCAGTGCGGTGTCGGAGAAATCCGAATGCAGTTCTGTGAGTAGAGCTTCGGACTGCGGAAGTCGCACCCTCACACCGATGACCGCCTGGGTGAGTTCGTCGAGGTGTGAGCCGGCGTTCATGACGAGGTCGCGGAATCCGTCGAATTCCTCGACCCGAGAGTCGAGCTCGCGATCCGCCCGGCCGCACGAGGAGATGATCTCGACGAGCATCGCGCGTCGCTGGTCCGGGGTTTCGGGGATGGCATCGTCGAGGCGTTGACGAATCTCGAAGGCGGACGCCAGCGCTTTCTTCGCGTTGTCGTAGGCGGCGATGAAGGGTGCGGCTGCTGAATCGCCGAATTCGCCTCGGGCGAGGGTAAGTTCCTCTTCGCTGGCGCGTACCGCGTTGTCGGTCTCGATCAGGATTTCCTTGGCGCGGGTGTCGAGAACATCGATCGGGAATCGGGCCAATGCGGCCGGGTCGTTCGGGTCGATCTTGGCCACGGCCTCGACCTCGGCGGCGACGCGGGCCTTCTTACGGCGCGAGGAGTAGACGACGGCACCGCCGCCCGCCACGGCTAGTGCCCCGACGCCGATCAGCAGTGGTGCCGACGAACCACCGCCGCCGCTCGATGCGTATGCGTCACCGAGTGCACCGGCCGCAGCAATGGCCGCGCCGGACCAATCTTCTTCGCGCAGTGCGGGTTCGACGTCGTTGACACGGATATCGTCTTGCTCCGACGTGGTGATCTGCGACAGCCCTGTGTTCACAGCGAGGTAGTACGAACGGTCCACGGTCGCCACCGCGAGGAGAACATCGCGCTCGCCGAGATCGCTTCTCCCGTACGTCTGATCGGCCCAGTTCGCCGCCGACATGTTGTCGAAGTCCGCGACATAGGTGACCCACAGCCTGAGCTGGCTGCTGCCGTAGAGGTCGTCGATCGAGGTTTGCACCTCGGCCAGCGCATCCGGGTCGAGAGCCTGGACGTTGTCGGTGATCTGCGTGGCGAGGCGCGAGGGAGCCTCGGCGGACGCCACCCCCGGCGCGAGCAGAACCGCGGCGAACAGGGTCAGAGCACCCGTAGCGGCGAGACGACGAAAACGATGGACCGACCTGGGGACTGTGGCGCTGCTGTGCCGCCGGTGCTGGACTGCCATGGCCTGAAATCTACCGGCTGGGCGGTGCCGAGATCGAGCAGGTCGATGTGGATACATGACAGTTGTCACCTCGCAATCGTGACGCTCGAACGAAGTCGACGCTGCTCGATCGCAGCAGAGTGAATCCCATGACCACAACAACGGCAGTCGAACTACGAGACGTCACCAAGACCTACGGCTCGGTCCGGGCGGTCGACGGGCTCAGCCTGTCCATCGAACCGGGCGAGGTCGTCGCATTTCTCGGACCCAACGGAGCGGGAAAGACGACCACCATCGACATGATGCTCGGCCTGGCAACACCCACCACCGGGTCGGTGTCGGTGTTCGGGGGCACGCCCGCCGACGCGATCGCCCAGGGGCGGATCTCGGCCGTCATGCAGACCGGCGGTTTGCTGCGTGATCTGACCGTACGCGAAACCGTCGAGCTGACCTCGGCGTTGTTCGCGCACACCCGCTCGGTGAAGGAGGTGCTGACGCGGGCCGGCATCGTCGATATCGGAGACCGTCGAGTGGCCAAATGCTCCGGTGGCCAGCAACAACGACTGCGCTTCGCACTCGCACTGCTGCCCGATCCGGATCTGTTGGTGCTCGACGAACCGACCACCGGCATGGACGTGGAAGGGCGTCGCGACTTCTGGAACGCCATTCGGCAGGACGCCAGCACCGGCCGAACGGTGCTCTTCGCCACGCATTATCTCGACGAAGCCGATGCCTACGCCGACCGCATAGTGCTGATTCGGCACGGCAAGATCGTCGCCGACGGCAGCGCCGCCGAGGTGAAGAACCTGGCCGCAGGACGCACCGTCACCGCAACGTTGCCCGGGGTCGACCAGGCCGTGTTGCTGGCTCTGCCCGGGGTGGACCGCGTCGAGACTCGCGGCGATCGGGTGATCGTGCACGGGCGTGACTCCGACTGCGTGGCCCGGTTCCTGCTCAACGACGCACATGCGACGGATCTGGAAATCGTCTCTCGCAACCTCGAGGACGCCTTCCTCGCCTTGACCACCGATTCCGAAGCCGACACCGAACTCGCCGGGAGCATCCGATGACCACGATCTCGTCCACTCGCACGCCTGCCAGAGCCGTTGCCTGGGGCGGATTTTCGCCCACCTTTCTCGGCCTCGAAATACGCCGACTGTTCAGGAACAAGCGCACTCTGATCTTCACGTTGGTGATGCCGCCGGTGTTCTTCGTCATTTTCGGTACGCAGTCGGATTACCGGACCAATTATCCCTTCGCGCACGGCAACGTCACCGGCTACATCGCCATCAGCATGGCCGTCTACGGAGCAATGCTCGCCACCACCAGTGGGGGAGCGATGGTCTCGGTCGAGCGGGCGCAAGGGTGGAGTCGACAGTTGCGGCTGACCCCGCTGAAACCGGTCGCCTACATCGTCACCAAGGTCCTCGTGGCCATGACGATGGGTGCAGCCTCGATCGTCGTGGTGTTCGTCGTCGCAAAGTTCTTCGGGGCGGACATGCCGATCTGGGTGTGGATCGTCAGCGGTCTGATCGGCTGGATCGGCTCGGCGGTGTTCGCCGCGTTCGGATTGTTCATGGGCTACCTGCTGCCGTCGGAGAACGTCATGCAGATTCTCGGACCCGTGCTGGCGTTCCTGGCGTTGGCGGGCGGACTCTTCGTTCCCCTCGGTGACAGCGGCTGGTTCCCGATGTTGGCCCAGTTCACCCCGCTCTACGGTCTGGCCACCGTGTCCCGGGCCGCGTTCGCCGGGACCGAAACCGGAACGTTGCTGATCGCCGTGATCAACCTGGTGGTGTGGGCCGCGGTGTTCATCGCCGGAGCCTCCCTGTTGTTCCGGAGAGACACCAAGCGTGCTTGAGACCGAAACCCCTGATCGTGTCGCCCACGGAGATACCGTGGGCGACATGACCACGTTCACCGCCGACCTGCCGGAGGGGCGGGTCTGGCGATACGGCTGGATGTTCGGGGCCATCTGGCTGATCTACCTGATCTATCCGTTGAACGACATCCTGTCCCTCGAATCCATGGCTGCGCGGGTTTTCGGAATCGTCGTGATCATCGGCTTCGGTGTCGTGTTCACCGCCACCTTCTGGCGTTTTCGTAACGGCCACCGGCGTGGGAACCCGCTGCCGGTGTGGCAGGCCTGGATTGCGCTCGGGGTGATGGTGGCCTTGACGGTCGCGATGAGCGCACTGGTCGGCACCACTGGTTTCGGTGCGACCGTCTACATCGCAGTACTGGCCATGATGACCCTGCCGGTCCGGCAGGCGTGGGCGTTGGTCGTGGTGATGGTCGCACTCGTCGAAGCGGTGCCACGCTTCGTGTCATCCTGGGAGCCCGACAACTTCTTCGCGTTTCAGCTGCTGATCAGCGCGGCCGCGGCGTGGGGCATCACCCAGGTATTCCAGCGCAATCACGAATTGGCCGTGGCGAGGCAACAATTGGCGGATCTGGCAATAGTGGCCGAACGCGAGCGCATGAGCCGGGACGTGCACGACATCCTCGGACATTCCCTGACCGTCATCACCGTCAAGAGCGAACTGGCCGGCCGGCTCATCGAGATCGATCCCGCCCGCGCCGCCGTGGAGATCGCCGAACTGGAAACCCTTGCCCGCCAGGCACTCGCCGATGTGCGAAGTACCGTCGGCGGCATGCGGCAGATCGACATCGGCACCGAATTGCTCAGTGCGCGTACGGCTCTGACCGCGGCCGGGATAAAGGCCGATCTGCCCAGTGATGCCGACCTCGTTCCGCTACGGCATCGAGAACTGTTCGGGTGGGTGATGAGGGAGGCGGTGACCAACGTGGTTCGGCACTCCAGCGCACAGCGCTGCCACGTGACGCTGACGCCGTCGAGCATCTCCGTCGTCGACGACGGTTGCGGACCGGCCGACGACACCGGCGGAGGCAACGGGCTGCGTGGGTTGGCCGAGCGGGTCGATGCTGCCGGTGGTTCACTGACTCTCGCCCGGGTTCCGACCGGCGGCTTCGAGCTGGAGGTCTCGGCACCGTGAGTATCAGACTGTTGCTGGCCGACGACCAGGCGTTGGTGCGCGGCGCGCTCGCAGCACTACTGGGTCTCGAGCACGATCTGGAGGTCGTCGCCGAGGTGGGACGCGGGGACGAAGTGGTCGCTGCCGTGCTGGAACATCGACCAGACGTCGTTCTGCTCGATGTCGAGATGCCCGGCAAGAACGGAATCGACGTGGCCGCCGAGTTGGCACTGGTCGCTCCCGAATCGAGGGTACTGATTGTCACCACGTTCGGCAGACCGGGTTACCTGCGCCGCGCGATCGATGCGGGTGCGTCGGGTTTCGTGGTCAAGGACACTCCAGCCAAGCAGCTGGCCGACGCTGTTCGGCGGGTGCACCTGGGGCTCCGGGTAGTTGACCCGACGCTGGCGACCGAGACTCTGACGGACGGCATCTCCCCGCTCACGGCTCGTGAGCAGGAAGTTCTCCGTGCCGCAGCGCAGGGAGGGACGGCCGGCTCCATCGCTGCCACGGTGCACCTGTCGGAGGGGACGGTGCGCAATCATCTGTCGTCCGCGATCGGCAAGACCGGCACCAGCACCAGGGCCGAAGCGGTTCGTGTCGCCGAGGACCGAGGATGGCTCTGACGTCCCGAGGCGCGCCGTACCCGCCCAAGAAGCGCGGGCCTGGCAAACTCGAGGGGTGAATTCAACTCTCGACCGAGATTCGTACGGCGACCCGTACGACGATCGGTATGCCTCGGACCCAGGTCCCGAGCGCCTGGGCTTCTTCGGAACACTGGGACGCTGGACCGGCCGACTGGTCGCGGGAGTGGTCCTGATGGCAATGGTGCTGGTCGCCGGAACTGCTGTAAGGGTGTGGCAGGTGGCGCGCATCGACGACTATTCCAAGGCCGACGCCATCGTCGTACTGGGCGCTGCGCAGTACAGCGGGACACCCTCGACGGTGTTCGAGGCTCGACTGTCCCAGGCCGCATCGCTGTACGAGCAGGGCATCGCCCCCGAGATCGTGACCGTCGGCGGTAAGCAGGAAGGCGACCTGTTCACCGAGGCCGCGTCGGGCCGAAACTATCTGATCGAGCAGGGAGTACCTGCCGACGCCATCGTGGCCGTCGAGACCGGGTCGGACACGCTGGAAAGCATCGAGGCCGTCAGCAACACCGTGCGCGCGCAGGGTAAGTCTTCGGTGGTGTTGGTCAGCGATCCGTGGCATTCGCTGCGTACCCGAACCATGGCGCGCGACGCCGGACTCGACGCATGGACGTCACCGACCCGTACCGGCCCGGCCGTCTACACCCGAGAATCTCAGGCACACGGAATCGCCAGGGAGACCGGCGCACTTCTGTGGTACCAGGTGACTCACTTCACCGCAGACTTCTCCTACACGGCAGGCCAGTGACATGACGGGCATCTACTCGGCGCACGACGCCGAACGGTTCGTCGTCGAGCCTCCCAAGACCGCCGGACTGCGATCCGGTGCAGACAACGCCTCGCATCGAAGTGCCTTCGCGCGCGATCGGGCGCGGGTGTTGCACTGCGCTGCCCTGCGCAGGCTCGCCGACAAGACTCAGGTGACCGGGCCGCGGGACGGGGACACCCCGCGTACGCGATTGACGCACTCGCTCGAAGTTGCGCAGATCGGCCGCAGTATCGCCGAAGGTCTCGGCAGTGACCCCGATCTGGTCGACCTCGCGGGACTGGCCCACGACATCGGGCATCCGCCCTACGGCCACAACGGTGAACGGGCACTCGACGAAGTGGCCCAGGACTGTGGTGGGTTCGAGGGCAACGCAGAGAACCTGCGCATTCTCACCGGCCTGGAGCCGAAGATCCTCGACGCCGACGGCAACAGCGCGGGATTGAACCTCACCCGTGCATCTCTCGACGCCGCCACCAAGTACCCCTGGACCCGGCCGGCACCGGGCGCGAAATTCGGTGCCTACGACGACGACTCCGCGATTCTGGACTGGGTACGTGAGGGTGCACCGGACAAGCACAAGTGCCTCGAAGCGCAGACCATGGATTGGTCCGACGACGTCGCCTACTCCGTGCACGACGTCGAGGACGGCGTGATCGACGCCAGGATCGACCTGCGCGCGCTGTCCGACCCGATCGAGCAACGCGCCCTGGCCGAACTCGGTGTCTCGGAATTTCGCGGACTCGACGTCGACGAATTGATCGAAGCGGCAAGCCGTTTGTCGAGGATGCCCGTCGTGATCGCGGTGGGACGCTACGACGGAACACTCGCCGCGTCCGTCGCACTCAAGCACATGACGAGCGAACTCGTGGGGCGCTTCGCGACCGCCGCCATCGAGGGCACTCACGAGAAGTACGGGACGGCGCCTCTCAGCCGGTACGACGCCGATCTCGTGGTGCCGTCGATCGTCGGCTCGGAAGTTGCACTCCTCAAAACGATGGCACTGCGGTACGTGATGTCCGACGCCGGTCACAAGATCCGCCAGGAACGCCAACGTGATCGCATCCACCGCGTCGCCGAGTGGTTGCTGCGCTCGGCACCGGGCGAACTCGATCCCATCCTGGTGCCGGCCTGGCAACGCGCGAACAGCGACGCCGAACGGACCCGAGTGGTGGTGGATCAGATCGCGTCGTACACCGAAAGTCGACTCGAACTGGTGGACAAGCGGTCACTCGGGGCTCAGGCCAGCTGGGGTTGATCGCGCTGCCGAGGGTGTCTGATTCAGCGCTAGACTCCAGTCGTGGCCGGCCGAATTCCTGAACGTGACATCGCCGCCATTCGCGAACGCACACGGATCGAAGACATAGTCGGCGACTACGTCTCCCTCAAGCGCGCGGGCGGCGACTCCATGAAGGGGTTGTGCCCCTTCCACGACGAGAAGTCTCCGTCGTTCCATGTTCGGCCCAATCACGGTCATTACCACTGCTTCGGCTGCGGCGAAGGTGGTGATGCCTACTCCTTCCTCCAGAAGATCGAGCACATCTCGTTCGTCGAGGCCGTCGAGCAACTCGCCGACCGACTGAATTATTCGATCTCCTACGAGGGCGGAGGGCCGTCGGTACAACGTGACCGCGGTACCCGCGCACGACTGATCGCCGCCAACGCGGCAGCGCAGGAGTTCTACGCCGGTAGGCTCAGCGGCCCCGACGCCCAGACTGCACGGGACTACCTCACCGAACGCAACTTCGACGGCCACGCCGCGCTGGCCTACGGCTGCGGATACGCACCCGACGGCTGGGACACCCTCACCAAACATCTGCTGGGGAGGGGCTTCGAGGCCAAGGAGATCGTCGACGCGGGACTGGCGACACCCGGCAAGCGGGGGACGCCCATCGACCGTTTCCGACGCCGGTTGGTGTGGCCCATTCGCAGTCAGAGCGGCGACGTCATCGGGTTCGGCGCGCGCAAACTGTTCGACGACGACACGATGCCGGGGAAGTACATCAACACCCCGGAGACCATGCTGTACAAGAAGTCTCAGGTGTTGTTCGGTCTCGACCTGGCGCGCAAGGAGATCGCGAAGTCTCATCAGGCCGTCATCGTCGAGGGCTACACCGACGTCATGGCGATGCATCTGGCGGGAGTCAAGACGGCGGTGGCGTCGTGCGGCACCGCGTTCGGCGAGGATCACCTGGCGATGCTGCGTCGATTGATGATGGACGACAGCTACTTTCGCGGAGAGGTGATCTACACCTTCGACGGGGACGATGCCGGTCAGGCTGCCGCGATGAAGGCAT
Organism: Rhodococcus sp. NPDC078407; assembly: GCF_044542515.1. Taxonomy (NCBI): domain Bacteria; kingdom Bacillati; phylum Actinomycetota; class Actinomycetes; order Mycobacteriales; family Nocardiaceae; genus Rhodococcus; species Rhodococcus sp. NPDC078407. Next base: position 286,698 of record NZ_JBITUQ010000001.1, on the reverse strand, counting down.
TCGAGGGTGATCAGAAGATTGCCGGGCAGACCTTCGTCGCCGTGGCACCCGACGGAATGGATCCGTGCGACCTGCGGCTGAAGTCCGGCGACAACGCTGTTCGTGACCTCGTTGCCCGACGGACCCCGATGTTCGCCTTCGTCGTGAAATCGCTTCTGCGGGAGCATGATCTGGACACGCCCGAGGGTCGCGTCGAGGCGCTCAAACGTACCGTTCCCGTGGTTGCGCGTATCAAGGACGCGTCGCTGCGGGACGAGTACGCCCGGCAGCTCGCCGGCTGGACCGGCTGGGACGACACCGCGATGGTGCTCGCCCGCGTGCGGGACGAGGCCAAGAAGGGTGCGCGCGGCGACACCAGCGGCAAACGCGTGCCGTTCGAGAAGCGTCAGGCAGCGCCGACGGAAGCCCCCGCCGGGCCGCCGCGTCCCAACCCCACCGATCCGTCCCTGTGGCCGCAGCGGGAAGCTCTCAAGGCGGTGCTGCAGATGCCTGCGATGGCAGGCACGGTCTTCGACTCACTTCCGCCGGAAAGCTTTCACCATCCGGCATACGCGGCGGTGCGCGACGCCGTGGCTGCTGCCGGAGGCACCGCCGCCGGTCTGGGGGGCGGGGAATGGGTCGACGCCGTGGCCAAGCAGGCCAAGGATGCTGTCGTGGTGTCGTTGGTGACCGAGTTGGCCGTCGACCCGATGCGGGTGGCCGACGACGCACTCACCCGGTACATCTCGGGCGTTCTGGCAAGGCTGCAGGAAGTGTGGGTCGGCCAGCAGGTGGCCGAACTCAAATCGAAGCTCCAGCGCATGTCTCCGGTCGAGAAGCCCGACGACTACAACGCACTGTTCGGCGATCTCATCGCCTTGGAGCAATATCGGCGGAGTTTGCTCGAACTCGCGGTCGGAAGTGTCGCCGAGGTCGGTTAGCGACGCAGCTGATCGCGCGGGACGTAGACCTGCGTCTGGTCGTCGATCGGCTGCATCGGCTCGAGCCGCGGCTGGGTGTTGAGCGAATCGGACAGCTTCTGCCGGCCGACCTCGATCGCCTTCTTGGTTGCCGGAGACGACGCAACGGCGTTCGCCGTCTTGCGAATCTGCTCGTACCGGCCCCGGCCGGCCTTCGCGCCGAGCACGTATGCAGCTCCAGCCGCCAGTACCAAACGAATCATCAGTGGGTCCTTCCGTAGAGCGTGCGGCTGTACGTCCATCTTGCCCGACTGCGCTCCGGGCAAACGCTCTGGGGAAGCAGGGCGGCTCCGGCGAAGCTCGAGCAGGGCGATTTGGTACTCGGCAGGGTGTGTGCGCTATTGTTTTCAACGGCTCGCACGAGAGTGCGGCGTCGCACGACAATCCCCCATAGCTCAATTGGCAGAGCATTCGACTGTTAATCGAAGGGTTCCTGGTTCGAGTCCAGGTGGGGGAGCGCAATCCCCGTCCGGTTCACCGGGCGGGGATTTTTGTCATCTGTGTCGCGGTGCCCCGGGCCCCGGGCGATCCCCGGATTGGGACGCTTCCGGCTGTATACAGATTGAATGAATCAAGTCGATGGATGCCGGTTTTGTCGGTCGTCCGCGACATACTGAGCAGGCGGTCCGGGAGGCTCAACAGTGCTATAAAAAACCGGATCGGTCGGTTTTAAGGGGCTTCATGAGTTTGAGTTACGCAGCAACCGTTCCGCGGCACCTCGTGCATCGGCGTTCGCCGGCCGACGTTTTGTTGACGGACTACGAGACGGTCGACGAAACCCATCGGGCGGCGGTTCAACTTCCGAATTCACACCGGATGTTCGCTCCGGTTCGCCGAACCCACGATTCGCTCATGGTGGCCGAGGCGCTACGCCAGGCGATCAGCCTCTTCTGCCACGTCGATCACGGAGTCCCACTCGATCACGTCGTCTTCATCGAACATTCTCGCTTCGAGATTCTCGATCCTCTCTCGGTGGACGACATCGACGATTCGCTCGTTGCCGAGTCGATCACGACCGACGTCACGTTCGAAGACGACTCGATGGACAACGTGAAGTTGTCGGCCAGGTTGTTGAACGGCGACCGACTCGTGGCGTTCGGTTCGGCGTCCGTGCGGTCGATCGGTCCCGAGGTGTACTCGAAGTTTCGCACCTCGGCGATGGCCGACCCCCACTTCCGGTTCCTGCCTGCCGGGACCGAGGTGGTCGACCCTTCCACTGTGGGACGGCTCGATCCTTCCGACGTCGTCTTGGCACGGCACACCTCCGACGGGTCGCTCTTCGTCGCGCCCGATCCCCGCAACCTGGCGATGTTCGACCATTCCGTCGAATACCTTCCCGGCGTGACCCTGCTCGAAGCCGCCCGTCAGGCATTGCGTCTGGTGACCGGGACGCCGACGCTGGACTTCACTACGTGCGAGGTGCGCTTCATGGGCTTCGCCGAATGGGCGAAGCCGTGCTCGGTCATCGTCGATACCGACTCCACGGACGGCGTGCACCGCATCCAATTCGAGCGCGACGGAGTGGTGCTGTCGGCCGTGTCCGTCTCGGCGACGTCCGAACCGTGGCTGGCTCCTAGCGACCGTTCCAGTCGATGACGGGATCCTCGGCGAGCGCGACCAGTCGCGGCAGACGTCGACGCGGAACGACGCCGGGAAGCAATATCTGCCACATCTCGGTGAGCCGCTGCTGAAGGTCGTCGCGTCCGGTCAGCATCTCCGAGACCGTGTGCACTCCGGTGAACAGCGAGACGATGTACCGACCCACTGCGGTTGCGTCGACGCCGTCGACGATGTCGCCCTCGGTCTGGGCACGCTCGATCAGATCGCCGATCTTGACGATCCATTCCTCGAACGCCAGCGAGTGGGGCCCGTCCGCGATGGCGGATTCGAGCGTCAGTCTCATGCCCCCTCGCGAGATGGACTCGGTCTGCAGCTGACGTCCCAGCTCCTTGGTCACGAGTATCAACGCATCGAGCGCTTTCGGGGTGTTCTCGACGATGACGGCAGTGGCTGTGGCCGCCATGGTCAGTTGCGCGTCGATCACCGCCTGCGCCAGCTCTTCCTTAGACGAGAAATGGAAGTACATCGCGCCCTTGCTCACCCCGGCATGGGCGATGATCGTGCTCAAACTGGCCGTACCGTAACCGAACTTCTCGAAACTGGCGGCTGCCCCTTCGAGTACGGCCTGTCTGGTGGACGCTGCGCGCTCCTGCATCGGTAGACAATAGCTGTTACGCCGATTCACGGCACGGCGTGTGGACTCACGGGCGATTCGCCGACGGTCCGTACAGCAACCACGAAAAGAACGGCGTGTCTCCCGTCTGCCGGCCGAGGAATGCGGTGTGCACGCGAATCGATGGCACGCTGTCGACATGGTCACCAGTGCAGGAATCGTGTTGTATCGCGTGAATACCGAAGGACCGGAGGTTCTGATCGCACACCCCGGTGGGCCGTACTGGGCCCGCAAGGACGACGGTGCCTGGTCGATCGTCAAAGGGCTGGTGGCCGAGGGCGAAGACCTGCTCGCTGCGGCCCGTCGAGAGTTTCGAGAGGAAGTCGGACTGGAGGTGCCCGCCGGCAATCTGGTGGAACTGGGCACCGTCACGCAGCGCGCCGGAAAGATCGTCACTGCCTTCGGCGTCGAAGCCGACCTCGACGTGACGAATGCGGTGAGCAACACATTCGAGATCGAGTGGCCGCCGAAATCCGGTGTCATGACTGCGTTTCCCGAGGTGGACCGCATCGAATGGTTTCCGCTCGCGCAGGCAAAAGTGAAGCTCTTGTCGGCGCAGCACCCGTTTCTCGATGCTGTGGAGGCCGTTGTCTCGGCGAAGTAGTTTCGGCAGGCGAGGCCGGGGTATGTAGCGGCCGGACCGAACGAGATACGCAGATGCAGGGTGGGAAGTGGATCATGACGCCGACGGACTCCTCCAGCGCACAGACCGTTATGGGAACATCTGTGCCGGAAACGTCACTGTTGGAGACACAGTGGGCCGGACGCGTCGTCGCGTCGGCATTCGTTCTGCTGTCCGCAGGCCTGTCATGGGTGTTCGCGGCAACGGCCATGATCGGCTGACAACCACCGAACGGTCTACCGATACCGCTCTATTACAGCTACGAAGGGCGGCGCAGTGACCGACCGCGGTGCTACCGAAACCCCACCCGCGATCGAGGTACCCAAGCGCGCGTGGCAGGCACTGGTGGTTCTGCTGCTCGGTATGTTCATGGCGCTCCTCGATACCACCATCGTCAATGTGGCACTACCGACTATCGGCACCACGTTGGACGCTTCGGAATCGGTCCTGTCCTGGATCATCTCGGGCTACGCACTCGCATTCGGCCTGGCCTTGATTCCCGCGGGCAAGGTGGGCGACCGCATCGGTCACAAGTGGACCTTCTTCGCCGGCCTCGCGCTGTTCACCGTCGCGAGCTTCGCGTGCGGTCTTGCTCAGGACGACCTGCAACTGGTCGTCGCCAGGATCGTTCAGGGCCTGGCAGGCGGCATGTTCGTACCTGCGGTCACCGCGTTCATTCAGCTGCTCTTTCCGGGACCCGTGCGCGGCAAGGCTTTCGCCATCATGGGGGCCGTCATCGGAGTGTCGACTGCGCTAGGACCCATCGTCGGCGGCCTCATCATTCAGGCCTTCGGCGAGGAGAACGGGTGGCGGTTGGTCTTCTGGGTCAATCTGCCCATCGGAATCGTCGGTCTGGTCGCTGCTGCTGTATTGCTGCCGAACAAGGAAGACTCCGCACCTACCTCTCGTCCCGGAATCGATTGGCTCGGACTGGTTCTCATCTCCGTAGGATTGATCGCCCTGCTCGTGCCACTCATCGAAGGTCAGCAACTGGGTTGGCCGTTATGGACGTACCTGACCATTGCTGCAGGGGTGGGGCTGATCGCGTCGTTCGGATGGTGGGAGGTGATTCGCACCGGCCGGGGACAGAGCCCACTCGTGCCGCCTCGACTGTTCACCCGGCCGGCGTTCACCGGCGGTGTCGTTCTCGCTCTCATTTACTTCGCGGCCTTCACCAGCATCTTCTTCACCATCTCGCTGCTGTGGCAGACCGGACTCGGCAACACGGCTCTGTCGTCGGGACTGGTATCGATTCCGTTCGCGATCGGCAGCATCATCGCGTCCTCGCAGAGCAACAAGCTGACCATTCGTCTCGGTCGTACCGTCCTGATACTCGGGGCCTCGTTCGTCTCGATCGGGCTCATCTGGCTGTGGATCATTCTCGCGACCAGTAGCGCCGACACCATCTCGCACTGGACGCTCTTGGTTCCGCTGTTCATCGCAGGTCTGGGCAACGGCGCATTCATCGCACCCAACGCACAGTTCATCGTCGCGACGGTCGATCGCGACGATGCGGGCGCGGCGAGCGGCGTCATCTCCACCATGCAGCGCGTCGGTTCTGCGATCGGCATCGCCGTGATCGGCAGTGTTCTGTTCGGGAGTCTGAACATCACAGGGCCCGACACCGTCGGATCGGGCTTTCTACACGGCGCAGCCATGGCGATGGCGGTCAGTGCGGCGTTCAGCGTGCTGGCGCTGGCATTGGTCTTCGCGCTGCCCAAGAAGGTTCAGAGCGCGCGCTGAGCACACCGGCTCAGGTGGTGAGACCTTTGCTGTGCCGATCGACGACAGACGCCGCGAGATCGGCGATCTTGACGTTCAGGTCCTGGGAAGACTTGCGCAACAAGGCGAACGCCTCGTCGTCGGACACGTCGTTCATGGCCATGATCAAGCCGATCGCCTTGCCGATCTCTCTGTTGCTTTCGAGACCGTCACGCAGCGTCGATGCTTCCTGACCGTTGGTGACCGCCGCGACCGTGACCGCTGCGAACGCCGTCAGGATGACCGCCTTGCTCGCGCTGTCGGTATCGAACACTCCCGGCTTGTCGGTGAACAGGTTGAGAGCGCCCACCTTCTGATCGTCCACCTTCAGGCGAAAACCCATTGCCCCTCGTACCGGCGTGCGGTTCAACACACCACGAGCCATCGCGGGCCACTGAGTGGGAGTGCGAAAGTCGGCTTCGAGCTGTACTACCTCGCTGGTGATCGCGTCCAGACACGGACCTTGGCCGGTAGCGCGTTCGATATCGTCGACGACGCGAGCGATGTCGTCCGACGCGGCGACGGTGACGGGCTTTCCGTGGCGCATCAGCATCAGGCTCGCGTGATCGCAGTGGGGAACGACGAGCACGGCGGCGTTGCAGATGGCGGTATAGATTGCCTCGGCGCTGGTACCTCGGTACACGATGTCGGCAAGAGCGGCGAACACCGTAGCCGGATCCGTCGACGGGCCATCGTGTTGCGAGGCGTCGTTCACTTGCTACTCCCGTCCAATGTGAGCGTTCGAGTGACCGGCACTCGATGTGGTCCAACCGTACCGCCACGGGATGAAGTGTTCGAACGCGCGGGTACGGCAGTAGCCTCAGATCGTGAGCAATGCGCAGGAGTCTGCCGGATTCGAGTACGGCCACGACGGACCCACCTCGATCGTGGTGGGAATAGACGGATCCGATTCGTCCTGGCGCGCCGCCGCCTACGCCGCAGGACTGGCCCGCAGACAAAGATCGCTGCTGATACTCGTGTACGTGCAACCCATTGCGACGGCGTCGTGGGGCCAGGCCGGTATATCGCTCGTCGAAACGGGTCAGCAGATCGCCGACGAGTTGCTCGACTACATCAGAACGTCGGCTGCCCGTTTCGGGGACCGCGAACACGTGCGCTGGGAGTTTCGTACCGCGCACGGTGATCCGTACAACGGGCTGATGGCCGTGGCAGAACAGCTTCGCACGGACGCAGTGGTGGTGGGCGCGTCCGAGAATGCAGGACATCGGATAGCAGGCTCCGTAGCGGTCCGCTTGGTCAAAGCGGGACGGTGGCCGGTGACCGTGGTGCCCTGAACGTCGCTCGTCGGTGCCTTCATCCGCGGGCGCGTCGACCGGCCGCGGCCTCGGCGACGATGTGCGCGATTCGATCTGCACGAGTGTCGGCGCGGGCCGCGCTGACAACCCACCAGAGCATCTGCTTGCGGGCACTGGGCGGAAAACCGTCCCAGTTGCGTCGAGCGTTCGGGGCTTCGTCCAGCGCAGTTGTCAGCTCGAGTGGTTCCAGAAGGTCTTCGACCTGATCGGCAATCGTCCACCAGCCGTTGGCTTTCGCGGCGGCGACGGCCCGTCGACCCGCGTCGGTCATGAGGCCGAGCTCGTCCATGTCGGCTGCGCGCTGCCGGTTGAGTCGAGTCCACTGGCTCTTCGGCCTACGAGGCGTGAACATCTGCAGGCCGCGCTGCTCGTCGAGGACGCCGGCGGTGGAGTCGATCCAGCCGAAGCAGATGGCCTCCTCGACGGCGTCCGGATACGGACACCGTGGTCGATCGGTGGTGCTGCGCCACGAGCACAGCCACACGCCGCGGGTCGAGGCGTGCTCGCGCTGCAACCAAGAACGCCACTGGGACCGAGTCTCGACATGGACGATCGGGTAGTCGAACTTCCATGTCGGTGGGTGAACCGATGGCGATGATCGTTCAGCAGTCACGGGCCGGCTCCGTCTACTGGTCGTGGTGTGCACTGTTGTTCCGCAGGTTCCAGTGTGCCCACGATCGAGGACATTCGATGTCCGCAATGCGTCATGCGATCTGAAAAAATGACCGCGTGGTGGGGCGGGCGGGGCTCGAACCCGCGACCAATGGATTATGAGTTATATTCTGACATTCTCGGGCGATCCTGCATCGTCCCGTATAGACCCATTAAACGGCTGTGGCCAGCATATTGGCGTGATACCGCTACCCGGCGGTTCCCGTCGTAAAACGGCGGTTCAGTCGGTCACTGCTATCCCATTGCTATCCCATCCAGTCGCTCAGCTGTGGGATCACGAGACTATTTGAGAATGCGAAACATGTTTGTGCCGTTTGTTGCTCGTAGCGACGATGCTTCGACCCGATCGCGTAAATCGGGGGCCTTGGGCGTCGCCGGGACAAATAGCCGCCGCGTGGCTCGTTCACGACGCGGCACCCATGAGAGCGCGGATCGACCGCAGAGCGTCGTCGGCGTGCCCGCGCCGGATCTGCCGAACTCGACGATCCTCGGCGTCATGAAGCTCTCGTGCTTTCCGCGCGCGCTCGCGGCGTTCGACCTCGGCGACTGCGCGTTCCCGCTCGGCTCGCGTATTGGGTGTCGAGTCGCGGTCCGCGAACTGCCAACCGGACCGAAACTCAACGGCGGCTGTGAATTTCGGCATTATGGACCTGTGTCGAGCGCCTAGCTGTCGCTTGTAGTTTTCGGGCTCAAGGAGTTCGGCCGGCACCGCTCGGTTCGGGAACTGAGCCCGCCAACACGCCACCCGAACACACACGACACATTCCCAACCGATGGGGCGGTGGCCCGACGCCGCCGACTCGTCGGCCCCGGTGTGACGCACGTAGGTCGTCCGCGGCTCGAGATGGTGCCCGCGTTGGCACCGGGCCGGAACCTGCAGCCCCTTCACTGGCTGTCCTCCCATCGCGCGAGTGACGTCGAATCCCAGCCGCGTAGCGGTCGACCGGATGGCGTAGCCAGGTCACGGTCCGCGAGCCACTGGCAATAGGCGTCCGACCGCATCTCACTCGCTGCCATCTCGCGCGCTCGTTTCTCCTCGATCTCGCTGACGAGCGCCTCAGCGATGTGCCTTGTCTTCACCTTGCCGAGCCACCGACGCCAGTTGCTAGGACGGAACTCGGGCGGGACATCGTCGAACGTGAGGGCAGCGGGACGACCCGCGTCCACCAGGTCGGAGGCGAGCATCAGTCGAGCCATCACGCACCCCGTCCCGCTCGGGGGCGCGCCACACGTCCCTTGCCGCGACGAGCTCCGCGTTCGTTGTCCCGTCCCTGGTTCTGAGATCCGTCTCCGGTGTAGACCCCGCGAATGCCGGTCTGCCCACCGCTCGCAGCTCCGGACGCCGAGCGAGCGGCGAGGATCCGCGCGTCCATGACCGATGCCAAGCGAGCTCGGGTCATACGAAGCTGCCGAACCGCGGCCACCGCGGGGTGCATCTTGACCGTTCCGCTCTTCGTAGTGATCGTGCGGCCGTCGGCGGCGAGAGCTGCATCGAGCGCCGCGATGTCATCGGTCGTGGCCTGTAGGTCCGCGGCGGTCGCGAGGTCGTCGGCCTCGAGGACGGTGCCGACGCTCTTCGCTTTGGCGCGGTAGAAGTCGACGACCGACTCGGTGCCCGCCGTTAGGTCATCGGTGCTCATGTAGTCACGTCCTTTCGAGGTAGCGGCCGACGCCGCGGTTCGGTGCGCGGTCGGACGAACGCGGGGGTGGTCGGTTCTCTGTCGCGGCACCACGGGCGAGCGCGCCTATGGCCTTCTCGACCCGCTCGACGTCGACCGTGCCGTCCGGCCGGACGAACTTCGTGTGATCGAGCGCGGCGAGCAGATCGGCAACGTCCTGTGGTCTGAGACCGACCGTGCCGAGTTGGCGAGCGATCGCCGCGTCGATGATCTGCACTCTCAGTTCGTCGAGCACCTCGGACGATTCGAGGCCGCTGTGCTCGAGCTCGGCGATCCGGTGATCCTGCTCAGCGACCAACCACGCCGCGAGCTCTGCGTCGGTGAACACGGGCGCTCAGTCCGCTGGGCCGGACAGGAACGAGTGCAGACCCGCGACCTGGAGCCAGAAATCGCAATCGACCTCCGCGGTGTAGGGCGCGTGCTCGTAGACCTTCGCGAGAGCGATCCTCGCCATCTCTGCGTGCTGCTCCTTCGTGCCCGTCGCTACGGGGAACTTGGGGGTGATCGTGGGCATCTGAGGCCCCTCTCTGCTGGTGAAAGATCGAGCACCAATGGTCGTACGCCGTACGGTGATCTGTCCAATGTTCCTGCCCACCTCTCCGAAATCCGTTCAGCAGCTGTGTAATACGCGACAAATCGAACGTATTGTCGACCCGAACCATGCTGGACGTCGAGCTGGGGCCGGCATTCGAACGCGCGTTCAGCCCGAAAAGGCCTGTTCAGGGCGTTTGAGGGCGTCAAAATGCGGTTCTTTTCGCACCGCAGCCGACGAAATCTGCAGTACCTGGCTGCCCCCGCTCCGCGGGGCCGGGAGGGGGCTCCCACCCCTACCCCTTGCCGGGCGTCGGAACTCCTTCTAAGCGGACTTTCCCTGCCAGACATGTGCTCCTGCAGCCGCGAGCTCCGACTTGCGCTGATCGCTGTCTGGCATTGCTCGAGTGAGAAGTTGCCAGAACGCGGGGCCGTGGTGCGCTTCGCGCAGGTGCGTGAGCTCGTGTGCGAGCACGTACTCTACGAGTGCTGGGCGCAGCTGCATGGTTGCCCAGTGAATGCGGACTCGACCGCTTGGTGAAGCCGATCCCCATTTGTTGCCAAGGTCAGCCACTTCAATCTGCAGAGGAACAACGTGTAAACGCTTGGCCCAATCCTTGGCTCGGGGCTTGAGCCAAGTCAGCCCTGCCGTTCGATACCAACCGATCAGGTGATCATATCCAGGTTCGGCAAGGGCCCTCGGAAGGTTCAGCTTGCCTCGTTGCAGCCGCACTCGATGGTCTTCGGTGTCGACGATCCTGAGCTGATGGCTACGGCCAAGGTAGAGAAAGCCTTCACCATCTACAAGTTCCTTGACAACCGACTCTTGGCGGAGCGACTGCTTTTCGGCGAGCTTGCGGTAGATCCATCCACGCTTAGAGGCGAGGAAGTGCTCGAGCTCAGCCTGCTCGATGTCGGGTGCCGCTTTGAGTTGTAGGCTGCCGTCCCGGTCTATGGTCAGCTTTGCCTTTCGGCTGGTGCCTCCGGTTTCGACGGAAACAGTCATACCATCGAGTTGGAGCGTCATCGCTGCCACACTCACTGCTTGCTCCTAGAAGCGATAAGGGACTGATTCGCCTTGGCAAGTTCCATCAGCTTATCGGCCAGCGGCGCCTGCTCGTCGAACGGGAACAAGTCGCGGTCGTCAATGGTGTGGATCAGCTGCCTACGAAGAAAATTTTGCTTATGCGGGTTCTGCCAGAACCGCACGATACTGGCCTGCATCTCGACGTCAAGCACGATCTTTTGCGCCAGGTGCACAATGTCGAGACGAACTTCCTCGGACAATTTTTCACCGGTTGCGAACTCAGCCTCCAACAGTCCGTAAAAGCGCGCCACCAGCGGATCTTCGTGCACAGCATTGCCGCTGCCATCGTCCTGCGCATCACCGAGCAATTCGGTCAGTGCCAACGCGAGCTGATCCCACTTGTCGATTAACGTCTTAAGAATGTCGTCGAGCCGTTCGGACAACTTGCTGTACCGAGCCGGGTCTTCGTCGAAGTTCTTACGAATATGAAAGCGGAGCGCGTGCTCCATCTCCGACGCCTTGGCCTTGTCGGAAGTCAGCCCCTGGACCTTGGCCAAGAAATCAGCGTCGGTGATCGACACTGGCGGAATCTTGGTGGCGATGTCGAGGGCTGTGACATGCTCGTCGATCAGTTTGCGGACCTTTTCCCCGTACAGAGAACTGTCGAAGTCGCCGAGACCGTCGTCGCGGTAGCGCCGCTTCGCAGCCAGCGAGATGATCCCGAGACGTTTGGCATCCCGCACGAACGGCAGGGCCTCGGGGCGCGGCAAAACGATGTCCATCGTGGAAAGGAACTGTTTCAGAAGTACTTCGAAGCGGGCGCGGAGGGCCTCGTCGGCCAGCACCTGCACGCAGGCCTCGACATCCTCGGCAGTGTCGAAAGTGTCGATACCGGCTTGGGCGAAGACGGCGATCACTCGTGCGTGTCGATCGCCCAGCTTAGGCAGTTCGTCCCTGATCGACGCCAAGGCACCGATCGCGTCGTCGGCGTCTTCGGGTGCGTAAGCCCTGAGCGCCTTTTGCAGGTGCGCACCGACGCCGTAGTAGTCGACCAGCAGTCCAGCACTCTTGCCGGTGGCAGTCCGGTTTACGCGAGCAATAGCCTGCAACAGTTCGGCGTCTTGGATCGAACGGTCCAGGTAGAGCACTTGCTCAACCGGCGCGTCGAAGCCGGTCAGCAGCATGGTGCGCACGATCAGGAAAGCCACCGGGCTGGTCTTGTCGCCCGGCTGCCCGAGCTTCTTTTTGAAGTCTTCGATCGCGGAGTCCTGACGCGACTTGTCGGTCCACTGCGCCCAAGTCGGATCGTCATTGTGGCTGCCCGAAAATACCGGAACGAATTCCAACGCCTTGAGCAACTCGATCTGGGGAGCCGCACGCACCAGCACTTGCGTTGTGCGGTCGAGGCTGTCGATGTCGATTGCATCACCGTCGTAGTCGGCACTCAGATGAGCCGGTAGCGCCGCGATGTCAGCCACCAACTCATCGCGGGCGACCCTCAACGCTTCGTGGTAGCGAACCGTCGCCAGGCGACTGGCTGCTGTGACTTGCGCTTTGAAGCCGTTCGGCATCACGGTCGAAATATAGTGCCACAACATTGATTTCGACTTGGCCGCAATCAATTTGGGTGCTTCGAGAACGGACCCTGCCGTGGCGTAGCGGGTTTTCAGCTTCTCGATCTCGGCGTCGGTGTGCTCGGCGAACATGTCCTCGAAGAGCTCATCGAGGTCACTACCGCCTGCCACCGCACCCTTGGCAGTTCGACCTTCGTAGAAGATCGGCACTACAGCGCCATCCTCCTCGGCCTGCCGGATTGTGTACTTGTCGATGAACTCGCCGAAGATCGACTCGGTACGCTTCTTCCCCTCGCGCATGATCGGTGTTCCGGTGAACCCGATCTTGGCGGCATTCGGCAGGGCGGCCATCAGGTTCGCGTGCAGGGTCGAAGTCTGCGAACGGTGCGCTTCATCAACCAAGATGAGAACCGACTCGTCCGTATTGAGTACGCCGAACGATTCGACACCTTCATCACTGTCTAGGCCCCGGTCTATCGAACTCTGCGTGTCCGGGTCGCGGTATTTGTGAATCATCGCGAATACGAGCGCTGGCCCGTGCTCGGCCAGCATCGTCCGGAGCTTGGCCGACTTCCGTGCCCGTTGGACAGTTTCGCCGGAGAGATTCGCTGTCGCAGCCAGCTGTTTCTCCAGATCGGTTCTGTCAGTAATGATCACGACCTTAAACGCACGCAGGATAGGGTCGGCGCGCATGGCGCGCACCAGGAACACCATCGTCAAAGACTTACCCGACCCTTGGGTATGCCACACCAATCCGCCGCGACGGTCCTGTTCACCGTCAGTTTTACGAGTCTTGCCGGTGCGCAGACGATCGACGGATTTGAGGACGGCGCGATACTGCTGATAGCGGGCAACGATCTTTATGCGTCGTCCACCAGCTTCTTGAAAAAGAATGTAATGCCGAATGATGTCCAGAAGATTTGCGGGAGTGAGCATCCCGGCAACGAGCAATTCCTGCCCAGTGAGGTCGGCGGCAGATTTGCCCAAGTGCTCGGCCAACTGGTCGCGGCTAAGCGGTGCGGGGTCCTTCCATTCAAGGAAGTGCTCAGGGCCTGAAGTGAACGTGCCGACGCGGGCTTTGTCGCCGTAAGTCGAAATGACGAACTGGTTGGTCCAAAACAGCCGCTCACTACCCTCGGGAGCGCCGAGATCGCGCTGATTTGCGTAACGCCGTAGCTGGTTGATGCCTTCGGCCATCGGATCAGTGACATACGGGCTCTTACACTCGATCACCACCAGTGGAATTCCGTTGACGAACAACACCGCATCGGGCACCACGAACTTCTTTGATTGACCGCCGGGCTCGTCGACGCGGAACTGGTTAACCGCTAGAAAGTCGTTGAGTTCGGGATGCTCGAAGTCGATGAACTTGATTCGTTGGCTGCGACCTTGATCCCACTCTGGCAGCCCCGCAACCGATACGCCTTCGAGGAGGCGCTCAGTCAAACGTTCGTTGATTTCGATGAGCTTGCCGGTCTCTGTGCGCGTCAGCGAGGAGACTGCCTCGGACAGTCTTGAGTCATCCAGCCACGGTTGACCGTCAGGACCGAGGTTTATTTGGTGCAGCGACCTGAGAAGCCGTGCCTCGATCAGCGGTGCACGAAACGATTCTCGACCAGTCACGGTCGGGTCGGATTTGGAGCCTTCGATTTGCGACCAGCCAAGACCGGCCAACTGATCGAGCAACGGTTTCTCGGATTCGATGTATTCCGGGCCGAGGCTCATGATTGATTCTCCGGTACCACCAAAACGCGACCTGTTAAGAGGTCCGAACTCAGACCTTGCTTCTGAAGCCGCAGCTTCGTCAGACCCCTCTGCTCGGCAGCGATCTTAGATTCGAAGGCGAACAATGTGTCTGCAATCTTGCATTGTTCCGATATGCTTGGCACTGGCACAGATATTTTTTCGAGGCTTGCTCGGCGAATTCCAGATGCTGTCGTACCGGTCGAATTTCGCACCAGTTCCTTTTGCAGTGGCTGGGATTGCAGGTACCAATAGGCAAATCTGTTTAGAAATCTCGATTCATCAAACCGAAGCAAGACAACGCGCTGACTGAGGATATATTTTTCCTCATCTGGGACCTGGGCGACGTTCCCAAGCGGTGCTTCCAGCGTCATTAGTATGTCGCCGAGTTTGGTTGTCCCATTCGTCATCCACCTTGCGTATAGCGCTTCGCTACCGAAGTAGGCTTCCTTGCTGGTATCGATCCCCCCCATTTGAACATTGTTAGCGGAGAGTGCCAGGATTTCGCCACCTCCCCAGTCCATGCCTAACTTTCGCGGCGTGCGCCCCCTATAGTCGATCAAGTGCGCCAAAAGCTGAACTAATGGTACAGATTTCGAGTCGGACATTAACGTATGGCCAAAAGAATCATCCGAGTAGCCGTTCTTGGCGAGTGTGAGCTTGGCGATGATCCGCTCGGTGGCGCGGATCTGGTCGTCCAGGGTGTCCAGGATCTCAGTGATACGCCGCTGCTCAGCTAGCGACGGAAGCGAGATCTCAATTTTTGCCAATTCTTGGAGGTACACGCCCGCCTGCGCAGTTGAATTACTTCGCATAACGAGTTCCCGCTGAAACTCGTTTCCGCTTAACAGGTGGAACAGGTACTTAGGATCAAGAAGTGCCCATTCGACCGAAGATACGCAACACTTCGTTGAAAAGTTACCCTCTCTCCACGAAACATCGCACGTCGCCCGAGCGACCCTACAATGGTTAGGAGCAAGTCTCCTGACTTTAAGGAAAACCTTGAATGTATCGCCTGGTAATCACGATCCGAGATCAGATCATCGGTGTCGTCGAAGATAACCGTGCCTGACTTCGAAATATTCTTCGCGCTCAGAAAAGGAACGCCAATCTGTGTCCGTAAAAACGAACCATGGGTTCCGTCTTTCAGCAAGCTGAGTTGTTTGCCAAGTAAAGTCGAGGTCCAATCAGCCGGTGCGCTACTCATATCCGAGCTCCTTGAGGAAGCCCGCTAGATTCTCGGCTGCCGTGTCGCGTTCGTGTTCGAGGCTAGCGAGAGTTGCTCGGTATTTGCTCCACCAGGTTTCGAACGCGTCGACAACCGCTCGGCGGTGTCGGGTTACTCGTTGGTCAGCGACGGTGAGCAAGTCATTTCGGAAGAGGTCGAGGACGAGTGCCTGCGCAGCAGCGTCGTCGAGCGCACGAACTGCAGCGGTGAGTTTCTCGGCAAATGAAGCTTTATCGGCCTTGAAGTGTTTCCTAGCCGCAGTCAGTTGCGTCTTCAGCTTCTTGAGTTCGGCGGGCGACAGTTGCCCGTCTGTGTCGTCTGCATCTTCGTCGCCGGGTTTGGCAGTGGCGGCCTTGATCGTCGAGTCAAGTTCTGCAACGTCGGCATCGCGGACAGCCAAGCCGTCGAGGTACTCGGGCAGCAACGCGCGTGCAACTTTGTGGTCGAGCGGATCGATCTTGGACTTCTCCTCGTCCAGAGCGTCGAGCACTGTGGTGACCCATGCGTCGATAAGGCCTTGAAAGCCGATTGAGGCAAGAGTCTTGAGATCGGGCTGATTCTCGCCCCACCAGCTGGCGATGATGCCGCTGACCACGAAGCGGTCGAGCATGCCGATCGGTGCCAGTGCTGTCTGGAATGTGGCGACCAGTTGTTTGCGTAGGTCTATCAGGTCAGCCGTGGTCTGTAGCCGGGTAAATCGGGCTTGCTCTGCAGTCCACCAGCATTCGATCACCTCGGTGATAGCAGCTTCGGCGTCAATGACCCCAGTGTTGGTTCCGATCAGTTCCTTGAGCTCGGATTTGGCGGTGACGCTAGACATGAATTGCAGGTAGTCGGCGTCACGCTCAACGAGAAGGTCGTTGATGCTCAATCCGTGGGTGGTGAACAGCTCCGACTTGGCCTCCACCTCAGCCTTGGGGATACCGCCGTGCAGATGCGCACGCACGTCCTGCGGTTCCGGCGGTGGGGTCGTGTCGACGTAGCGACGGATGTTGAGGTTGTCGTCGTTCGCGGCGAGTTCCTGGCGGCTGACGACTTTGGCGAATGCCGTTATGTCGCCGAATTCGCGGTAGGCCGAGACGATCTTTTCGATGTGTTCGGGTTCGATGAAGTTCTGAGCGCGGCCTTCGCGGTAGGCGCGGTCAGCGTTGATGAACAGCACCTTGTCCTCACGCTCAGCAGGCTTTGCGCCTTTGTGGCGCAGGATCAGAATGCATGCGGGGATGCCGGTGCCGTAGAACAGTGATGGGCCGAGGCCGATGACGGCTTCGATGATGTCGTCGTCGAGGAGACCGGACCGGATTCGTCCCTCGTCACCGCCGCGGAACAGGACCCCATGCGGCATTACGGTGGCGACCATCCCGTCAGCTCGGGTGACAGCCAGCATGTGCTGAACGAACATGAGGTCGGCCTTTTTGCCGGACTCGGGGGTGTAGCCGTAACGGAAACGTTCGGGGAACGGGATCGCGTTTTTGCTGTAGTTCAGTGAGAACGGTGGGTTGGTGAGGACGCGATCGAAGCGCATCAACTCGCCGCCCTGGATGTGGGCGGGGTCTTCGAGCGTCCCGTCGTCGTTGTTACGTAGATCGGCGTCAGGGATGCCGTGCAGCAGCATGTTCATCTTGGAGATTGCCCAGACGCTGCCATCTTTTTCCTGGCCGGCGAGTGCGAGGTTGCGGCTGTTGCCGCCGCTTTCTTCGACGTAGTCCTTGGACAGGATCAGCATTCCGCCGGACCCTGTGCAGGGGTCGTAGACGCTCATACCTTCCCGGGGGTCTGCGATCTGCACCATGAGCCGCACAACGGAACGGGGCGTGTAGAACTCACCGCCCTTCTTACCTGCGGAGTCGGCGAAATCACTGATCAGATATTCGTAGGCTGCTCCGAGGAGGTCGGGGAACTCGAAGCGGTCTTGACGCAGCGGCTCCTTGTTGAAGTGCATGATCAGCTCACGCAGCTTCTTGTCCGACATCGACGACTGACCAACTTTGCGGTTGAAGTCGATGTGTTGCAACACCCCGTCGAGCGCGCTGTTGCGTTCCTCAAGTGCCTGCAAGGCCTTGTTCAGCTCGTCGCCGACGTGCTTGTGCGCGTGGTCGCGCAGATAGGGCCAGCGGGCACGTTCTGGAACGTAGAAGGTGTCATAGAAAGCAGAGTTCTCGGCCCGCATCTCGGCTTCGGTTTGGTCGCGGCCCCTAGCGAGCTGGTCGGAGATGACTTTGTCGCGCTCGGCTTCAAACTGGTCGGAGGCGTACTTGAGGAACAGCATCCCGAAGATGTACTCCTTGTAGGCGGACGCCTCCATAGATCCACGCAGAACGTCGGCTGCTGAGAAGAGGTGTCGTTCGAGCTGCGGAAGGGTCAGACGCGCCATGGATCGACCTTAGCCGCTTTCGTCGAGGCAAGGTCATGTACTTGGTCTCGCGGCGTGGTGCTTTCGTTGATGCTCAGAAAACGTTTCGGCTTCCCCAGAAGAGGCGAAAGGACTGCTAGGTCCATCCGCGCGTCACACAGGCCCACCGACCAAAGCCGATGAGCCTGTGACGCTTTGAGCTTCCTGGTGGTATCAATGGCTAGCTCGGGCTGTCTGCCCCCACGTATCGAGCCATACCGCGGGCCGTCGGGTCGACGATCTCGGTTCGGTGCTCGAGGGCTTCCTTGGCTCGCTGTACGCGTGACCGCTCTCGCGCGGCCTCAAGCCGGTCTCGCTCGGCGCGATCTGCCGCGTGCTTCGCTTGTCGCGCTTCGGGATCTCGAGCGAGCCGGGTCAGCTCCTTCCCAAGCGCCGACGCGATGTCGTTGACCGGTCCGGTCTCCTCACTTTCCGCACTCGCCTCCCGCTGCTGCCCCTGCATCATTTGCTTAGCGTTCGGCCGATCCTTGAGGTACTTCGACATACCGCGGACTTCGGTCCCGTCGTGCTGTGCCATTACGCGTTCACCTCGGCGGTTTCGTTGTTGGTGGTCATGCGTTCGGCGTACCACTGCAAGGCCTCTGCGGGGGTGTCGGCGTCGATCTCGTGGCCGACGAACTGTGAGCGCCACACCTCGCGCTCGATCATCTGAGCGCCGGTCCGGATGAGCCGATCAGGGGCCTTTTCGTCGAATCCGTTCTCTGCCGCCACCGTGAGCCACTGCCTCACGGACTGCACGTCTTCCCACTTCTGGACCAGCGTCGGCCATGTTTTGAACGCGTCGAGCACTTCGGGCTGTCCGTTCTCGATCACCAGATCCGCGTTGTCCACCACGCCGGTCGCGTCGACCAGAATCCAATACACCCGCGGCGCTTCATCGAGGACCGCCGTCGATTCCTCGCCGATAACCTGCTCGATCTCGACCCACTCCGCGAGCACCGTCTCACGGTTCTCGCTCGCCCAATGCAGACGCATCCTTTCGAGAAGATCTTCGCGTCGGCGCATCGGGTGGTTGACCAGTCTCGTCGATTGGTCAAACTCCTCTGCGGGCAGCATGATGGCCGGCACCTTGGCTTTCGCCTGCGCGGCCTCCCATGCTGCTCCCAGAAGTTCGGGATCCCGCTGCCCTGCCGCCAGACTCATCAGGTGCTCGAACTCCTCGTCGAGACGGGACTGCACCTTCTTCGCCGCGGCCGCGTTGCGCTTGATGCCGGCCAACGGGCCGTCGGCCAATCGCCTACCGAGCTCGTTGTCCAAGTGCGGCCATACCCCGATACCAGACGCTCGAGCCCTGTCGTACTCGGCTCGTCGACGCTCGGCCTGAGCTTCGCTCTGCGCTACGTGTTCCCGGTAGGTGTGCGCGTCGGTGTTGCCGATGATCTCGTGCGCCTCACGTGAGCCGATTCCGGCGAACCCCGCTGGCCGGTCCCAGTCGGTCGAGTCGATCCCGCTGCCGTATTCGTTCGTCATGTGTTGTTCTCCTTTTTGGGGGGTGTTCGTCCCTGGGTGTGCGCACAGTGCCCCACCTACGGTTTGGGCAACTGTGCGAACAGGCACCGATCGAGAGCTGTGCGTACCTGTGCGACGCACAGTTTTACGTGCTCTGAACTGGCGTTTCTGTCTTCTTGGCGGTGACTGTGCGTAGCTGTGCCAACTGTGCGTGGCGCTGTGCGTGGCGGGGGTGCTCGCGCACAGTTTTTCGCACAGTTTTCCGGGGTCATTTTCTGTTCACCCATCCCTCGATCGGCGGTAGTCGATCGCCGCTCGGATCGCGGCGTCCGGCGCGCTGAAACCCGCGTCTCGTAGCTGTGCTGCGACCGACGGCCGACCCGTCTTGGTCGAGACATCCCAATCGTCGAGTTGCGTGACTATCGCTGCGACCTTGCCGTCGGCAGGCACTTCGTCGCCGTCGTCGGATACAACTGTCGCGGCGAGCCGTAGCTTGCCCTCGGACACCCGAATGTGGCCTAGCGGCCCGTCGCGCCGTTTGATGTTCACCCGCTCCGGTAGCAACCCGCTCCGGTCCTTCAATCGAGACAAGGTAAGTGCGTTCGGCCGATCCGCGCGCGGGACAGTGAGCGTCCACTCTGCGTCGAGTTTGGACCGCTTCGCCGATGACCCTCGAGCTCCCAAACTCGGATCCTTGCCGCTGTGGTCGGCGTAGATGACCGTCAGACCCATCGCTTTGAGCGGCAACGTGATTCGGTTGTCGAACGCGATCCACGTGTCCGAGTCGTTCTCGGCCCCGTCGATAAAACTCGACAGCGTATCGAGGATCACGGCGTCGGGCCGGTACCGCTCGACCAACCCCGCCATATCCTGCGCTCCCGCGGCTGTGGTGAGCGGTGCGATCGACTCCATGCTCACCACGATCAGGTTCGGCAAGTGGAGCGGTGCGTCGAAGCGGTCGAGGTAATCGGCCCACCAGGACGGGCCGACTTCGCCGTCGATATAGAGAACTCGTCTCGGACCGCCGTCCAACTTGCGGTGTCGGCCGTCCGAGCCTCGGTCGAGAGCGGAATACCCCAGAGACCAATGCACTCCGCAGTCGGCCAGAAACACCGTCTTGCCCACACCGGACCCGGCGACGAACTTGGTCACGTGCCCCGCGGTGATTATGTCGTTCTCGAGCATTACCCTCGGTTCGCGCGGCCCGGTGCGGAGTTTCACCAGATCGAGAGCTGTCGGTGCGTCGTCCTCGGGGTCAATCTCATCTCCCGGCTCGAGTCCAGCGGTATCGGTCATGTGGTCCTCGGTCAGTTGGATGGTCTGGTCGGACTTGTTCCACACCAGGGGTTCACCGTCGGTCATCGCGTGGCACATCTCGGCCGTCCACTCGACCGAGGGGGCCGACGGCTCGAAGTCGTCGAGGTTGATTCCTGCGGCATGGAACAGTCGAGCGAGTTCGGTTCGAGGTAGCGCCGGTGCCGCCGAGAACACGATCAGGCCGGGGAAGTCCGCGAGGTGCGCGGAATCGAGCAGTGGCGCTGTCTCAGTGGTGAGTTCGAAGAACAACACCAGCGGCGCGTCATCGTCGGGTGAACCGCTGAGCGCGTGATCGGACCGCCATATCCGGCCGGCTGATTCCACGTCGTTCACGAACCGATTTCCGGTGCTTTGGTACTCGCCACCACTGGCCAAGACCTCGGGGGGTATGTCGTTGGGCCGGTCGAGCCTCGAGGCGAACTCGTCGGATTGCGGATCTCCAAGCGGGAAATAGACCGCGACGCGTCCAACCGAATACTCGGCGATTGCGAGTTTCGAGGCTCGATCGGTGGATTCACGCTCGAGCTTCCGCTCGTTGTTGAGGATGTCCGAAAACCGCCGATTGTCCTCTGCCGTTGCTTTCGACGGACTCAGGCAATTACGTGGTATCGGTTCGCGCTCAATAGCTTTCGTTGTCATACCGGCCTCCGAGTTCTGTGGGGTCAAAAGAAAGTCATAGCTGCGCTCCCTTGGTGGTGGTGTGTGGTGGTGTGCGGTGGTGAAGGTGTTTGATGGGTGGTGCTGTCAGGCTCCGATGAGCGTCTGCGACTTGCATCGAGCGATGAAAACTTCGAGGTCTCGCGAGTCGTACCAGACTCGGTTACCGATCTTGTAGCTCGGCGGTCCGGTTCCTGCGCTGCGCTGGTTCGCGAGTGTCTTACGGGAGAGTCCTAGAAACTTTGCTGCCTGTTCTGCTGTGAGGCGATCAGTAGGTGTCACGGTTTGGGTTCCTCCGGGTTGTGGTCGGAAACTTTGTAGCCAAGAAGCTACGTTGCGGGTATCGGTGCCGTCGAATCTTCGGAAGCGTGAAAACCGTTGTGACAGGACAGATTCGAGACGCAAGGTTTACAGGGCATGGGCAAACCGTGTATTCGGACGCTGCGTTGGATTCGGCGGCTATTCATCCGAACCGCCTGTGAGAGAGCATTGTTCGTGTCCGTGGAAGTTGATTCACCCCGCGTCATTGGGAGACGACCGACTGTGACGAGCGTCACACATGTAGATTCGGAGCGGATAGAATATATCCATTGGTCGTACCTCCCGTAGGGTGTGGGTATGTCCCCGCGAATCACGCCGAACGACCTGCCGTCCCCGCCGTCGACTCGGCGGCGTAGGGGAGCGGTATTCGATCGTTGGCATACCCGCGAACAACTCGTAGACGCGGGCGGTAATCCCACCTCCGGCTGTGGATGCCGTGGGGCCACGCGCAAACCCGCTGCACGGCACGGCGTCGGTAAGCAGTGGACGGCCCGATACGTAGACGGCAAGGGCCGCGAGGTGTCGCAGTCGTTCACCACCAAGCGCGCCGCTCAAGCCTGGCTCGATGAACAGAGCGCCGCCTTGGTGCGAGGGGACTACGTCGCTCCCGACCGCTCCTCGATGACAGTGGGCGAGCTAGCCGAGATCTGGAGAGCGGGACTGTCGGCGCGTACCGCCAGCACTCGGCGGTCCTATGAGAGCGTGCTCGACACTCACGTTCGTCCCCGTTGGGAAGCGGTCAGGTTGGCAGACGTCGAGCACGGCGACCTCGCAACGTGGATCGCTTCGCTGACCACTGAGCGCAAGCTCTCGCCGTCGAGCGTGCGGCACGTTCACGTCGTCACTCGGATGATTCTCGACCTCGCGGTGCGAGACGGCCGGATGCCGCGCAACCTGTGTGACGGGATACAGCTGCCGCGGGCGCGTAGGGCTACACAACGCTTTCTCTCACGTCCCGAACTCGCTCGATTGGTACGTGCGGCCGACTTCCTCGCTGTCGAGCGCGACAGTGCGCAGCGGGCAGGCAAGCGCGCCGCACCGTCAACGATCGAGGAGGACGACAACGGCCGGAACACGATCCCCGATGCCGCGCCGTCCGTCGACGGGTTGATCATCAACACGCTTGCACGGACAGGCATCCGCTTCGGCGAACTCGCGGGACTACGGATCGGGTGCGTCGATCTCGTCAAACGCCGCCTGACCATCGATCAGTCGGTGAGCGAGGTGGGCGGCAAGCTCGAATGGTCCGACACCAAGAATCACAGCTCCCGCTCGGTTACGTTCCCGTCGATGTTGGTCGAGCCGCTACGCGAGCAGATCGGCGGCAGGGCGAGTGGTGAGCTGGTGTTCCCGTCTCGGTCCGGCGAGCCGATCCGCAATCCGTCGTGGAGTAAGCGAGTGTTCAGGCCCGCGGTGGAGCTGGCACAACTCGCGCCGCTGACACCGCACGATCTCCGCGATACCTACGCCTCGCTTGCCATCGCTGCGAAAGCGTCACCGAAAGATGTACAGCGGCAGCTAGGGCACAGCTCGGCCGCAATGACGCTCGACGTCTACAGCGGCCTGTTCGAGGACGGTCTCGACGCTATAGCCGACGCACTCAACGACTAGGTCCGACCAGGGCCAACTCGGGGGCGAGTTTGGGAACTGCTATCCCACTGCTATCCCAACCCGCTTCTTACGTCTTTCGCCGCATGGCCATAACGCGCTGGTCAGCGAAAACAATGGTGGGGCGGGCGGGGCTCGAACCCGCGACCAATGGATTATGAGTCCACGGCTCTAACCGACTGAGCTACCGCCCCATGCTCGTACCACGTACGAGCCTGCAGAATCGTACAGAATCCGGACCTCGTGATGGTGCATCGGGTGCGCTACTTGGCCCTCACCTGCACAGGGACACCGTTGAGGATCGCGTTGGCCGAGACGGCGTCGACGCGGCGGGGATCGGTGATGTCGTTGACGCTGGGACCGGTCACCGTCGTCGCAACCGACAACTGGACACCGGGACGCTGATGGCCGAAGCCGTGCGGCATGCTCACCACGCCCGGCATCATCTTCTCCGACGCGGCCACCTCGATATCGACGGTTCCGGCCGCGGAAGTGACCGACACCATCGATCCGTCCTCGATACCGCGATGCGCGAGGTCGTCCGGATGTGCCAGAAGCTGATGTCGCGCTTTGCCTTTGGTGAGCCGGGCAGTGTTGTGCATCCACGAGTTGTTGCTGCGCAGGTGTCTGCGGCCGATCATCAACAACTCGTCACCACTCGGAACTGCGCTGGAACGCATCAGATCGACCAGAGCAGGGAGCTCGGCAACCACGACATCCTGAATCAACTGAACACGCTTGTCCCGCGTCTTCAATTTATGTGGAAAGCCGGGACGCAGTGGGCCGAGGTCGACGCCGTGCGGATTGGCCCGAAGCTTGCGCAGCGACAACCCCTTTCGCCTGCTACGGAGCAGGATGTCCAGAGTGCGAGCAGGGGACAGGCGCAGCCGGGCCTCGCCGATCATGTTCTTCGGAGTCACTCGTGCTTTCAGTCGACCGACCGTCGAACCTGCCATGCGATTCTTGTAGCGCAGCGACAGGTCTCGGAAGATCTCCCAATCATGCTTGGCCCCCGGCTGCTTGGGTAGAACCGCGGGCATGTACTTCGCGGTGTTGTGCACCGCGAAGGAATTGAAGATCAGGTCGTAGTGGTCGCGTTCGAGCGACATCGTCGGCGGCAGGATCACGTGCGCGTGACGCGAGGTCTCGTTGATGTAGAAGTCGAACGACACCATGAAGTCCAGGTTCGCGAACGCGTCGTTCAGGGTGGTGCCGCCGGGCATCGACAACACGGGATTGCCCGACAGCACTGCCATCGCGCGAATCTGGTCCTTGCCCTCGGTGGTGATCTCGTCGACAAGCGTCGAACAGGGGTATTCGCCTGCGAACTCGGGCAGATCCCGAACGCGGCTACGCCACTTGTCGAAGTGGCCTCGGCTGACGATGCCCTGCGAGATCAGATCGATCGCGGGATCGGTCACCATCGCGCCGCCCGGGCGGTCGAGGTTGCCCGTCACGATGTTGAGTACCTGGATGGCCCACTGACAGACGGTGCCGAACTGTTGAGTGGATACTCCCATCCGGCCGTATGCCACCGCTGACTCCGCCGACGCGAAATCGTGCGCGAGGGTGATGATCTCGTCCGCCGATATGCCGACGACGGGAGCCACGGATTCCGGAGTGAACTCGGCGACCAGATCCGCCAGTCGATCGGCCCCGTCGATGTAGTCGGCCACCTTCGACGTGCCATCGGCGACGATGACGTGGATCATCGCGAGCAGCAACAATGCGTCGGTGCCGGGTCGAACGAAGAAGTGCGTGTCGGCGATGTCGGCCGTCTCGGTTCTGCGCGGATCGACCACCACCATGCGTCCGCCTCGTTTACGCAGTGCGCGAGCTCTTTTCGCGAAATCGGGCACCGTCATCATGCTGCCGTTCGACGCCATCGGATTGCCGCCGAGAACCAGGAAGAAGTCGGTTCGATCAATGTCGGGAATCGGCAGCAGCAGCTGATGGCCGTACAGCAGGTGGTCGACGAGTTGATGTGGCAGCTGATCCAGCGAGGTGGCGGAGTAGCGATTGCGCGTCCGCAGCAGCGAGGCGAACGGAATTCCGTGCGTCATCGCGCCCATCGAGTGCACGTTGGGGTTTCCCTGATAGAGCCCGACCGCTTTGCGGCCGTACTTCTTGCGGGTCGAGATCAGCCCGTCGACGACGAGGTCGTATGCCTCGTTCCACCCGATCCTCTCCCAGGTGTCGCCCACCCGCTTGACCGGTGTGGTGAGCCGATCCGTATCGGCATGCAGGTCGATCAGCGACAGTGCCTTCGGGCAGATGTGGCCGCGAGAGAGCGGATCCTTCTCGTCACCGCGGATCGACACCACCGCGTCGTTCTCCACGGTGAACTCCAACCCGCAGATCGCCTCACACAAATTGCACGATCCATACACAACCGACATTGCATCTCCCATCCCTGTGGACCGAGAGTAGCCCGGCGGGGGAGCGAGGCACCGTCACCGGCCGACAATTAGGCTCTGGAGTCGTGCCTACCCTCGACCTCACGTCCTCCTGGCCCGTCGACCACGTCAGTGCCGTCGTCGTCACCGACTCCGGCGTTCGCGAGTCTGTCGGCGATAGTGATCGTGTCTACGAACTCGCCTCGGTGACCAAGTTGCTGAGTGCGTACGCGATCCTCGTCGCCGTCGAGGAAGGTGCGGTGGAACTCGATCAACCCGCCGGGCCGGAGGGTTCGACGGTGCGTCATCTGCTCGCGCACGCGTCGGGACTGGCGTTCGGCGACCGCACAGTGCAGGCACCGGTCGGCACCAAGCGGATCTACTCGAGTGCGGGATTCGAGGTGCTGGCCGAGTTGATCGAAACCGAATCGGGCATAGCCTTTCCCGATTACCTGGTCGAGGCCGTGTGTACGCCGTTGCAGATGACGAACACCTCGTTGCCGGGGTCGGCCGGCCATGGCGGCCGCTCGACGCTCGCCGATCTGACGATGTTCGCTACCGAGTTGGTGGCACCCACGCTCGTGGCACCGCAGACGCTGGCGTCGGCGACGGACGTGCAGTTTCCCGGGCTGAACGGCATCGTTCCCGGGTACGGATCGCACAAGCCCTGCGATTGGGGGCTCGGGTTCGAGCTGCGGGGCGACAAGACTCCGCATTGGACCGGCAGCAACAACTCGTCGTCCACGTTCGGCCACTTCGGGCAGGCCGGAACGTTCCTGTGGGTGGATCCGGCAGTGCAGACTGCATGCGTCGTGCTGACCGACAGGGCCTTCGGAGAGTGGGCGAAGCCGCTGTGGCCGGAGGTGTCCGACGCAGTGCTGGCGGGGTGAAAGTCGTCACTTCACAGATTGCACTGGCGCAACAGGGGCAACTCGGGGCACACTAGTACACACACGCACAAAATCACTGCAGCCAGTCGGAGCATGTCGAGGTCGTTGGGGAAGACGTCCCTCGTCGAAGCTGGAGGTAGTGCAATGCGTGGATCGAATCAGTTCGCAGAAGCGACGTCGGGTGTTGTGTACATCCACTCGTCGCCCGCTGCGTTGTGCCCGCACGTCGAATGGGCGTTGACCGACGCCCTCGATTGCCGTGCCAATTTGAAGTGGTCTGCGCAGCCTGCCTCCGACGGTCAGCTGCGTGCCACCACCGACTGGGTGGGCCCGGTCGGTACCGGAGCCACGCTCGCCGGCATCCTGCGTTCGTGGCAGATGCTGCGGTTCGAGGTGACCGAAGACGCCAGCGAAGGCGTCGACGGCGAACGATTCTCGCACGTACCCGGGCTGGGTCTGTGGCGCGGAACGACCAGCGCGAACGGTGACGTGGTACTCGGTGAGATGCGACTGCGCGCGTTGATTGAGAACAACCAAGGCAACTTCACCGCAGCCGTGGAGCAGGCGCTCGGCTCGGATTGGGACGCTGCACTTGAGCCGTTCCGCACCGGCGGTGCAGGAGCCGAAGTGACGTGGTTGAGCCGCAACGTCGGCTGACCGCTGGGGTTGCTGGGGTGTGGTGGCCACGGTAGTTTCGCGTTCGTGCCTGGGGTAGGCATGTGGGAACGACCGTGGAGTGGTGAGTTCGATGTTGTCGACCGGAAAAGTGATTCGCTTCGACGAGTTCAAGGGGTACGGATTCGTAGCGCCGGACGAGGGCGGCGAGGACGTGTTCATTCACGTCAACGATCTGGACTTCGACAAGAGACTGCTGGCACCGGGGGTTCGAGTCGAATACGTCGCCGTCGAAGGCGACCGCGGCCTCAAAGCCACCCAGGTGCAGATCATCGACGGTCCGGCATCGACGGCCCTGGTCACCAGACACAAGCCGGACGTTCCGTTCCACAATGTTGCACTCACCGACCACGACCAGCACGAAGACGTCATGTGCGACGTGCTGTCAGAGAGAGATTTCACCGCAGAACTCACCGAGGCGCTGTTGACCGCCAACGGCACGTTGACCGCGACGCAAATCCTCGACATTCGATCCGCGCTGTTGCGAGTGGCTCACGATCACAAATGGATCGAGAACTGACCGACGCGTAGCCGCGTCATCCCGCCTTGGAGCCCGTTCGGCTCCGGATGAATGTGGCTTCGTTGCACTCAGAGCGCCTCGGAATCGCATTGAGCCACACCGTGAATGGACCATTGCATACGTCTGGGCGCTGCAAGGGTCCATCCACGCGGCCGGGGGAGGACGCGGCTGGGGGAGGACGGGGCGGGGTGCTGAGTCAGGGTCGCAAGCGAAGCCGAGCGGTCAGAGTGGGATGTTCTTGTGGTTTCCGCGAGCCGCGGGTGCCGCGGCGAGAGCCTTGGCGACGGTGCTGCGAGTCTTGCTCGGCTCGATGACCTCGTCCACGACACCGATGGCCACGGCGCGCTCGACGCCACCGGCGATGCTTTCGTGCTCGACGGTGAGGCGATCGTGCAATGCCTCGCGCTCTTCTTCCGGCGCGGCGGCGAGTGCCTTCTTGTGCAGGATGCCGACGGCTGCCTTCGCACCCATCACGGCGACCTCGGAGCCCGGCCAGGCATACACAGCGGTGGCACCGAGCGCGCAAGCATTCATGGCGATGTAGGCACCGCCATAGATCTTGCGCGTCACCAGAGTGACGCGAGGAACGGTGGCTTCGGCGAAGGCGTGCAACAGCTTTGCTCCGCGGCGGACGACGCCTTCCCATTCCATGCTGACGCCGGGTAGGTAACCGGGAACGTCCACCACCACGATGAGCGGAATGCCGAATGCGTCGCACAGACGCACGAATCGCGCTGCCTTCTCGGCACTTTCGGAATTGAGGCAACCGCCGAGGCGAATGGGGTTGTTGGCGATGACGCCGACGGTGCGGCCGCTGATGCGTCCGAGACCGATGACGATGCTGCGGGCCCAGCCGCCCTGGAACTCCTCGAAGGTCGATTCGCCCTCGACGTTGTCGAGCAACTCGTGCACGATCGGATGAACGTCGTACGCGCGACGGTTGGATTCGGGCATCAACGCTCGGAGGTCGGTGTCTCCGTGCTCGGCGGCGGCGATGTCGAACTCGCCCTGCTCGCAGAACATGGACACCAGACGGCGGGCGCGGGTGAAGGCGTCCATCTCGCTGTCGGCGACGATATGGCACACGCCGGATTTCTTGTGATGGGTGTCGGGGCCACCGAGCGAGGCCATGTCGACCTGCTCGCCGGTGACGCTGCGGACGACGTCGGGACCGGTGACGAACACGCGTCCCTCGGGAGCCATGATGACGACGTCGGTCAACGCAGGACCGTAGGCGGCACCGCCGGCCGCGAAGCCGAGGACGACGGAAATTTGGGGGACGAGGCCGGAGGCTCGAACCATGGCCTCGAACACGAGTCCGACGGCATGGAGAGCTTCGACGCCCTCGGCGAGGCGCGCGCCACCGGAATGCCAGACACCCACGAGCGGAGCGCGCTGTTCGATGGCCGTATCGATGGCGGCGACGATGTGTTTGCAGCCGTCGACGCCCATGGCACCGCCCATGACGGTGGCGTCGGAGCAGTAAGCGATGGTGTGGACCCCGTCGATCTCACCGGAGGCCGCGAGAATCCCCGATCTGTCCCGATCGTGCAGGGGCACAGTGGTTCCGGCATCGAAGAGCTTCTCGAGGCGGGCGAGTGGATCGCGCGGATCGGTGGAGGTACCGGATCGTGTGACGGGGGCCAGAATTGTCATCGCTTGTCCTTCTTCAGGGCCCCGTGAGGGGCGAGGCCCGAGCCGGGACCGTCCGCGAGGAACGGTCCCCGGCCCGGATCATGCACTGCGAGAGCGAGATCGGCTGAGTCGAGAAAACGACTCAGTGCATCACGCCTTACCGAAGGCGAGCGCTACGTTGTGCCCACCGAATCCGAACGAGTTGTTGATCGCGTAATCGATCTGTCCGACGCGGGGCTCGCCCTTGACGACATCGAGATCGATTTCGGGATCCTGGTTCTCCAAATTCAGTGTGGGAGGGATGATTCCCTCACGCACTGCCAGCACCGTCAGGACCGACTCGAGGGCGCCGACGGCACCGATCGAGTGGCCTAGAGCGGATTTCGGTGCGTACACCGCTGCGTGATTTCCGACGGCCTTGTTGATCGCCAGCGCCTCGGCGGTGTCTCCGATGGGAGTTGCCGTGGCGTGGGCGTTCACGTGGGTGATGTCGGACTTCTGCAGACCGGCGGTCTCGATCGCACGCTGCATAGCGCGCGCGGCACCCTTGCCCTCCGGGTCGGGAGCCACGAGGTGGAACCCGTCGGAGGTGATTCCGGCACCGAGCAGGCGGGCGTGGATCGTTGCGCCGCGTGCCTTGGCGTGCTCCTCGGTCTCGATGACCATGAGCGCACCCGCTTCACCGAAGACGAAGCCGTCACGATCCTTGTCGAACGGACGTGACGCACCCTTCGGATTGTCGTTGTTGGTGCTCATCGCCCGCATCATGGAGAAGCTGGCGATCGGAACGGCGTCGATGTAACCCTCGACGCCACCGGTGACGACCATGTCCGCGTCGCCCATCACGATCATTCGCCATGCGTGCGCAATGGCTTCCGATCCCGAGGAGCAGGCAGAGACAGGGGTGATGACGCCGGCCTGTGCTTTGAGCTCGAGTCCGACGACCGCTGCGGGGCCGTTCGGCATGACCATCTGGACGGCGAGCGGAGACACCTTGCGGTAGCCGCCGGCCTTCATCTTGTCGTTGGCGTCGATCAGAGAATCGCCGCCACCGAGGCCGGTACCGATCGACACGCCGAGGCGAAGAGGATCGACGTCGGGAGTCCCGGCGTTCTTCCATACCTCACGACCGAGCACGGTGGCGAGCTGCTCCACATAGCTCAGGCGACGAATTTCGACCCGTGAAAGCAGGCTCTGCGGGTTCACCGCGAGGTGCCCGCCGATCCGCACGGGCAGGTCGTACTCGGCGACAAAATCGTCTTCCAGAGTTGCAATCCCGCTGTCGCCGTTCAGCAGACCCTTCCACGTGGCATCGACGTCACCCGCAAGTGACGTGGTCGCAGCGAGGCTGGTGACGACGACACTGGGGAAGCGTCCGTTGGCGGTGGATGGGTTGGTCATGGGCCGTGTCACTCGCTCGCGGAGTCGTCGAGCTTGGCCTTGATAGCTTCTGCGGCTTCGGGGTTCTCCGCTTCGAGCTTCTGGATGTAGTTGACGGCGTCACCGACGGTGCGCAGACCTGCGAGGTCCTCGTCGGGGATCTTCACGCCGTACTTGTCCTCGGTCTGCACTGCGATCTCGACCATGGAGAGCGAGTCGATGTCGAGGTCGTCCACGAAGGACTTCTCGATGGTCACCTCGGACGGTTCGATGCCCGTGACCTCTTCGATGATCTCTGCAAGTCCGGCGATGAGGTCTTCCTGGCTGGCCACTGTTGTGGGTCCCTTCTCTTCTGTGTCGAACGCCGAAGTTATGTGCTTCGAGACGCGGTTGTGCATTTCTGCCACTCGGGGAGTGGAAGTGGAACCGCAGTTCAGAGACTGCGGTGTGGGGTGCCGAGCTATCCGAGCTCGGCCATTGTGGAGATGTCCGCCGGCGTCTTCAGGCCCAGGTTGGCAACGCCGCGCAATTCACGCTTGGCGATACCGACCAGTGCGCCTGCCGGGGGCAGCTCCACAAGTCCGGTGACCTGCGCGGTGCGCAGGTAGGCATTGCACAGATCCCATCGCACGGGGCGAGTGACCTGGGCGGCAAGTTTGTCGAGTGCGTCGGCACCCGAGGTGACCGGCTGACCGTCCGAGTTGGACAGCAGGGTCCGGGTGGGCTCGGACGGAGTGATGGCGGCGGCGGCCGCGGCAACGGTGTCGCCGGCCGACGCCATGTACTTGGTGTGGAATGCGCCTGCGACCGGGAGTGCGCGAACGCGAGCCTTCTCGGGTGCACTCTCGGCCAGTTCGGCGAGCTTGGTCAGCAGTCCCGCTGCCACGATCTGCCCTGCAGCGTTGACGTTGGCCGGGGCCAGATCGAGTTCCTCGAGCCTGGCGAGCACAGCGGCTTCGTCGCCACCCAACACGGCGGACATGCCTGTCGGTTCCAGTGCGCAGGCCTTGGCCATCGCAGCGCCGCGCACCGCGGCCAGTGATACCGCGTCGTCGGAGGAGATGACGCCGGCGATCGCGGCTGCGGCGAGCTCACCCACGGAGTGTCCGGCGATGACGGCGTCCTCAGGGAACAAGCCGCGTGCTGCGATCTCCTCGAACGCGAGCAGAGCCGAGGCCACGACCAGCGGCTGTGTCACCGCGGTGTCGGTGATTTCCTCCGCCGTGGCCGTAGTGCCGAGGCGAACGAGGTCCAGGCCGGAAGCCTTGGACCACAGAGCAAGCCGGTCGGCTGCGCCCGGCAGTTCGAGCCATGGCAGCAGCATTCCGGGAGTCTGGGAGCCCTGACCGGGCGCAAGCAACGCAATCACAGAGTTAAGGGAACACTGTCGGCCCACTGATCAGTGATGTCGCGCCCGATGAACTCTCGACAAGCAATTTGTGGGAACCCTACAAATTGCCTCGTGGAGGTCCGACATCGCCGGACGGTGTCAGAGCGTTACGTGACCACTTCGCCAAATGTGACTTGTGTGACGTATGGGGCTGGATGGGGTGGTTCGTGATGCGTTCGAGCCAACCTTCCTACTGTTGCTGCAACCCGGAGCACGTACGCATCGCGTGGGTTCGTGGGATCACGCCCGGTTACCTCGGCAATGCGCTTGAGGCGGTAACGGACGGTATTTGGATGAACAAACAGCTGCCGTGCGCAGGTTTCCACCGCGCCGCCACAGTCCAGATACGCATCCAGCGTGTCGGCCAAGCCGGACCCCGCAGCAGACAGAGGGACGACCACATGATCGTGAAGCGCCGATATCGCAGCACCGTCGTTCAGCAACGCACGCTCGGGGAGCAACTCACCCGCGTGCACCGGACGGGGAGCGCCCCGCCACCCCGCCACGGCCTGCATACCGGCGAATGCCTCCACAGCGCTCGAGTGCGCCGCGCCGAGTGTGCGGGTGGTGGGGCCGATGACGACCGGGCCGTCGGAGAAGTTCTGCAGCATGTCGTCGAGAAACGAATGATGAGCCGACGAATCGGTGATCTGGCCACTGACGACCATCACCAGCCGCGTCCCCTGCACCACGGCCAGCGCTGCGCGTCCGTGCTTCTGCGCCACGGCGTGCACGGTTCCGACGACCGAGACGCCCCGGTCTTCCGGGGGAGTTCCGACGAGGACCGTCGCGGGCGCTGTGGCGTCCCAGTTCAACGTGGCGGCGCGCGAGAGCATGTCCGAGCCGGTGTCTCCGCGCACGACGGCGTCGACCACGAGGGCTTCGAGGCGGGTGTCCCACGCGCCACGGGACTCGGCGGCACTGGCGTAGACCGATGCGGCCGCGAAACCGAGCTCGCGTCCGTACCGCAACACGGCCTCGGTCAGGGCGACCAGCTGCTGATCGTTTCGTGCCAGGGCGGGTAGCCACTGCTCGAAGAACTCCATCGCCACCCGAACCATGTCGACGGTCTGGCGCAGAGTGAGGCGACGAGCAAGGTCCTGAGGAATGACCTGGAAGGCATCGAGGGAGAAGCGAATATCGCTGTTGGGATTCTTCAGCCATTCGAGGAAGTTGTCGACGGCCGTCTGGATGAGTAGCTGAACACTCGCGCGTTGGGCCGCGTCGAGATCCCCGAAGAACGGCAGCTGGCCCTGCATCGTCGTCACGGCCTCGGTCGAGAGTCGGCCGGAGAACTGCTTGACCCGTCGCAGCAAGGCGTCCGGCAGGGGATCGCGCTTCTGACGAGAGGGTGCCAGTGAGGCCACCGGAAGGTGTACCTCGTTGTCCGCGGTCAGTGAATCGCGACCGTGAGAATCGCGGGTGGGGGAATCGCGAGCCAGCGATTCGCGCAACGCCTCGCGATAGGCGTCGCGTCGGGACACTTCGCGTGCGGACGCATCGTCCGGTGAACCGGGCTTCGCATCGGACATAAGGAGAACCTACGCCCGACCCCCGCCCCTATCGCGACGGACATGCTTCGCGACGTGGGACGGGGGCTGGCCGATCAACGGTGGAACCTACGCGGAACCGGTGTCGGCGTACGACGTGGGAGCCGCGGTGACGTCGTCGATCTTGTACTTCTCCGCGGCCTCGACGGCCTTCGATCGGTCGACCTCACCGGATGCCGCCAGAGCCGACAACGTGGCGACGACGATCGACTCGGCGTCGACGTTGAACACTCGACGCGCGGCCGGACGGGTATCGGAGAATCCGAAGCCGTCGGTACCGAGAGTGACGTAATCGCCCGGAACCCACTGACGGATCTGGTCCGGAACGGCGCGCATCCAGTCCGAGGACGCGATGACCGGGCCGTTGGCATCGGCCAGGGCCGAGGTGACGAACGGAACGCGCTTGTCGGCACCGGGGTTGCGCAGCGACTCCTTCTCGGCTTCGACGCCGTCGCGGCGCAGTTCGCCCCACGAGGTGACCGACCACACGGCCGAGCGCACGCCCCACTCCTCGAACAGCAGTTCTCGGGCCTTTCGGGCCGAGACGATACCGACGCCGGACGCCAGCAGCTGCGCCTCGGGTCCGTCGCCGTCCTGCGGTTCGGCGAACCGGTAGATGCCCTTCAGCAGACCCTCGACGTCGAGGTTCTCCGGCTCGGCCGGCTGCACGTACGGCTCGTTGTAGAGGGTGATGTAGTAGAAGATGTTCTCGCCGCCGAAGCCTTCGACGCCCTCGGTGCCGCCGTACATCCGGCGCAGACCGTCCTTGACGATGTGAGCGATCTCGTACGAGAACGCCGGGTCGTACGCCACCGCTGCGGGGTTGGTCGATGCCAACAGCAGCGAGTGCCCGTCGGCGTGCTGCAGACCCTCACCGGTCAGCGTGGTGCGTCCCGCCGTGGCACCGAGCACGAATCCGCGGGCCATCTGATCTGCCGCTGCCCAGAGACCGTCGCCGGTGCGCTGGAACCCGAACATCGAGTAGAAGATGTACAGCGGAATCATGACCTCGCCGTGCGTGGCGTACGAGGTACCGACCGCGGTGAACGACGATGTGGAGCCGGCCTCGTTGATGCCCTCGTGCAGGATCTGGCCGACCGAGCTCTCCTTGTAGGCGAGCATCAGCTCCGAGTCCACCGAGGTGTACAGCTGGCCGTTGCGGTTGTAGATCTTCAGCGACGGGAACCACGAGTCCATACCGAACGTGCGTGCCTCGTCGGGGATGATCGGCACGATTCGGTGACCGATCTCCTTGTCTCGCAACAGCTCTTTCATGACGCGCACGAGCGCCATGGTGGTGGCGACTTCCTGCTTGCCGGAGCCCTTGCGCAGCGTCTTGTACGTGTCGTCGCCCGGCTGCGGCAACGGCTTGACGTCGACGCGGCGCTCGGGGACGAATCCGCCGAGCTTGCTGCGACGATCGAGCATGTACTGGATCTCGGGAGCGTCCGCACCGGGGTGGTAGTACGGCGGCATGTACGGATCCTTCTCGAGCTCCTCGTCCGAGATGGGGATGTGCTGCAGATCGCGGAACGTCTTGAGATCGTCCAGCGTCAGCTTCTTCATCTGGTGCGTTGCGTTGCGGCCCTCGAAGTGCTTGCCGAGGGTGTAGCCCTTGATGGTGTGCGCCAGGATGACCGTCGGCTGGCCCTTGTGCGACATCGCCGCCGCGTAGGCAGCGTGCACCTTGCGGTAGTCGTGGCCACCGCGCTTGAGGTTCCAGATCTCGTCGTCGGACAGATCCTTGACGAGTTCCTTCGTCCGGGGATCGCGGCCGAAGAAGTGATCGCGAACGTAGCCGCCGTCGTTGGCCTTGTACGTCTGGAAATCACCGTCGGGCGTGGTGTTCATGAGATTGACCAGCGCGCCGTCGCGGTCCTTGTGCAGCAGCGAATCCCACTCGCGGCCCCAGACGACCTTGATGACGTTCCAGCCCGCACCGCGGAAGAACGACTCCAGTTCCTGGATGATCTTGCCGTTACCGCGCACGGGGCCGTCGAGACGCTGCAGGTTGCAGTTGACGACGAACGTGAGGTTGTCGAGCCCCTCGGTGGCGGCCACGTGTGCGAGTCCGCGCGATTCCGGCTCGTCCATCTCGCCGTCGCCGAGGTACGCCCACACGTGCTGATCGGAGGTGTCCTTGATGCCGCGGTCGTTGAGGTAGTGGTTGAAGCGGGCCTGGTAGATGGCGTTCATCGGGCCGAGGCCCATCGACACCGTCGGGAACTCCCAGAAATCCTGCATCAGTCGCGGGTGCGGGTAGGACGGCAGTCCGCCGCCCTCGTTCACGTGGCTGGCCTCCTGCCGGAAGCCGTCCATGCGCTCGGCCGGGATGCGGCCCTCGAGGAAGGCGCGGGCGTAGATGCCGGGAGAGGCGTGGCCCTGGATGAATATGTGGTCGCCGCCGCCCGGGTGATCCTTGCCGCGGAAGAAGTGGTTGAAGCCGACCTCGTACAGCGCGGCCGAGGATGCGTACGTAGAGATGTGTCCGCCCACGCCGACGCCGGGACGCTGTGCGCGGTGCACCATGATCGCGGCGTTCCAGCGGATCCAGGCGCGGTACCGGCGCTCCATCGATTCGTCGCCGGGGAACCACGGCTCGTTCTCGGTGGGAATCGTGTTGACGTAGTCCGTCGATGTCAGCGACGGGAGCGCGACGCGGCGCTCACCGGCACGCTCGAGCAACCTGAGCATCAGGTAGCGAGCGCGGTTGGGGCCGGACCTCTCCAACAACCCGTCGAAGGATTCGATCC
Organism: Rhodococcus sp. NPDC078407; assembly: GCF_044542515.1. Classification (NCBI taxonomy): domain Bacteria; kingdom Bacillati; phylum Actinomycetota; class Actinomycetes; order Mycobacteriales; family Nocardiaceae; genus Rhodococcus; species Rhodococcus sp. NPDC078407. The sequence continues at coordinate 250,399 of NZ_JBITUQ010000001.1, read as the reverse complement.
ATTCGTTGGTCTCGTCGTTGTCGATGTCGGGCAGGTACGACGCGACACCCTCGCGGATGACGCGGACCCGTCCGTCCGAGCTCTTCTTGCCTGCAGACGATGTGTTCTGCCGTTCGCCGCTGTTCACTTCGGACAACGTGTGCACTCCTCAATGTGGCGGACGCTCGGTGTGGCGTCCGGTCCGGTAGCTCGCCCCTGTGACGGCGATCTACTTTCCTCGTTCTCGTGATTCCTCCCCAATCCTGCCGCATCTCGTCGGTTCTGGTAGTACAGAGGTCCGATACCCACCAGTAGAAATTTATGTACGCAATTTCGGCGCGGTCAGCTTGCGCGAACGGCTTCGACCCTGTTCGCTTTGACTACTGCACCCACAATTCAAGGAGGTCACCACCGTGGTCGCCGCGGCGGACGCTCAGAACTACGCTCAGAAACTTGGCATCACTCGCGACATGGTCGTTCAAGAGCTGGGCTGGGACGAGGACACCGACGATGATCTGCGCGCCGACGTAGAAGATGCGATCGGTGGCGAGACCCTCGACGAGGATTCCGACGAGGTGATCGACGTTGTACTGCTGTGGTGGCGCGACGGAGACGGTGACCTGGTCGATGCACTCATGGATGCCATCGGGCCGCTCTCGGACGATGGAATCGTGTGGGTCCTCAGCCCCAAGACCGGCATGTCCGGTCATGTGGAGCCCAGCGAGATTGCCGAGTCCGCTCCTACCGCCGGTTTGACGCAGACCTCTGCGGCCAATCTCGGTGACTGGATCGGAAGCCGATTGGTTCAGCCCAAGACTCCCGCCACCAAGCGGTAGGCCCATGCTCGACACAGGAAGACGGTTCTAGATGCCGATCGAGGTTGGCGCGGAAGCGCCCGACTTCACCCTCAAGGACCAGAACAATCAACTGGTCACGTTGTCGTCGTACCGGGGCGTGAAAAACGTTCTGCTCGTGTTCTATCCACTGGCCTTCACCGGCACGTGTCAGGGCGAGCTGTGCCGAGTACGCGACGAGCTACCGACCTTCGAGAACGACGACACTGCGGTGTTGGCGATCTCCGTGGGACCACCTCCGACCCACAAGATCTGGGCTGCAGAACAGGGCTACACCTTTCCGTTGCTCTCGGACTTCTGGCCGCACGGTGAGGTTGCTCAGGCGTACGGCGTGTTCAACGAAGACGCCGGCTTTGCCAATCGGGGCACCTTCGTGGTCGACAAATCCGGAATCATCAGGTTCGCCGAAATGAACGGACCCGGCGAGGCTCGCGACAGTTCCTCGTGGGCCGAGGCGCTCGCACAGGTGAGTTGACCTGCGGAATTGTAGTTAGAGAACAGACACGATAAATTTCTCCAAGCGTTCCGGTGGCCCGGGGTTGTCCCCAGGCCACCGGTACACGGGCGTATAGCTCAGCGGTAGAGCTCTGGTTTTACACACCAGCGGTCGGGGGTTCGAACCCCTCTGCGCCCACCATCCGACGTCTGGCGGCTCGTCTCGACTCACGTACATGTTCCACGTGTCGCGCGGCAAACACTCGCACCCACTGTCGTGTTTCTTCACTTTCGATGAAAGCTGTTCCGCTGACTGAAGACTCGGTCGCTCGACTCGATCACTGTCGCATTTGTCGGATAGGGCAGGTTCCCCGGTAGTAGCGAGGCCCGACGGTCCGCGAGCGGACCGTCGGGCGCAGTCGTGGTGTTACGTTCGATCCGCACCCGATGACACTGACACGAGGCGGACGATGTGACCCGGTACGAAGCACTGACCGAACTTCTCGACGAACGCTACTCGTGCCGGCAGTTCCTGCCCAAGCAGGTTTCGCGCGATGTGCTGGGGCAACTGCTCTCTGCCGCCCGGCGTACACCCTCTTGGTCCAACACCCAGTCGTGGCAAGTCATCATCACCGAAGGCGACGCCACCCGTAAATTCTCCGAGGCCTTGGTGGAACATGTGGCGTCCGGTGTGCCCCAATCGGACTTTCCGTTTCCGGCCAGCTACAACGCCCTGCATCGGGCACGGCGACGTGAGTGCGGCGGCGCACTCTACGAGAGCATCGGCGTCGTCAAGTCCGACACCGAGGCAACGACGCGTCAGTTCATTCGCAATTACGAGCTGTTCGACGCCCCGCACGCGGCCATCATCACCACCGACGCCGATCTCGGTGTGTACGGCGCGGTCGATTGTGGGTTGTATCTGCAGACCTTCTTGCTCGCGGCGCAGAGCCTCGGTCTGGGGGCTATCGCGCAGGCAGCGCTGGCCGCGTACTCGCCGTTTCTGCACGAGTGGTTCGACATCCCGGACACTCGAAAAGTGGTGGCCGGCATCTCGTTCGGCTATCCCGACGAGAGTCACCCGATCAACGGATTCCGCACCAGCCGAGCACCTTTGGACGAGACGGTGACATTGGTCAGCTGAACCTGATTCAACGGCCCAGTCTTCGAACCAACTCCCTGCCTACATCCGTCCCCGAACGCCAGGCGCTCTCGACCCTCGGCACTCCGGATTCACACCACTGATCGCCGGCCAATCCGACGAAGCGTCCGTCCTGCTCCTGAAGCGCGAAGTTGGAATCGTGTTGCGTCGCAGGCTTGGCGAAGGTCCACCGATGAGCGTGAGTCCATGCGGGCGCCGCCGAGACGACGGACAGTTCGCGTAGGGCCTCGAGAATCGGGGCAATCGCGCCGTCGGGATTCTCGAGATGCTGCTGCGCGCGCTCCGATGTGGTGTGCACCACCAGAACCGGAGCGCCGTCGCCGCGGCGGGCACCGTCGTCCACGACGAAATCGATGTCTGGATGATCGTTGACGAACGCTGCGTCTCGGAAAGGGATGTCGAGCCCGTCGAACTCACACGCCACCGCGATGACAGGAACGTAGTCGACGGCATCCGGGACGGCGATCATTCGCGCCGCCTGCGGATCCGGCATGGCGACCACGACATGGCCGTCGGGCAATTCGGTCAACTCGGTGGAATGTTGTATGTCGACGCCGTCGAGCATGTTTCGTACCAGCGATCGCAGCCCACCCGGGGTGGCCCAGCGAACCGGTCCGGTCGTGGTGCACGGTGCCGTCTCGGGCTTGAGGATGCCGAACGTGTTGGCCCACTGCCGCGCCGATCCACCTGACTCCCAGTCGGCGACCACCGTCGAGAATTCCTGATCACGAACGGTGAAGTAGCCGGCACCCAGATCTACGCGACGGCCGTGCAACTCCGGCGACGACATCCGACCACCCGGCGCGCGCCCCCTGTCGACGATGCGGATCGGCACATCTGCGTCGCGGAGAACCCGCGCACAGGCTGCGCCGGTTATGCCCGCACCGACGATGGTGACCGGATCGGTGATGGTGCCCGCTTCGGAGTTCATCGGTCCAGTATGCCGGGATCGGTCGGTCGCGTCGGTGAGCCGAAGGAATGCGCCGCCGTGGGACGAGAGTAGCTATCCGGCCCGGCCTGTTCGGCAAGGTTCACGGCGGTGAATATCGCGAGTCTGCTCCAGCGAATCGGGGAGCCCCGATTCGGCTCGTTGTGCGGAAAACATCTGCACCAGAAGCATTCTGGACAATTCGGTCACCCGCTGCGTCGGCGCCCACTTTGTGTTCGACTACAGAGATGTCCATTACGGAGAAGCCGGAGACCGGCGAGAGCGGACTCGGCACGAGCCTGAAGCCGCGGCACGTGACGATGATCTCGATAGCCGGAGTGATCGGTGCCGGTCTGTTCGTCGGCTCCGCCAACGCGATCGCAACGGCCGGGCCTGCGGTGTTGCTGGCCTACTTCTTTGCCGGCCTGCTGGTCATCCTGGTGATGCGGATGCTGGGGGAGATGGCGACGGCCAATCCCGATACCGGCTCGTTCTCCACATATGCGACCCGGGCACTGGGGCACTGGGCCGGCTTCTCCGTCGGATGGCTGTACTGGTGGTTCTGGGTGCTGGTCATCCCCGTCGAAGCGACCGCGGCTGCCGCCATCCTGACCAACTGGCTCGGCGGTGCCCAATGGATGTGGGCTCTCATCATCGTTGTTGCCCTCACTGCCACCAACTTGATCAGCGTCGGCAACTACGGCGAGTTCGAGTTCTGGTTCGCGCTGGTGAAGGTCGTGGCGATCATCGCCTTCATCGGCCTCGGGATCGCAGCCATTCTGGGCTGGCTGCCGAACTCCGAAGTCAGTGGTGTCGACCAACTCTGGGCGTCGGGCGGCTTCATGCCCCTCGGCTTCGGCGCGGTGATAGCCGCCATGCTCACGACCATGTTCTCGTTCATGGGATCGGAGATCGTCACGATCGCCGCGGCCGAATCCAAGGACCCGGCAAAGGGAATCACCCGCGCGACGAACTCGGTGATTTGGCGAATCTCGATCTTCTACTTCGGTTCCATCTTCGTCATCGTCGCGTTGGTGCCGTGGAACGAACTGGACCCGGCGACCGGCTCCTATCAGTACGTACTGTCCAAGATGGGAATTCCGCACGCGGAGACCATCATGGACATCGTCATTTTGACCGCTGTCGCGTCGTGCCTGAACTCGGCGCTCTACACCGCGTCGCGCATGCTGTATTCGCTCGGCGATCGAGGCGACGCTCCACGGGCGGTCAAGAAGATCACGTCCAACGGAGTGCCGTGGATCGCGGTGATTGCCTCGATGGTGCTCGGGTTCCTCGCCGTCGTCGGCAACTACATCTTGCCCGAGAAGCTCTTCACCTACCTGCTGGCGACCACCGGTGCCGTCGCACTGTTCGTCTACCTGGCCATCGCCAGCAGTCAACTGGTGCTGCGACGTCAACTGGACCGCGACGGCGAACGCCCCGCCGTCCTGATGTGGCTGTATCCGTGGCTGACCTACCTGGCCATCGGGTTCATCGTCTTCGTCCTGGTCATGATGGTGGTGCGGCCCGAACAGCGGTCTGCCATCCTGCTGTCGGCTGTGCTGGCGGCAGTGACCGTGATCGGCGGGATTCTGGTGCAGCGCCGAAATACGCGGCGCGGCACTGTTGCCGCCCGCGTATCGGAGTGAGGTCGTCTAGATCCCGGCGTACACCTGGCGGTACAGATCGACGATCTGCTCTGCGGTGGGCACGACCGGATTGTTGCCCGGGCTACCCGAAGCAAGGGCCTGCTCGGCCATCAACGGCAACAGGTCGTCCCACTTCGCCTTGTCGATACCGAACGTCTCCGGCGTCGGGACCTCCACTTCACGGCACAGAGTGACGATCGCGTCCTGCAACTTGCCACCGGCAATCGCGTCCGAATCGGCTTCCGACGCCGCGCCCAGTGCGCGGGCGCAGTCCGCGTAGCGCGACTGGGCGCCGGTGATGGAGAAAGCGGTGACGGCAGGCAAGAGCATCGCGTTCGACAGCCCGTGTGCCACATGGAAATGCGCACCGATCGGGCGGCTCATGCCGTGCACCAAACAGACGCTCGCATTGGAGAACGCCATGCCGGCCTGCGTCGAGGCATGCATCATGGCCTCGCGCGCCTGCCGGTCGTCCCCGTCCTGATATGCCCGCAGCAGCGACGTTCCGATCGTGCGAATCGCACTGAGCGCCAAACCGTCGGAGATGGGGTTGGCTTTCTTGCTGACATACGCCTCGATGGCGTGGGTGAGGGCATCGACGCCGGTATCGGCGGTCAGACGTGTCGGCATCGACATCGTCAACTCGAAGTCGATGATCGAGGCGATCGGTAGAAAGGACAGGCCGGGGCAGAGCATCTTCTCGTCCGAGGCGACGTCGGTGATGATGGTGAACTGAGTTGCCTCCGAACCACTTCCGGCGGTGGTGGGGATAGCGATGATCGGTAGGGCCGGTCCGGTCGAGAGGACCGGAGCCTTGAAGTCCCGCATCGTGCCGCCCTGCACCGCAAGAATGGCCAGCGCTTTGGCCGTGTCCATCGGACTGCCACCACCGAACCCGATGATGGAATCGGCCGAATGTTGCTGCACCGCTTCGAGACCGGCGACCAACGAATCCGTCGTCGGATCGGGCACGGTGCCCGAGAACAATGCGGGTGTCTTGCCGGCGTCGGTCATGATCTTCATCAAGCGATCGGCCGATCCGTTTCCGGCCATGAACGCGTCGGTGACAAGAAGGGGCCGTGAGACGTCGAGATCGCTCAGCACCGTGCCGAGCTCTTCGACTGAGCCTCCGCCCAGCTTGAGAAACCGAGGAAACGAAATGTTGGCAACCATGGTGTGCTCCTTCGCGGGGTGACCATGTGCGCGGAACTTCGTAGCCTGCTGCGAGGTTCCGTGCACATGCGTCAGCTCTTTTTCGGGGGTCAGCTGTTTTCGGGGCTCAGTTGTTTTCAGGGAATCCGAGGTTGATGCCGCCGTGACTGGGGTCGAGCCAGCGACTGGTGACGGCCTTTCCTCGGGTGAAGAAGTGGACTCCTTCGGTGCCGTGGGCGTGGCTGTCGCCGAAGAGGGAGTTCTTCCAACCGCCGAAGCTGTAGTACGCCATGGGAACTGGGATGGGGACGTTGATGCCGACCATGCCGACCTCCACCTCGTTCTGGAAGCGCCGGGCCGCGCCGCCGTCGTTGGTGAAGATCGCGGTGCCGTTGCCGTACGGGTTGTCGTTGATCAGCTGCAGTGCGTCGTCGTAGGTGTCGACTCGTACGACAGACAAGACCGGCCCGAAAATCTCGTCGGTGTAGATGCTCATGTCCGGTGTCACGTGATCGATCAGGGTGGGGCCGAGCCAGAATCCGTCGTCCGCTCCGTCGGGCTGGACGATACGGCCGTCGACGACGATCGTGGCACCAGCCGCCTCGCCTGCGTCGACATAAGACGCGACCTTGTCGCGGTGTACCCGGGTGACGAGCGGGCCCATATCTGCGCCGCGGGTGCCGTCGCCGGTCACGAGTGGGACGGTGCGTTCGGCGATCTTGGCTACGAGTTCGTCGGCGATGTTCCCGACGGCCACGAGAGCGGAGATGGCCATGCATCGTTCGCCTGCGGAGCCGAAGCCAGCGTTGACCATGGCGTCGGCGGCAAGGTCGAGGTCTGCGTCGGGGAGGACGACGGCGTGGTTCTTGGCACCGCCGAGGGCTTGGACGCGCTTGCCGTGTGAGGTGCCGACGCTGTAGACGTACTGGGCGATGGGAGTGGAGCCGACGAAGGAGATCGACTTGATCTTCTTGTTCTCGAGCAATTCGTCGACGGCCACCTTGTCGCCCTGGAGAACGTTGAAGACACCGTCGGGCAAGCCTGCCTCGGCCCAGAGCCGGGCGAGCCAGATGCTCGCGCTCGGATCCTTCTCCGAGGGCTTGAGTACCACCGTGTTACCGGCCGCGATGGCGACGGGGAAGAACCACATCGGGACCATGGCGGGGAAGTTGAAAGGGGAGATGATGCCGACGGGGCCCAGGGCCTGACGGATCGAGTAGACATCGACGCCGGTCGATGCGTTCTCGGTGTATCCACCCTTCAGTAGATGTGCCATCCCGCAGGCGAATTCGACAACCTCCTGGCCGCGGGAGATCTCGCCGAGGGCATCGGAGAGGACCTTCCCATGTTCGGCGGTGATGATCTCGGCAAGCTCGTTCTTCCTGGCGCTGAGCAGTTCTCGGAAGGAGAAAAGAATCGAAGTGCGCTTCGCCAGGGAGCTGTCTCGCCACGCCGGGAATGCGGCGGCGGCAGCGTCGATGACTGCCCGCGCGTCGCCGGTGTCGGCCAGGGTGAGTGTGCCGGTGACCTCGCCGGTCGCGGGGTTGGTGACGGGAGCGGTGCGGTCGGACGTGCCGGAGTAGGTCTTTCCATCGAGCCAGTGCGCAATGACGTCGGTCAACGTTCGATCCCTTCATCGGTGTGTGTCGAGTCTCACTGTGATCGATGCACATGTCAAAGGCCAAGTTCGCAGATCGCTGTGCACATATGCACACAGCGATAGTCTGAGCACGTGTTCAACCCAGACCACCTACGCTATTTCCTCGAAGTGTCGAGAACGGGACGGTTGACCGATGCGTCTCGCTCCCTCGGAGTCGACCACACCACCGTCGGCCGCCGCATCAGCGCGCTCGAAAAGTCCGCTGGGCAGCGGCTTTTCGACAGAACCCCGTCGGGCTGGCGACTGACCGAGGCCGGGCGACGGCTCGTCGGATATGCCGAAACCGTGGAGTCGACCCTCATCGCGGCGTTCGAGGATCAGACGTCCGACACCGGGACTCTGCGCGGCACAGTGCGTATCGCCGCCCCGGACGGCTTCGGAGCCTTCGTTCTGACGCCAAAACTCGGTGTACTCAGAGACAAGCACCCCGATCTCGACATCGAGTTGGTGACCGCTACCGAGCACAACTCGTTGGCCACCCGGGAATTCGATATCGCCGTCACTCTGGAGCGGCCGTCGCCGAGATTCGTGGTGACGCGCCGATTGGCCACGTACTCACTGGAGCTCTACGCCACCGAGGACTATCTCGCCGCGAGGTCGCCGATCAGGACCGTCGACGACTTGCGCGGCCACACGCTGATCTCGTACGTCGAGGCAGTGCTCGACGTCGCACCCCTCCGTATTCTCGACGCAATTCTGCCGGACGGCCGAGCGCGGATTCAGACCAACAACATCACCGGGCAATGGATCGCCGCGAGATCGAGCGTGGGAATAGCGCCTCTGCCCAGCTACATCGGTGAGCCGGACGGGGCCTTGACGTGTGTGTTGCCCGGCGTGGTCTCGGTCGAGCGGACGTATTGGACGGTGGTGCCACGGGAACTGATCGATCTGGCACGCGTGAAGGCCGTCGACGAATTCCTTCGCTCGGTCGTGACCGACGAACGTCATCTCTTTCCTGTGCGACAGTAACTACGGCGGAAGTGCACAGAATGTAAATGCCTGTGGCGGTGCGCCTTTGGACGTTCGAATGAGACGGCCGTCTCGTGACGACCGACACACGTGACGGCCGCCTCAAACGAGTGGGAAACCGCCAACATAGGGGTAACAATCTGTTACAGACACATCCGCACCGCGGATCCACACGAGATTCTGGGGGAATCATGACACTGTTCGTCATCGCAACGGTCGGCTTCGTAGGAATGGCAATCGCACTGCTCAACGACGGAAGCGACATCGATTTCGGTAACCGCCAACTGGCGAGCGCATACCGCCAGCGCTGGGCCTGACACACCGGATTTCTGAACCGCACGCGCGGTTGGCAAGATTCGGAGAATGTGGACACACCCCCGAGCGGTCGGACTGTTGGTCGGCTACGGCCTCGATCGCGTGTTCGCAGATCCCCGACGCTGGCATCCCGTGGCCGGATTCGGCTCGACGGCACTGCGCCTCGAACGTGCTCTCTACCGTGACAGTCGCGTGCTCGGTGGCGTTCACGCGGTCACATTGATTGCCGCCGCGGCCGCTGTCGGTGTCGGCTCGCGTCGCGTGGCCTCGCGGTTGGGCGTGACCGGTGACATAGCCGTCGTCGCCGTCGCAACCTGGGCCGCTCTGGGCGGAACATCGTTGACCCGAGTGGGCCGTTCCATGGCGGATCACCTCGACGCGGAGGACCTGCTTGGTGCACGTGCCCTGCTGCCGTCGTTGTGCGGGCGTGATCCGGATTCGCTCGGCTCCGACGGTATTGCACGCGCTGCACTCGAGTCGATCGCCGAGAACACGTCCGACGCGTCCGTCGGAGTCCTGGTGTGGGGAGCGCTGGCGGGAGCGCCGGGGATTCTGGCGTACCGGGCCAGCAACACGCTGGACGCCATGATCGGCTACCGGTCTCCGAAATATCTCCGCTTCGGATGGGCCGCAGCGCGCATCGACGACGTTCTCAATCTGGTGCCGGCCCGGGTGACCGGACTGGCCACGATAGCGTCGGCACCCCTTGTACATGGCTCTCTCCGGGGGGCGATCACGATGTGGCGACGGGACGCGTCGAAGCATCCCAGCCCCAATGCCGGTGTCGCCGAGGCCTCGGCCGCTGGAGCGCTCGGTGTGCAACTCGGAGGCAGAACGGAGTATCGACACGGCGTCGAGAACCGTCCGACCCTGGGCGATGGCCCCGCACCCACAGCTCGCGATCTACGTCACGCGGTCGTGCTGTCGACTCGGGTGCAGGAAATGTCGGCGATCGCGTCAGCGATTCTTGCCGTAGCGATCGGCGAGGCGAGGGTCCGTCGGTACCGTCGGTCGTGATGCAGCCCGCGCTCTGGCCCGCTTCTCGCGGCGTGTGGGCAGCGTGAATTCTTCTTCCTCATCGGGAACTGGCTCGGTGTCCGGTTCGCCAGACGTCGCGCGCGCCATCTCGGCACGCGAATTTCGGCGTTCCCTGATCTCGGCCCGGGCGAAATACGCCAGGCCCAGCGGCGCCATGATGCCGAACGCCAGCCACTGCAGACCGTACGAGAGGTAGGGCCCTGCATCGGTCTGCGGCAGCTCGATCAGGCCGAGTCCGCCAGGCTGAGCGTCGTCGAGCTGTAAGTACCCGTCGATTGCATCGACGCCGACTGCTGCGCCGATCTGTTCGGGGTTGATGTTGTAGACCTGAAGACGACCGTCTTCCTCGATCGGCTCCCGCGACGTGCCTTCGGCCTGGCGCAGCCTGGCATCGAGAGTGACCTGGCCGGAAGGTGCGGGCGCGAACTCGGGTGCTCTGGTGCCCTCCACCGGCAGTACGTATCCACGATTGACCAGCACGGTGGGCCCGCCGTCGATCACGAACGGGGTGATGACCTCGTACGCCGGCTGCTGACGGATGCTGCGCAGTCGCACCAGCGCCTCGGAATCGGGCAGGTAGGAGCCGGTCGCGATCACCCGACGCCATTCATCGTCGGGAGAAATGCCGTCGGCAGTGAGGATGTCCGAGATGGGCACCGGATCTGCATCGACCGATTGGGCGATCAGGTCGTTGCGCGCAGAGGTCGAGGTGTTCTTGCCCAGCTGCCACGGTGCGAGCACGCTGAAACACAGAAACGCGAAGGCCAGCACGACCGCAGCCAGCACCAACCATTTGGGGCGCAGCAAGAACGCTAACTTGTCCACTCCACCACGGTAGCCGGGTCAGTGGGAGAGGCGAGACCGTGCCCAGTCCAGCATGCCCGGAACAGCACTTTCGATCTGTCGGCGCACCTCGGTGAACGCAGAATCGTCGGAGTAGTACGGATCAGCCACGGACGTGTCGTCGGCGTCGGGATCGAACGAGCGCAGCAGTACCACCCGCTCGGCCGGTGCGCCGAGACGCAGCAGATCCCGCGCATGGCCGGTATCGAGGGCGACGATCAGATCGGCCGCCAGATGGTCCGGTCCGACCTGAGCGGCCTCGTGTTCGCTGTCGTAGCCGTGGGCATCGAGCTCGGCGACGGTGCGGGGATCTGCGCCGTCGCCCACATGCCAGCCGCCGGTGCCCGCACTGGACACCCGGACGGCGTCAGCGAGACCGGCCTCAACGAGGTGCGCAGCGAAGACCTTCTCGGCCAACGGTGATCGGCAGATGTTGCCGGTGCACACGAATGTCACGTGCAGTTGGTCGCTCACCGGGCGGCTGACGTGTTCTGCTCCAACACAGTGGCCAGTTCCTCCATGTTCGACGCGGTGAACGCAGCATCGGCGCTTTCGCCGTCGATGCCGTACCCCCATTCGACGTACACGGTCGGAATGCCGAATCGACCGGCACCGTGAACGTCGTGGTCACGATCACCGATCATGATGACTCCGGGAGTGCCGCCGTCTGCGGATTCCACCGGGTCCACGCCGAGGTTGGCCAACGCATGCGCGATGACATCGGATTTGGCCCGTCGAGTGCCGTCGTTGCTGGCCCCGCCGATGAACTCGAAGTACCTCGACAGGCCGAAGTGGTTCAGAATCCGAACGGCGAATCGCTCCGACTTCGACGTCGCGACACCGAGGCGGACACCGCGCTCCTGCAATCGCGTCAACACCGACTCGATGCCGTCGAACGCGGTGTTCTCGGCCCAGCCCCGCTCGTCGTAGCGCTCGAAGTACGCCGCCAATGCACGCTGCGCCGCGTCCTCGGTCAGACCCATACCGCGAAGTGTGTCGATCAGGGGCGGACCGACGACCAGCGACAGCTGTTCCTCGGTCGGTGCGGGGGCGTCCACAGTGGCGAGCGCATGCCGAAAACCGGCATGAATTCCCGGTGCGGAATCGGTCAACGTCCCGTCGAGATCGAACAGAACGACGGTTGCAGCGGGGAGAGCGGACATGCTCGAAGCCTATCGGTGCGGCTGGTCCGGCAACGCCTACGGCTACGCTCGTCGCGATGTCCGATACAACTGCCGACACCGACGCGTTCCTCCGTCACCACGGGGACGTGGAGGTCGAGTCCGGATTCGTCGACTTCGCCGTCAACGTGCGCGGTGACGGACCGCCGGAATGGCTACGGAACCGGCTGGCCACGGCGCTGGGTTCACTGGGTTCGTACCCGAGCGCTTCGGCAGAGCACGCCGCGCGAGAGCAGGTTGCCGCACACCACGGCCGGTCCCCGGACGAGGTGCTGTTGCTCAGCGGGGGAGCGGAGGGCTTTTCGATGCTGCCACGGCTCGAGCCCCAGCTGGCGGCGACGATCCATCCGTCGTTCACCGAGCCGGACTGGGCGCTGGAACAGGCGCGTATCCCGGTGCACCGAGTGATTCTGCCGCCCCCGTTCGTGCTCGACGCGTCTCTGGTGCCCGACGCCGCCGACATGGTGATCATCGGTAACCCGACCAACCCGACGTCGGTCCTGCATCCGCGCGAGGCGGTCCTGAACCTGCATCGTCCCGGCCGCATGCTGGTGATCGACGAGGCCTTCGCCGACGCCGTTCTCGGGGTGGGAGAGTCGGCCGCCTCACAAAGCACGGCCGATGTGCTCGTTCTGCGCAGCCTGACGAAGACGTGGGCATTGGCAGGACTGCGGTGTGGATACGCGCTGGGGCACCCGGACGTTCTCGCCAGGATGCAACACGGCCGCGCGCATTGGCCTCTGGGGAGCCTGCAGATCGAAGCGATTCGAGCCTGCACCGAACCGTTCGCCGTCGATCAGGCACGCGCCGAATCCGAACGCATCGACCGCGAACGAACCGAGATGATCGACCGACTCGCCGGCCAGGGTCTCGAAATCGCCGGCCCAGCCCGTGCACCGTTTCTGCTGTTGCGTGTCGAGGGTGCCGACCTTGTCCGAGTACGGCTTCGCGCGATGGGCATCGCGGTACGTCGCGGCGACACGTTCCCAGGTCTCGACCGCCACTATCTGCGCGTGGCGGTACGCGACTCGCCCCAGGTCGACATACTGGTCGATGCGTTGAACACCGTTCTGTGAGGAGAGCATCGAACATGGCAGTGACATTGGCCGACGTCATCGAGGTTCTCGACAACGCGTATCCACCGCGTCTGGCCGAGAGCTGGGACTCCGTGGGGCTGGTGTGCGGAGATCCCGAAGCTGTTGTGCAGCAGATCGTGTACACCGTCGACGTCACCGACGCCGTGGTCGACGACGCCATCGCCTGGGGTGCGGATCTGATCGTGGCTCACCACCCACTGCTGCTCAAAGGTGTGGACACCGTGGCGTCCGATACCCCCAAAGGCTCGGTGATTCATCGCCTCATCAAGGCCGACTGCGCGCTGTTCACCGCCCACACCAACGCAGACTCGGCCGATCCCGGCGTTTCCGACGCACTCGCGTCGGCGCTGGGAGTGATCGACACTCGGCCACTCGATCCCATTCCCTCACTCGCGCACGACAAGTGGGTGGTCTTCGTGCCCATCTCCGACTCGGCGGCGGTGAAGCAGGCGTTGTTCGACGCCGGAGCCGGGCAGATCGGCGACTACAGCCAGGCCGGTTGGCAGGTGGCGGGACTCGGCCAATTCCGTCCCGGACCGAATGCGCACCCGACGCTCGGTGTTCTCGGAGAAGTACACACCGAGGCGGAGGATCGCCTCGAAGTTGTTGCCCCCAAAGGGCAACGTGCTCAGATGCTTTCGGCACTGCGCCGGGCGCACCCCTACGAGGAGCCTGCGTTCGACGTCTTCGAGTCCGCGGCTCTACCGTCGTGCACCGGCCTGGGCAGGATCGGCCGACTCCCGGCACCGATGACTCTCGCCGAGTTCGCCGACGTGGTGCGGGACGCGTTGCCGGCCACGACGTGGGGAGTGCGTGCTGCGGGGAATCCCGAGGCAACGGTGTCGGTGGTAGCTATGTGCGGGGGAGCGGGGGACTCGTTCCTCTCGGCCGTGGCACGCACCGACGCAGACGTGTACGTCACCTCGGATCTGCGGCACCATCCCGTCGACGAGCATCTGCGCGCCGGCGGGCCCGCGGTGATCGACACCGCGCACTGGGCCTCGGAGTTCCCCTGGTGCGAACAGGCGCGCGGAATCGTCGATGCCGCGTTCGGCGACACCGACGGGTGGAGCAGCAAGGTCACCGAGGTCCGTACCGACCCGTGGACGCTGTGACCGGAGAACCCGCGACCTGCCATCGAGTGGATCCGGCTCGCTCGGTTTCCCTCAGCCGGTAGGGTAATCGGAATCAACTTCCATAGTCGCAGGAGTCATCAAGCGTGAACGTCGATCCCAAAGTCCAGGCCTCGCTGCTCGAATTGGCCGGTGTGGATACCGAACTCTCGCAGATCGCCCACCGTCGTAAGAGCCTCCCCGAGCAGCAGGAAGTGGACAAGCTCGAGACCGAACGCACCACCCGCAAGGACGCGGCCGTGACGGTGCAGATCTCCATGGACGACCTCGATCGGGACATTCGCAAACTCGAGGGCGAGGTGGACGCGGTTCGCCAACGTGAAGCTCGCGACAAGAAGATGCTCGAGAGTGGCACCATCGCCCCCAAGCAGATGACAGAGCTGCAGCACGAGCTGGGCAGCCTCGAGCGGCGCCAGGGCATCCTCGAGGAGGAACTGCTCGAAGTGATGGAGCAGCGTGAGGCCAGTGAGCGGGACTACGAGCACGCAGGTGCTCAGTTGACTCAGATCGAGGATGAACTCGTCGATGCCGGTCGCCGCCGCGACGACGCCGTCGCAGACCTCGACACCGCCGAGAAGCGCAGCGCCGAGCGTCGTGAGTCGTTGGCCTCGGGATTGCCCGCAGATCTGCTTGCGCTCTACGAGAAGCAGCGCGCCCTCACCGGCCGCGGTGCAGCCCTGCTGCAGGCCCGCCGATGCGGAGCCTGCCGCATCGAATTGGACCGTAACGAGATCGCCAGCATCGCCAACAAGCCCGCGGACGCGCTCATTCGCTGCTCCGAGTGCAACGCAATCCTGGTGCGCACCAAGGAATCCGGAATTTGAGCCAGGTATCGAGGGTCGTCGCCGAGGCCGACGGTGGATCACGCGGCAACCCCGGACCGGCCGGGTACGGCGCAGTGGTGTTCAGTGCCGATCGCTCGCAGGTTCTGGCCGAGCGTCGGGCGTCGTTGGGTGTCGCCACCAACAACGTCGCGGAATACAACGGACTGATCGCCGCGCTGAGCGCCGCGGCCGACGTCGGGGCCCGTGAGGTCGCTGTTCGGATGGACTCAAAACTTGTCGTCGAACAGATGTCCGGACGCTGGAAAGTGAAGCATCCGGACATGATTCCGCTTCAGCGGAAAGCGGCCGAACTGGCTCGCGGGTTCGATTCCGTCACCTACGAGTGGATTCCACGCTCGCAGAACTCGCACGCCGACGCTTTGGCGAACGAGGCGATGGATGCCGCGGCCGAGGGTGTGGACCTGTTGGAATTGCCCGATGCAGGGCCGGTCGCAAAGAAGGATGCCGAGCCGGTTGCGAAGAAGACCGAGTCGCCCGGGTGGACTGGTGCGATGGGGGAGCCGACGCGTCTGCTGTTGCTGCGGCACGGCCAGACCCCGATGTCGGTCGACCGTCGGTATTCCGGTCGCGGCAATCCGGAGCTGACCGAGCTGGGCCTGAATCAAGCCGATTCTGCCGCAACAATTCTCGGAGCACGTACCGATATCGACGCCATCGTGGCCTCGCCGCTCACGCGCGCCCAGCAGACCGCCGCAGCGACAGCCCGCCGCCTCGGACTGGCCGTCGCCACTGTCGACGGTCTCATCGAGACCGACTTCGGCGACTGGGAGGGACTGACGTTCGGCGAGGCGAAACAGCGATACCCGGAGCAGCATCAGGCTTGGCTCGGGAAAACATCGGTCGCACCACCGAACGGGGAGAGCTTCGACGCGGTGCGCACGCGCATCGAAGCGACCCGCGACCAGTTGCTCACCGAGTACGCCGGGAAAACCGTTCTGGTGGTGACCCACGTGACTCCGATCAAGATGCTTCTGCAACTCGCACTCGACGTCGGACCGTCCCTGCTGTATCGATTGCACTTGGATCTCGCGTCGCTGAGTATCGCCGAGTTCTACCCCGACGGTGGGTCCTCGGTGCGATTAGTGAACGACACCTCACACCTGGCAACTCTGGGCTGATCGTTTTTCCGGGGCATCGAAGGAGGGCTGGGTTCGCATGTCCGACAACGGCACCCGTGAACCTTCGCCGGTTCGTTCGATCGCCCTCGTGTCGTTCGCGTCGGCTGTCGCCGGTCTGGCAGTCGCGTTCACGTGGCGATACTGCGTGTTTCGACTGTGTACACAGCTCGACGGCCAGTTACCGGACGGTGTGGAGGCGTTACCGGAGGTCGAGGTTGTCGTCGATCCGGATGCTGCCACGCTCACAACGCTGGATCTGAGTCCGCACGGATACGTCGAGCAGGTTCGTCGAGGGCGGTTCGTCATCGAGGCCCCGGTACCACTGACAATCGATCTCGACGCTGAGCTGAGCTGAGCTGACGCGAAAGTCCGGCCTGGGCCACGAGCCGCGTATCGAGGGTCAAATCTGCAGGGCAAGCCACAGGCCCGCGACTGCACCGACGATGGTCAGCGGCGTCGTGATGACGCCCAGCACGGTGAAGGTGCGTAGGTCTGCCGGCTCGTCGTTGGCCGACGCGACGCGTCGCCACAACATGATCGCCAGCGACCCGACGTAGGTGAGATTGGGGCCCAGGTTCACCCCGATCACCATGGCCAACAACAGCGCCGGGGGAGCGTCCGCACCGAAGGCGGCCAGCAGCAGCAGCGTCGCGGGCAGGTTGTTGACGATGTTCGACGCCACCGCCGCGATAGCTGCAACGGCGAGCAATGAGGCGAAGGTGGTGTCGGACGGCAGAATTCGCGTCAGCCAGTCGCCGATCGGGCCCGTGGTAACGCCGAGAACGACGATACCGAGCAGGAAGACGAAGCCACAGAACGGCAGATCGGCACCGCGCAGTATGGCGCGAGGCGTGGTGTGTCGTCCTCGAAGTGCCGGGACAGTCAGCGCAACTGACCCCACGGCAGCCACCCAGAACGGTTCGATATCGAACAGCCCCGCCACTGCAAAGCCGATGAGTGTCGCGCCGAGGATGACGAGCGTGGCTCGCGGAGCGGGTACATCCTCCGCTTCCTGCCCGGACGGCTTGTCCGTCGTCGCGGTATGGGTCAGATCCTTGCGGAAGAAGAGGAGGAACACCGCCAATTCAATGACGACCGCGAAGATCCACGGCAGTGCCATCAACGCGGTGAAGTGCAAGAAGGTCAGACCCGTCGCGGCGAAGGCCAGCAGGTTGGTCAAGTTCGAGACCGGTAGCAGAGTCGATGCCGAATTGGACAGGTGCGCAGTGGCGTAACTGTGCGGGCGCGGCGACATACCCAGGACGCGAGCAGCGCCGATGATGGCCGGCGTCAGCAGCACCACGGTGGCGTCGAGGCTGAGGACTGCCGTGGTCGATGCGGCTGCTGCGAACACCAGAGTGAGCAGCCTGCGTGGGCTGCCCTTCGCGCCTCGTCGTAGCTTCGCCGCGATCCAGGTGAACACGCCGAGCGCGTCCGAGAGATGCGCCAGGATCAGGATGAACGCCAGGAACACGACGGTCGGAGCGAGTTCGAGTACTTGCTCGCGTGCGGCGTCGAGGCTGACGAGACCCACGAGCAGAACGATCGCCGCGGCCGGCAGTGCAGCGACGATCTCGGGCAGACCACGAGGTCGCACGATCGCGAAGACGAGTACTGCAGCGACCAATGCCGCGGCGAGAAAGGTCACGCGAGAATTTTCACGAGCGTGCGCAGATTTCGCGTGGTGGTCGTGGCCTTGTACTTGGCTTTCGCAGTGGCTTTCCCGAAGGTGCTGTCGGTGGTGCTGCCCTTACGCACCTCCCAGTAGAGCACGTGGTTCCCCTCGTCGATCCTTTCAAGATTGGGGTCGAGTTCGTCTGCAAGAGCGGACAATTCGGTCAAATGGCTATCATCGCTACCGAACACCACATAAGGATGCCAGCCTTCTCGTTCGGCGTCGAACGGGTAGGAGTCCACAATCGCTCGCAGCGTCGGCCTGTTCAGTACGACAACCCAGGCCTGGTAGCCGAACGCCCGGGTCAGCGTGTTCTCCACCTTCGCCTTCACCTCGGCGGCAGCCAGTGAGGAGTTCAGCAAGACATTTCCGGTCGCCAGAACGGTGCGGACATCGGTGAAGCCGGCCGATGTCAGTGCGGCACGGAGATCGGCCATCTTGATATTGATGCCGCCGACGTTGATGCCGCGCAGCAACACGACCCATTCATTCATGGAAGGAACTGTAGTTCGGTTCCCGGCGACCGAGCAGGGCCGAGTAGAGTACGCAACCGCGAACGAGTTGGCCGGACGGCTGCGGCTCGGAGGACCGGCGACCGAGTGTCGTCGCGCTTCGAGCCGAGGAAAGTCCGGACTCCACAGAGCAGGGCGGTTGTTAACGGCAACCCGAGGTGACTCGCGGGACAGTGCCACAGAAAACAGACCGCCTGCGGATCGGTTCTTCGGAACCGAACTGCAGGTCAGGGTGAAACGGTGCGGTAAGAGCGCACCAGCATCCCAGGTGACTGGGATGGCTAGGTAAACCCCGCCCGGAGCAAGGTCGAAGGCTGCACCGCGAAAGCGGTGCAGCTGCGCAGGTGCTCGAGGGCTGCTCGCCCGAGCCTGCGGGTGGACTGCTCGAGGTACCCGGCGACGGTGTGCCCAGATGGATGGTCGTCCAGCCGAACTTGCGAAAGCAGGAACGGCAGACAGGATCCGGCTTACAGGCCGACTCGTTCGCACTCACTATTTCCCCTGCAGTTCTCCTGCGGCGTCGCTCCGTGGGGCACACTGGAAGTCATGACCGACGACGACACCTCCTGGTACTACGACATCGCCGCCAAGAAGGTGGTTCAGGGCAAAGAGACCAATGCCCTCGACCGCATGGGTCCGTATCCGGACAAGGCCACCGCGGAGCAGGCGCTGAAGATCGCCGCGGCGCGCAACAAGGCCGCCGATGCCGACGACGACTGGAACAACTGACGGTGCTGCTCACCCGGCTGAGGGCTTCTAGCTTCGACTTCGAGGCCATCCGCTCCGAGTTCGCCCTCACCGACCATTTCAGCGCAGACGTAGTGCGCGAGGCAGTCGAAGCCCGAGACCTGCACGCCGACAGCAGGATCGATCGCACCGACATTCCGTTCGTCACCATCGACCCGCCCGGCTCGAAGGACCTCGACCAAGCCGTCCACATCGAGAAGACGCCCAACGGGTTCGTGGTCCACTATGCGATCGCCGATGTGGGCGCACTGGTGACGCCCGGGGGAGCGCTCGACATCGAGACACGTCGACGCGGCCAGACGTTCTACCTTCCCGACGGATCGATTCCGCTGCACCCACGTGAGTTGTCCGAGGGTTCGGGCAGCCTGTTGGAGGGGCAGACTCGCTGCGCCGCTCTGTGGACCATCGAACTCGACGACGTCGGCGAAGCGGCCGCGTGGACGGTGACCCGCGCGCTCGTTCGATCGACCGCCCGGCTCGACTACGCCGCCGTGCAAGCCGATGTGGACGCGGGAACACCGCATCCGTCCATCGCAGCGCTGGCCGAGTTCGGAGCCCAGCGCGCAGCTGCCGCCAGACGGCGCGGAGCCATCGACATCACCTTGCCCGAGCAGGAAGTGGTGCCCGACGGGCAGGGCTGGCGCGTCGTTCTACAACCTCGCACGGCCGCGGACGGGTGGAACGCCGAGGTGTCTCTGTTGACGGGGATGTGCGCGGCCCGGATCATGCTCGACGCCGGAATCGGCATCGTCCGTACTCTTCCGCCCGCTCCGAGCGACGCCGTCGAAGCGTTGCAGGAGACCGCCGCCGCGCTGGGAATCGATTGGCCCGCAGGCGCATCGGCCGGTGCGGTACTGGCCGAACTGCCTGCCGATGCACCGTCCACTCTAGCCATGATGAGTCGGGCCACCGGCTTGCTACGTGGTGCGGACTACTTCGCTTTCGATCGCGCCACCGACACTGCCGACAGTGACGCGGTGGTGGAACATTCGGGAATCGGTGCACCGTACGCACATGTGACAGCACCACTGCGGCGATTGTCGGATCGCTTCGCCACCGAGGTGTGCTTGGCGGTCGTGGCAGGATCGCCGGTGCCGGAGTGGGCGGCACAGGCCTTACCGGAACTCCCGGCCATCATGCGAGGCTCCGACTCCGCGGCGTCGAAAGTCGATCGCGCCTGCGTCGACCTCACCGAGGCACACGTCTTGAACGGTCGCGTGGGCGAGACGTTCGACGCCGTCGTTCTTCGTGGTGCCGACGGCAAGCGCGATGCCGAGGTGCTCGTGTCGGATCCCATCGTCATCGGCAAGTGCGACGGAGAACCTCCTGCGGGGGAGTCGGTGACGGTCCGGTTGGCCCAGGCCGACACCGACTCCCGCAAAGTTTCCTTCGACTATTCGCCCGTCACGTCCTGAAGCGGTCGGTTGCCTCGACGAGGTGATGCACGATCCCTGGCTCGGCCGCAGAATGGCCCGCGTCGTCGACTATCACCAGATCGGCGTCGGCCCATGCCTTGTGGAGCGCCCACGCGCTCGTGGCCGGGCACACCACGTCGTAACGACCCTGCACGATGACGCCGGGAATGCCATCGAGAAGGTGGGCGTCGCGCAGCAGCTGATTCTCTTCGAGAAAGCAGTTGTTGCGGAAGTAGTGGTTCTCGATGCCGGCGAAGGCCAGGGCAAACCGTGCATCCGAATTGCTCTGCACTGCATCAGCTTTCGGCAGCAGATAACTCGTTGCCGCCTCCCAGGTGGACCATGCCACCGCAGCGCGCGTCGCGGCTTCGTGGTCGTCGGACATCAATTGCCGGTGATACGCCTCGACGAGATCGCCGTCGCGCTCGCCCTCCGGGATGGGTTCGAGGAACTTCTCCCAGAGATCGGGGAAGATGTGGCCGGCACCGCCGCCGTAGTACCAGTCGATCTCCGACGGGCGTACGAGGAAGATTCCTCGCAGGATCAGCCCGCGTACGCGGTCGCGATGCCGCTGGGCGTAAGCAAGCGACAACGTGGAGCCCCATGAACCGCCGAACACCAACCAGGTGTCGACACCCAGGTGCCCGCGCAGCTTCTCCATGTCCGAGATCAATCGGTCGGTGGTGTTGACCGAAAGGTCGCCGCCGTCGGCGATGTGCGGAGTCGATTGTCCGCATCCTCGCTGATCGAACAGCACGATCCGGTACGCCTGCGGGTCGAAGTACCGCCGCTGCAACGGATTCGTGGCACCACCAGGGCCGCCGTGCACGAACACGATCGGCGCTCCGTCCGGGTTCCCGGAGACCTCCCAGTAGATGTGTTGCCCGTCGCCGACGTCGAGGTGCCCGGACTCGAACGGTTCGATCTCGGGGTACAGGGTCCGCATGTCAGAAGCCCACCAGGCCGGACGCGAGATCCGGGATGTCGAGTGCTTGAATTGCCTCGTCTCGCACGTTGGAGCACGTGTCCGTCGTGATCTCGTCGACGATCGCCCGGTTCTGCACCACCTGCAGGTTGATCACGCCGCTCTGTGCGGCCCAGGTCTGCACCAGAATGTTCAGCCCGCCGCGGCCGATGGTGGGCCCCTGTACACGCCAATTGGACAGCTGCGCCTCCAGATCGGTGCACAACTGCTGCTTCTGGGCATCGGTGATCACGGCCTCCGCGGGCGTCGCAGTGATCGTGGTGGTCGGTGCGATCGTCGTCGTGGCAGACGACGAGCCGGTGGTGGTCGTGTCAGTGCTGCATGCGCCCACCAGCGTCAGGAGCGCAGCCGCGCTCGCCACCGCGACTGCGCTTCTGCGTGCGTGCAAGATCGATCCACGTCTGATTGTCATGGCCCGAGTGTGCCATCAGACCCGAGAGATTCAGTAGCTGTGTTCGGGTCCGGGGAAGACGCCCGAGCGCACCTCGGACATGTACGTGGTGGCCGCAGTGCGTAGAGAATCGCCCACGTCGGCGAACTTCTTGACGAACTTGGCGGTCTTGCCGTTGGTGTATCCGGCCATGTCCTGCCACACCAGAACCTGCGCGTCGCATTCGTTGCCCGCGCCGATACCGACCGTCGGAATGGTCAACTTGCGCGTCACCTGGCCGGCGATGTCGGCGGGGACCATCTCCATGACGACGGCGAAGGCACCCGCCTCCTGGACCGCGATGGCGTCGGCGACCAGCTGTTCGGACGCGTCACCGCGCCCTTGGACGCGGAATCCGCCGAGAGTGTTGACGCTTTGCGGGGTGAAGCCCACGTGGGCCATCACGGGGATGCCCGCGGCAGTGATCGCGGCGATCTGACCGGCCACGCGCTCGCCGCCTTCGAGCTTGACCGCTCCCGCGAGCCCTTCTTTCATGAACCGAACGGCGGTTTCGAGGGCCTGCTGCGGCGAGGCCTCGTACGTGCCGAAGGGGAGGTCTGCAACCACGAGAGCGTGCGGTGCGC
The DNA here is from genome assembly GCF_044542515.1 of Rhodococcus sp. NPDC078407. NCBI lineage: Bacteria > Bacillati > Actinomycetota > Actinomycetes > Mycobacteriales > Nocardiaceae > Rhodococcus > Rhodococcus sp. NPDC078407. The sequence continues at coordinate 227,693 of NZ_JBITUQ010000001.1, read as the reverse complement.
CGCGGACCACTCCGCGCACCAGCGGAAGGAGCTCGTCGACGGTGATCGGCACGGTGGTGTCGTAGCCGTAGACGACGTTTGCTGCCGAATCACCGACGAGGAGAACGGGTACGCCGGCTTCTTCGAAGATGCGTGCACTCGAGTAGTCGTAGGCGGTGAGCATTCCCCAGCGCTCACCGTCGGCCTTCATCTGCAGCAGGTGGTGGGTGCGGGTCTTGCGGGTCAGAGCGGTGGCAGGTGCTTCCTGGGAAGAACCGCCGTACACAGCAGTTTCGGACATCTTTGTCCCTTTCTGGTCCTCGAGGCCCGCTCGGCGGGTCCCCGGGATGGGGTGTGATGACGTGGTCGAGTATGCCACTGCGCGCGAGCAGCGGAAGCGCTACCGGCAGTGCAATTCGTCACACCTGTTCGCGTGTGGAGTGGTCCCGCCAGCCATTGGTGATCGGCATCCGTCGGTCGCGCCCGAACGCACGCGAGGTGACCTTGGTGCCGATCGGATACTGACGCCGCTTGTACTCCGACGCGTCGACCTTGCGCAGAATGTCCGCCACCACCGCCGCGTCGAACCCGGCCGCCACGATGTCCGCGAAGCCTTGATCGTGGTCGACGTAGCGAAACACGATGGCGTCGAGTTCGTCGTAGTCGGGCAAGGAGTCGGTATCGAGCTGACCCGGGCGGAGCTCGGCGGACGGCGGTTTGTCGATGCTCGACTCGGGGATCGGAGGGATGTCCCCACGGTCGGCAGCGGATTTGTTTCGCCACCGCGCCAGATCCCATACGAGCGACTTCGGCACGTCCTTGATCGGCGCGAAGCCGCCGACCGCGTCGCCGTAGATGGTCGAATAGCCCACGGCCAGTTCCGATTTGTTGCCGGTGGCCAGAACCAGATGGCCGAAGGTGTTCGACAGCGCCATCAACACCATGCCTCGGCAGCGCGCCTGAATGTTCTCCTCGGCCAGGCCGGTCAAGTGCAGCTGGTCGACATAGCAGGCGACCATCTCGGCGATGGACTCGACGCGGAAGTGAACACCGGTGCGCGACGCCAATTCCTCTGCGTCGGTGCGGGAGTGATCCGACGAGTACTCCGACGGCATCGCCACTGCATGCACCGCATCGCTACCGAGAGCGTCGACGGCGATGGCGGCGACCAGAGCCGAATCGATACCACCCGACAATCCCAGTGCTACCGAACGAAAACCGTTCTTGTGCACATAATCTCGCAATCCGGTCACCAGTGCACCCCAGACTTGCTCCTCTGCGCAGGCAACGTCGGCAAGAAAGGTCTCCGCTCGCTGCCAGCCGGAGACCGCGACGTCGGGCAGAGTCGTCCGATCGATGCTCCACCCGGGTACCGTCGCGGCGTCCGGCCGCGGATCAATGGGCGCATCGACATCGACGATCAGCAGATGCTCGACGAATTGCGGGGCGCGCCCCCACGTGGAACCGTCGGGGCCGATGACGAAGCTCGCCCCGTCGAACACCAGCTCATCCTGTCCGCCCACCACGTTGACGTATGCGAAAGGAACGCCGATCTCGGCGGCGCGGCGGGCGGCGATGGAGCGCCGTACCTCGTTCTTGCCCTGCTCGAAGGGGCTGGCATTGAGGCAGAGCAGCATGTCGACTCCCGCTTCTCCGTAGGCAGGCACTGGGCCGCCGGGCTGCCAAATGTCCTCGCAGACAACGATGCCGAGCCTCAGATCGTTGACCGCCACGATGCTCAGCCGCGATCCGGGAGCGAAATAACGGGCCTCGTCGAACACTCGGTAGGTGGGCAGGGAGTGCTTGTCGTAGCGAGCTGCCACCCGTCCGTCGACGATCACCGCGGCGCTGTTGCGCGAGCCTTCGGCGTCGCGATCGAGGTAGCCGACCACCACGATGCGGTCGCCGCACCCGGCGGCATCGAGCGCACTGGCCAACCCGGTGAGGGCCGCGGCGGAGGCGGCCGCAAAAGACGGCCGGAGAGCCAGATCCTCGACGGGGTATCCCGTCAGGGCCATCTCGGGGAACACCACCACGTTGGCACCGTCGTGGGCGGCGCGAACCGTCCACTCGACGATCGCCGCGGAGTTCCCCGCGAGGTCGCCGACGACGGAGTTGATCTGGGCCAGGGCGAGTCGAAGGGCCTGCACTGCGTACACGCTAGTGCCCCGATGCCGTCCCCGCCGGGCAGCGAGAACAGGGGTCGGCGCGCGAAACCTGGCACGATCGTGGCCATGAGAACGCGCACCAGGAGCACGGTCGTGGCACTGTCCGCAGTCGCCGTGTTGCTCGCAGGCTGTTCCGGCCCCGAGCCCACTGCCGTACCGGAGCCCACTGCCGTACCGGAGTCCTCCGCTGGACCGGAGGCATCGGCTTCGGTTGCCGGTCCAGTTCCCGCGGGCCTGGAAGCGTTCTACGAGCAGGCTCTGCAATGGGAGTCCTGCGACCGGTACAACACCGACGGCAGCGAGCTGGGAAGTGCCGTCGAATGCGCGATGGTGACCGTGCCGTTGGATTACGCCGATCCCACCGGCACCACGATCGAGATCGCCATCTCGCGGACGAAGGCGACGGGCGAGAAGATCGGATCGATCCTGATGAACCCGGGCGGCCCCGGCTCCTCGGGGCTGTATCTGGCCACCCAGGCCGACGGCACTGCCATTGCCGACCGCTTCGATCGCATCGGATTCGATCCGCGCGGAATCGGGGCCTCCGAACCGGAAGTGCGCTGTCTGACGTCCGAGGGAGTCGACGAGGAGCGCCGCGAACCGGATGTCGACGTCAGCCCCGAGGGCATCGCGGCCACCGAGGCCGAACATCGCGACTACGCCGCGCAGTGCGTCGACCGCACCGGGGCGGACGTGCTCGAGCACGTGGGCACGCGGGAGGTCGTCCGTGACATGGACGTCGTCCGGGCGGTGCTGGGCGACGAGAAACTCACCTACGTCGGGTATTCCTACGGCACCCGCATCGGCACCGCGTACGCCGAGCAGTTTCCGTCGAACGTGCGGGCGATGGTGCTCGACGGTGCGCTCGATCCCGACCAATCACCCGTCGACGAGGCCGTTGCGCAAGGCGCGGCGTTCCAGAACGCGTTCGATCAGTTCGCCGCCGACTGTGCCCAGACCGACACCTGCCCGCTCGGCACCGATCCGGCAGACGCCGTCGCGCAGTTCCGATCGCTGGTGGACCCGTTGATCGACCAGCCCGCCGAGACCACCGATCCACGCGGACTCAGCTACGACGACGCGATCACCGGGGCCCAGCAGGCTCTGTACTCACAACAGCTGTGGCGTCTGCTGCGGGCGGGGTTGAACGAACTGCGCGAAGGGCGGGGGGACACCCTGCTCCGCCTCGCCGACACCTACTCCGGGCGGCTGGAGGACGGGAGCTACACCAACATCGACGACGCGTTCAATGCCGTCCGATGTGTCGACGGACCGCCGACCACGGATCGAGCAGAGGCCGATGAGGCCGACGCCCGGTTCCGCGCGGCTGCGCCGTATCTGGACGACGGCCGTGCCACGGGCAACGCGCCGCTGGATCTGTGCGCATTCTGGCCGGTGCCGAACACGAGCGATCCGCATGTCGTCGACGTCGAGGGGCTGCCGACGCTCGTGGTGGTGTCGACCACCAACGATCCCGCGACTCCGTATCAGGCCGGAGTGGAACTGGCCGCGCAGTTGCGCGGTGACCTGGTGACCTACGACGGCACCCAGCACACCGTGGTTTTCTCGGGCGTGGACTGCATCGACGGTCCGGTGGTGGATTACCTCGTCGATCTGGTGCCGCCGGGTGACGGATTGCGGTGCTGACCTGCTACCTCACATGCTGCATCGTGGGCAGAGAGTTTCACGAAGTGAGACCGAATTCACGATGTAACACAGATTTAACTCCGTTTGCTTACTCTCGCGTTCATGGATCGTCAAAAGGAATTCGTGCTCCGGACCCTCGAAGAGCGCGACATTCGTTTCGTCCGCCTCTGGTTCACCGACGTTCTCGGGTACCTGAAATCGGTGGCCATCGCCCCCGCGGAGCTCGAAGGGGCCTTCGACGAGGGAATCGGCTTCGACGGTAGTGCCATCGAAGGGTTCGCTCGTGTCTCCGAGGCAGACACCGTCGCCAAGCCGGATCCCTCGACGTTCCAGATCCTGCCGTGGTCCACCAGCAAGGGCCACCAACATTCGGCGCGGATGTTCTGCGACATCGCGATGCCCGACGGCTCGCCGTCCTGGGCCGACTCCCGCCATGTTCTGCGTCGACAGTTGAGCAAGGCCGCAGACCTCGGGTTCAGCTGCTACGTGCACCCCGAGATCGAGTTCTTCCTGCTCAAAGATGCTCCGCAGGACGGCTCGCCGCCGACCCCTGCCGACAACGGCGGCTACTTCGACCAGGCCGTGCACGACTCGGCCCCGAACTTCCGCAGGCACGCCATCGACGCCCTCGAGTCGATGGGTATCTCAGTGGAGTTCAGCCACCACGAGGCCGCGCCCGGGCAGCAGGAGATCGACCTGCGCTACGCCGACGCGCTGTCGATGGCCGACAACATCATGACTTTCCGCTACGTGGTCAAGGAGGTCGCCATCGAAGAGGGCGTCCGAGCGACCTTCATGCCCAAACCGTTCAGCGATCAGGCCGGCTCGGCGATGCACACGCACATGAGCCTGTTCGAGGGCGACGCCAACGCCTTCCACAACCCCGACGACCCGATGCAGCTCTCGGAGACCGGCAAGTCGTTCATCGCAGGCATCCTCGAGCACGCCAACGAGATCAGTGCCGTGACCAACCAGTGGGTCAATTCCTACAAGCGCCTCGTCCGCGGCGGCGAAGCACCGACCGCCGCATCGTGGGGACCGGCCAATCGGTCGGCACTGATCCGCGTGCCGATGTACACCCCGAACAAGGCCTCCTCGCGGCGCGTCGAGATTCGCAGTCCTGATTCTGCCTGCAACCCGTACCTGGCATTCGCGGTGCTGTTGGCGGCCGGTCTTCGCGGAATCGAGAAGGGCTACACCCTGCCGCCCGAGGCCGAGGAAGACGTATGGGCACTGACCTCGGCGGAGCGTCGCGCCATGGGTTACAAGGAATTGCCGGGCAACCTCGATCAGGCGTTGAACGCGATGGAGGGTTCCGAACTGGTCGCAGAAGCGCTGGGCGAGCACGTCTTCGACTTCTTCCTGCGTAACAAGCGTCGCGAGTGGGAGGAATACCGCAGCCACGTCACGCCGTACGAGCTGAGGGCCTACCTGGGTCTTTGACAGCGCGGCCGTGTCATGGACTACGTTCTAGTCGATCCCGAATGTAGGTTCGATGCCGGCGTGGGCACCCTCGCGTCGCATTACTGACGACGAGGTATATCTGTGGCACCCCGAGGTGGATTTTAGATGGTGCGTCCTCCCACTTCCCGGTCCGTCGTTCCCGGACCCGGCCGTCTCGGTCTCGTCGAGGAAACCGCGCCGTCCGATCTGCGCACCCTGGGCTGGACGGGCGAAGAGAGTCTCGAGCTGCTCTGGTCGCTGTCCCGCGCGCCCAACGCCGATCTCGCGCTGCGCACTCTGGTGCGTCTGTACGAGATGCTCGGCAGTGGCTGGGCCGAGTTCGACACCGCACTTCGTAACGACAAGGGATTTCGCGGGCGTCTTCTCGGGCTCGTCGGCGCGTCGAGTGCGCTCGCCGACCACCTCGTTGCCGACGACAGCACCTGGCGTCTGTTGTTGACCAAGGATGGTCGGGCCAGCGGCATCTCGGCGAAAATCGAGCTCCCGAGCAAAGCGACCCTGGTCGCCGAACTGCTCGAGGTCGTCGGGGCCGAACCCGAGACCGGACCCAATGCCGCACCCGACCTCTATCGGGCGTCGATCACCGGTCCGCCCGCGGTGATCGCACTGCGCAAGAAGTATCGAGACCAGATCATGGTGTTGGCGGCCGACGACCTCGCCGCCACCGTCGAGAACGAACCCGTCCTGCCGTACACGGCGGTCGGATCGCACCTGTCGGACATGGCCGACGCTGCGCTCACAGCCGCACTGGCCGTCGCCGTGGCCACCGTGTGTCCCGACACGCCGTGCCCAACGCGTCTGGCCGTCGTCGCAATGGGCAAATGCGGTGCCCGCGAACTCAATTACGTTTCGGACGTCGACGTCGTGTTCGTTGCCGAGCCCGCCGATGCGCAGGCCAGCCGGATCGCCGGTGAGATGATGCGCATCGGATCGTCGGCGTTCTTCGAGGTGGATGCCGCCCTGCGCCCCGAGGGCAAGCGCGGCGAGTTGGTGCGCACGCTGGAATCCCATGTGGCGTACTACAAGCGGTGGGCCAAGACCTGGGAGTTCCAGGCGCTGCTCAAAGCGCGCCCCATGACCGGTGACATCGCACTCGGCAACGATTACGTGGATGCGGTCAACCCGATGGTGTGGTTGGCCAGTCAACGCGAGGACTTCGTGCCCGAGGTGCGCGCAATGCGGCGTCGGGTCGAAGAGATGGTGCCGTCCGAGCTTCGCGAACGCGAGATCAAGCTCGGCCGCGGCAGTCTGCGAGACGTCGAATTCGCCGTCCAGCTCCTGCAGTTGGTGCACGGTCGTACCGACGAGTCGCTGCGCGTGCTCGGCACCACCGACGCACTGACCGCGCTCACCTACGGCGGGTACGTCGGACGCGACGACGCCGCGAATCTGACTGCGTCCTACGAGTTTCTCCGGCTGATCGAGCACCGCCTGCAGATGCAGAGGATGCGTCGAACACACACCCTGCCCCCGCCGGACGACGAGGAGGCGCTGCGGTGGCTGGCGCGCTCCGCGCACATGCGCCCCGACGGCAACCGCGACGCACTCGGCGTCCTCAACGCCGAGATCAAGCGCAATGCCCAACGCATCAGGCGATTGCACGCGAAGCTCTTCTACCGGCCGTTGCTCGATTCGGTGGTCAAATTCGATTCGGAGACAGTGCGTTTGACGCCCGACGCGGCGACGCGTCAGCTCGCGGCGCTCGGCTACGCAACCCCGCAGAACGCACTGGGGCATCTGCGGGCACTGGTGGGGTCGGGCACCCGGCGCGGGCAGATTCAGGCCGTGCTGCTGCCGACCCTGCTCGAATGGCTGGCCGACACTCCCGACCCGGATGCGGGACTGCTCAATTACCGACGGCTTTCGGAGTCGGCGGGGGAGCAGACGTGGTTCCTGCGTGTACTGCGTGACGAAGGCGCGGTGGCGCAGCGGCTCATGATCGTGCTCGGCTCCTCGGCCTATGTGCCGGATCTGCTGATCAAGGCCCCCGAGGTCATTCGATTGTTCGCCGACGGACCCACCGGCCCTCGACTTCTCGACGCCGAACCGGAGGAGACGTATCGCGCCATCCTGTCGTCGTCGGCTCGCTACGAGGACCCGGTTCGGGCGATCAACGCCGCCAGGGCGTTGCGACGACACGAATTGGCACGGGTTGCTTCGGCGGACATTCTCGGCATGCTGGACGTGCCTCAGGTGTGCCGAGCGCTGTCGTCGGTCTGGGCCGCGGTCATCAACGCTGCTCTCGCGGCCGCTGTGCGTGCCAGCGAGAAGGAGCGCGGCGAACCGGCCCCGGCAACGCTGGCCGTCATCGGCATGGGACGTCTGGGCGGCGGCGAGCTCGGCTACGGCAGCGACGCGGACGTGTTGTTCGTGTGCGAGCCGGTGGACGGCGTCGACGAGACCGTTGCGGTCAAGTGGGCCAACACCATTGCCGACCGCATTCGCACACTGCTCGGCGCGCCCAGCACCGACCCGCCCCTCGAGGTCGACACCGGACTGCGTCCCGAAGGCCGCAGCGGCCCGGTGGTGCGCACTCTGTCGTCCTACGCCGCGTACTACGCGCAGTGGGCGCAGGCGTGGGAGGTGCAGGCCCTGCTGCGGGCGCACCAGGTTGCCGGGGACCAGGACCTCGGCATCCGATTCCTGTTGATGGCCGACAAGGTGCGGTACCCCGAGGGTGGAGTGTCCGCCGACGCCGTCCGTGAGATCAGGCGCATCAAGGCGCGCATCGATTCCGAACGGTTGCCCAAGGGAGCCGATCCTGCGACACACACGAAACTCGGGCGCGGGGGACTGGCGGACATCGAGTGGACCGTCCAGCTCATTCAGCTGCGGTACGCGCACAAGGTTCTTTCGCTGCACAACACCTCGACCCTGCAATCGTTGGATGCGATCGGCGCGGCCGAACTCATGAGCGAGACCGACATCGAGTTGCTCCGTGAGGCGTGGATCCTCGCCACCAAGGCCCGCAACGCATTGGTCCTGGTGCGCGGCAAACCTACCGACCAGCTCCCTGCACCGGGGGCAGTCCTGTCCGCCGTGGCTCAGGTAGCGGGCTGGGAGGACGGCGATGCCGGTGCGTTCCTGGACAACTACCTGCGTGTGACGCGTCGGGCAAAGGCAGTGGTGGAGCGCACGTTCGGCGGAAACTAGCTACCGTCGCTCGCTAGTCATCGGCCACGGTGACGAAGCCCTGCTCGACCATCCAGTCGCGAGCGACTTCTGCAGGCTCGCGGCCGTCGATATCCACCTGCCGATTGAGCTCGGTGATCTCGTCGTTGGTCAACGCCGCGGAGATCGGGGCAGTGACTTCGGCAATCTCCGGGTACTGCTCGGCAATCGGCGTGCGCATCACGACCGTTGCGTTGTAGCGGGGAAAGAAGCTCTTGTCATCGTCGATCACAACCAGATCGAGACCTTTGATTCGGCCGTCGGTGGTGAACACCTCACCGAATGTGCACTGCGAACCATCGGCGGTCGCTTGATAGATGATGCCGCCCTGCAACACTTGTCGCGGAACGGCATTGGGGTCGAAGCCGTAGGCGGCGGCCATACCCGGAAACCCGTCCTGTCGTGAATTGAACTCTGTCTCCACGCAGGTCTGCGCCGCGGCCGGATCGGTCTCGGCGAGCGCGGCATAGTCCGACAGCGTCTCGATGCCGGTCGCGGCTGCTGTTGCCCGATTCATGGCGAGCGCGTACGTGTTGTCCATAGGTGCAGGGTTGACCCAGGTGAGTCCGTTGGCCGCGTCCTGGTCGCGCAGGGCCTCGAACTGCCCGGTGGCATCCGTAATGGCGGTTTCGTTTCCCAAGAAGTTGATCCACGCTGTACCCGTGTATTCGTAGGTGACGTCCACCTGCCCGGAGACCATGGCTTGGCGGGTGCTGTTGGACCCCGAAATGTTGGTGAGGTCTCGGACATCGGCTCCGGCCGCCACCAGCCCGAATTCGAGTATGTAACCCAGGATCACCTGCTCGGTGAATTCCTTCGATCCGACAATCAGTTGTGCGCCGTCGAGCCCCGGCACGGGCTGGATACTGCCGGGCTCGACGGACAGCGGCACCGCACTGCCCGACTGCAGACCGCAACTCGTCAGTACCGTCATCACGACGCTGCACAGGGCTATCGACCCGCGTGTCGATCGCCGCGTATGAGGGTTTCTCACGGGTTGGTGCACGTTACGGCTAGTCCGCGCCGGCGGTGACGAAGCCTTTGTCGACCATCCAGTCTCGCGCGACATCGGCCGGTTCACGGCCGTCGACGTCGACCTGCTTGTTCAGCTCGGTTATCTCGGCGTTGGTCAGAGCGGCGGAGATAGGTGCGGTGATCTCGGCGATCTGCGGGTACTGCTCGGCGACCGACGAGCGGATGACGACGGTGGCGTTGTACCGCGGAAAGAAGCTCTTGTCGTCCTCGAGCACAACAAGATTCAAGCCCTTGATGCGGCCGTCGGTGGTGAATACCTCACCGAACTTGCACTGCGAACCGTCGGCAGTTGCCTGATAGATGATTCCGGTCTGCAGAATCTGGCGGGGTACGGCGTTCGGATCGAAACCGTAGGTTGCCGCCAGGCCGGGAAATCCGTCCTGTCGGGAGTTGAATTCGGTCTCGACGCACAACGCCGACGCGGCCGGATCGCGCGCCACGAGTGCTGCGTAATCCGAGAGTGTCTTCACCCCGGTCTGTTCGGCAGTCGTCTGGTTCATCGCGAGGGCATACGTGTTGTCCATCGGCGCAGGATTGACCCACGTCAATCCGTTGGCGACGTCCGCGTCGCGGACCGCGTCGAACTGCTCCGCTGCGTCCGTGATGGGACTTTCGTTACCGAGATAGTTGATCCAGCCGGTTCCGGTGTATTCGTAGGTGACGTCAACTTGACCCGCGACCATAGCTTGGCGGGTGCTGTTCGAGCCCGAGATGTTCGTAAGGTCGCGAACGTCGGCACCGGCAGCGGAGAGCGCGAACTCGAGGATGTAGCCCAACACGATCTGCTCGGTGAAGTCCTTGGATCCTACGGTCAGTTCGGCTCCCTCGAGACCTGGCATCACCTCGATGCTTCCGGGTTCTACGGACAGCGGCACGGCACCACCGGACTGCAGACCGCAGCCCGTCACTGCGATCGTGGTGATCGCGCAGAGTGCCACCAATTGTCTTGTCGAGCGCCGCATCAGCGGAGTCCTTTCGGTCCGAGATAGGCCTCGGCTAGTGCTCCGAGCCAGTCGACGAACAACGCGAGAGCGACGGCGAGAACGCCTCCCACGACGAGGATCAGTGGCTGATAGAGCTTGTACCCGGTGTCGATCAGAACCCCGAGTCCGCCCGCTCCCACGAGGAAGCTCAGAGTGGCCGTACCGACGGCGAGCACCAGCGATGTGCGCAGACCGGCCAACATGTACGGCACCGCCAGCGGAAACTCGATGCGCCACAGGATGCCGCTGCTGGACATGCCCTGTCCGCGTGCAGCGTCGATGTAACTGGGATCGACCTGTTGGAAGCCGAGCATCGTGTTTCGGAGCACGGGAAGCAGTGAGTAGAACGCGATGGGCAACACGCCGATCCAAAAACCGGTTTTGCCCGTTGCCAGGAAGAGCAACACCAACAGGCCGACCGCCGGCGCAGCTTGCCCGATGTTGGCGATACCGATGAATACCGGTGCGAGCTTTCGGTAGCCGTTGCGTGTCAACAGAATTCCCAGTGGCACAGCTATGACGAGCACCAGCGCGGTGACGACGATCGTGATGACGACGTGCTCGGACAGCCGTTGGAACAACGTGCTCGCGTTCAGCGTCTCCTTCTGCGTGGCACTCAAGTCGCGGGTGAACGTGTAGGCCAGCAGAACGACGACGACCAACAAGATGATCGCGGGTTGCACCAGCAAGCGAATACGCTCGGCGCGCTTGGCCGCCTGTTGAGCCGTTCGCGCGGTACCGTCGTCGGCCGACGCGTCGACGGCCGGGGTCTCCGCGGATGCACTCACGACGCAGTTCCTGTGGGTACGTCGTCGCGAGCCCCGTCCTGGTCCTGATCTTGCGCACTGTCGTCGTCATGGTCGTGTGCATGCTGCGAACGAATGGTCTTGATGGTGTCGATCAACGCTTCGATGGTGATGGTTCCGGCGTACTCGCCACGCTTACCGGTGACCGTCGCGGTGGCGTTGCCCTCTGCGAGTAGAGCTTCCAACGCATCCTGCAGCGTGGACTGCGTCGACACCATTTCGCCCATCGGCACGCCGACGTCGCGCAAGCTCTTCGCGCCGGTGAGGTGGCGACGATCGGTCCACCGAATCGGTCGCCTACGCGCGTCGAGGATGATTCCCCATGCTTCCGGGTCTCGTCCGAGAGCCGTGTTCATCGACTCGACCGACTCGTCCTCGCCCATGACCGGCACATCGGACAGTTCGATGTCTCGTACCCGCATCAGAGTCAACTGCTTCAGCGCTGCACCGGAGCCGACGAATCCGGCGACGGTCTCGTCGGCTGGATTCGCCAGAACCGCCTCGGGGGTATCGAATTGAAGAATTCGGGATTGGTTGCCCAGCACGGCGATTCGGTCACCTAGCTTGACGGCTTCGTCGAAGTCGTGTGTGACGAACACGATCGTCTTGCCCAACTCGGCTTGCAGACGCATCAATTCGTCCTGCAGCAGACCGCGGGTGATCGGGTCGACGGCACCGAAGGGTTCGTCCATGAGCAGTACCGGGGGATCGGCAGCGAGCGCGCGTGCAACACCGACCCGTTGCTGCTGGCCGCCGGACAGCTGACGCGGATATCGCTCGCGGTACAACGATGGATCGAGCCCGACGAGGTCCAACATTTCGTCGGTGCGGTCCGATATCCTCGACTTCTTCCAGCCGATCAGACCTGGAACCATGCCGACGTTCTCGGCAATCGTCATGTGTGGGAACAGACCTGCTTGCTGAATCGAGTAGCCGATGGTGCGGCGCAGCTCGTTCGGGTTGATCGACAGTGCGTCTGCACCGCCGATGGTGATGCGGCCCGACGTCGGCTCTATCAGCCGGTTGATCATGCGCATGGTCGTGGTTTTGCCGCAACCCGAAGGCCCGACCAGCACGACGACCTCGCCTGCGGGGATCGTCATGGACACGTTGTCCACGGCGGCGTCCTTTTGGCCCGGGTAGCTCTTGGTCACGTTCTCCAAGACGATTTCTACGCCGGATACGGTTGTTTTCTCACTCACGGATACCCCTCGAGGTGGTCAGTTTGCCGATCACGACGTAGATCCCATCGAGGATCAACGCCAGCAGGACGATGAGGATCGTGCCGGTCAGTGCCTGTGGGACGGCAGTCGGGCTGCCCACTCGGGCCAGCCCGGAGAACAAAAGGTTTCCCAGTCCAGGGCCTTTGGCATACGCAGCAATGGCCAGGATGCCCATGGCCAACTGCGTGCTGACGCGCATTCCGGTCAGGATCGAGGGCCAGGCGAGAGGAATTTCGATACGCCGCAACACAAGAATGCGGCTCATTCCGATTCCGCGGGCGGCATCGGTGACCGCCGGATTGACGGAATCGAGGCCGACCACCGTGTTTCGGATGATCGGGAGCAGCGAGTAGAGGACCAGAGCGGTCACTGTCGGTCGAACGCCGAGTCCCAGGATAGGAATGAGTAGACCCAACAGAGCGAAGGACGGAATTGTCAGGACGGTGCTCGCCAAGGCTGTCGCGACGGCTGATCCGGCGGGACTGCGATACACCAGAATTCCGATGGCGACGCCTATGACGGTCGCGATTATCACGCATTGCACGACGGCCGACACATGCAGATAGGAGTCGATCGCCAACTGCCTCCGCCGCCCGACGATGAATTCCCACAGTGCATCCATGCAGTTATCGTCCTCTGTTCGCCCTCAGCAGATACAAGTCTTTACCCCGCGTATCAACTATCAAACGCCGATCGGATCGAATTCTGTTGCGATTTGCCGTAATCGGCACGGAATGGAAACAATCCAAGACGCGAAAACGCCCGGCCGAGAATTCGGCCGGGCGTTTTCAGTGTGGAATCCGACGACTCACACGTCGTAGTACAGCGAGAACTCGTACGGGTGCGGACGCAGGTTGACCGGAGCGATCTCCTGCTCACGCTTGAGCGAGATCCACGTCTCGATCAGGTCGGTGGTGAACACGCCACCCTCGGTGAGGTAATCGTGATCGGCCTCGAGACGGTCGATGACCGCGTTGAGCGAGGTGGGTGCCTGAGGAATGTTCTTGGCTTCCTCGGGCGGCAACTCGTAGAGGTCCTTGTCGACCGGAGCCATCGGCTCGATCTTGTTCTTGATTCCGTCCAGGCCCGCCATCATCTGAGCGGCGAAGTTGAGGTACGGGTTACCCGAGGAGTCCGGTGCGCGGAACTCGAGGCGCTTGGCCTTCGGGTTGTTGCCGGTGATCGGGATGCGGACTGCAGCGGAGCGGTTGCGCTGGCTGTACACCAAGTTGATGGGAGCTTCGTAGCCCGGCACCAGACGGTGGTACGAGTTGATCGTCGGGTTGGTGAACGCCAACAGCGACGGGGCGTGATGCAGGATGCCGCCGATGTAGTGACGCGCCAGATCGGACAGTCCCGCGTATCCGGCCTCGTCGTGGAAGAGGGGCTTACCGTCTTTCCACAGCGACTGGTGCACGTGCATGCCCGAGCCGTTGTCGCCGAAGAGCGGCTTGGGCATGAAGGTAGCCGACTTGCCGTTCTTCCAGGCGGTGTTCTTGACGATGTACTTGAACAGCTGCAGATCGTCGGCCGCGCGGAGCAGCGTGTTGAACTTGTAGTTGATCTCCTGCTGGCCGCCCGTGCCCACCTCGTGGTGTGCACGCTCGAGCTCGAAGCCGGCGTTCTGCAGGTTGGTGGAAATTTCGTCGCGAAGGTCGACGTAGTGGTCGTACGGCGCGACGGGGAAGTAGCCACCCTTGTAGCGGACCTTGTAGCCGAGGTTGGGGCCGCCGTCGGCCTCGGTCTCGGCTCCGGTGTTCCACCACCCGGAGGACGAGTCGAGCTCGTAGAACGCGCCGTTGGCCTGCGAATCGAAACGAACCGAATCGAAGATGTAGAACTCCGCCTCGGCACCGAAGAACGCGGTATCGGCGATGCCGGTGCTGGCCAGGTACTCCTCGGCCTTGCGGGCGACGTTGCGCGGATCGCGGCTGTAGGCCTCACGGGTGAACGGATCGTGGACGAAGAAGTCCATGTTCAGCGTCTTGGCGTTGCGGAACGGGTCGATCTGAGCGGTGGCGTAGTCCGGCAGCAGGATCATGTCGGACTCGTGGATCGACTGGAAGCCGCGGACGGAGGAACCGTCGAATGCGAGGCCGTCTTCCAGGGTATCGGCCGTGAACGCCTTGGCAGCGATGGAGAAGTGCTGCTGTGCACCCGGCAGATCGGTGAACCGGATGTCGACGTATTCGATTCCTTCATCTGCGATGAACTTGATGACCTCTTGGGCCGTGGAAAACGCCACGCTTTTGCTCCTTAGTTGAGTCCGTCGAACTGACGGTATGGACTCGGTGTTGCCCGCCCGTCAAGCTCGTGTTTCGCCCGTGTTACGCGTCGTGGTGCACGGTTGGCACGAACAACAGTACGTCCACCCGTTTTTCCGTGTGCCCGGCCGCGCCTATCCTGGGAATCATGGCACGAATGACAGGGTCCTGGTTGTCCGGACCGGCGGCCGCGAATCCCCGGCCGCCTCAGAACTTTCGCGGCGAACAACTGGGCCTGCCTCAGCAGGGCGTCGGAGCGCTGGCAGGTACAGGGCGCAGAGTCGTGGCGCTCATTCTGGATTGGGCCATGGCCACCGGAGTCGCGTCGCTGATACTCGGCGGATACACCACGAGCGGACTGATCTCGACGATTGTGCTCGCGGTGTGGTTCGTAGTGGGACTGGTGAGTGTCTCGCTGTTCTCGTTCACCCCGGGTCAGTTCATCGCCGGAGTCCAGGTAGCGCGGATCGATGCCAACGCCCGAGTCGGGTTCGTTCGGGCACTGGTTCGTCAACTGATACTGCTCTTCGTCGTACCTGCGGTGATCACGGACATGGACGGACGAGGGATGCACGACCGCGCAACAGGAACAGCCCTGCTGCGGTCCCGTTGACGGGGCACCGCACCAGGGCTGCCGGGTGGAGAGTGGGTCGGCTCTAGCGACGCTTCATGGTTCGCTGAACGCCCTTCATCTTCGCTCCGCCGGGAATAGGTCCCTTCGGCATGGCCGGACCGCCCTTCGTCCCCAGTGCGGACAGGCGTGACTCGATGGTGTCCATGCGCTTGCCGTCGATGTTCTTGGGCAACTTCGACAGGTACTTCTGCAGTCCCGACAGTGGGATCTGATTCTCGCCGTTTCCGACGATGATGTCGTAGATGGGGGTGTCGCCGACGAGGCGGGCAGTCTTTTTCTTCTCCTGCGCAAGCAACGTCTTCACGCGCTGCGGCGCGCCCTCGGCGACCAGGATGACTCCGGGCTTGCCGATCACCCGATGTACTGCGTCGAGGTGCGTGGTGCCGGCAATCGCATTGGTCACCCGCCACGAACCCTGCAGGTTGTCCAGGGCCCAAGCCGCTGCACCGGCCTGGCCGTCGGCCTTCTTGTACACCGATTTCTGAACCCGGCGGCCGAAGATGATGAAGGCGACCAACACGCCGAGCAACAAGCCGATGGGAAGCAAGAACCACTGAAAGCCGAAGGCCAGGCCGATGAGGAAGCCGACGAGCCCGAGCCCGACCACCGCCCCGATCATCAGCGGAAGGAGAGCTTTGTCGTCCTTGCGCTGCATCTGGAACGCCTGCCACAGCTGACTGCGCCGTTCCTTCGATGCCTTCTTGCGGGCTGCCTTCGCGGCTGCTTTTGCTTCCTTGCTGGGCTTTGCTGCTTTGCCAGCTTTACTGCCGTTCGCCATACCTCACAGGATACGTCCTGTGCCGACGCTCACTCGCACCGCTCCGCGTTGGTGGCGACGATCAGCGGGCAGCCAGACGCGCCATCAGGGAGCTGGCTTCCTGCGAGGCCTCGCCGCCCTCGGTGAGGTGGCTCATGCTCTCGGGCAGTTCGCGTCCGTGGTGCGCCATCGCTTGCGCGTAGAGACGTCCTGCGCGGTAGGACGAGCGGACCAACGGACCGGCCAACACTCCCGCGAACCCGACCTCGGTGGCGTAGTCGGAGTGATCGACGAACTCCTCCGGCTTGACCCACCGCTCGACCGGGTGGTGCCGCGGCGACGGCCGCAAGTACTGGGTGATGGTGAGGATGTCGCAGCCGGCCTCGTGCAGGTCGCGGATCGCTTCCTGAACTTCCTCGGGGGTCTCGCCCATTCCCAGAATGAGATTGGACTTGGTGACCAGGCCGTCGTCGCGGGCCGCAGTGATGACGTCCATCGACCGCTGGTACCGGAAGGCCGGACGGATGCGCTTGAAGATGCGCGGCACGGTCTCGACGTTGTGGGCAAGCACCTCAGGGCGGGAGGAGAAGACCTCGGCCAACTGGTCGGGCTTGGCGTTGAAGTCGGGGATCAGCAACTCGACGCCGGTGTTGGGGTTCAGCTTCTTGATGTACCGAACCGTTTCGGCGTACAGCCACGCGCCGCCGTCTTCGAGATCGTCGCGGGCGACTCCGGTGATGGTGGAGTAGCGCAGGCCCATGGCCTGCACGCTCTCCGCCACGCGGCGCGGCTCGTCTCGATCGAGATCCTCCGGCTTGCCGGTGTCGATCTGGCAGAAATCGCATCGACGGGTGCATTGCTCTCCGCCGATCAGGAAGGTCGCTTCGCGATCTTCCCAGCATTCGTAGATATTGGGGCAGCCGGCTTCCTCGCACACCGTGTGCAGACCTTCGCGTTTCACAAGACCTTTGAGCTCGGTGTATTCCGGGCCCATCTTGGCTTTGGTCTTGATCCAGTTGGGTTTGCGTTCGATGGGGGTCTCCGCGTTTCGGATCTCGAGGCGGAGCAGCTTGCGTCCTTCTGGGGCCACAGTCACAGATTCGATGCTACGCGCCGAACCGAACGGTGGTGAACTGCGGGTTGATCGGCGGATCGCCGGCTGCCGGATGTTGTAAGTCGTGGTCCCGAACCGGCATCGACCCGTCGAGCGCAGCGAGTATCGAGGAGGTGACGGCGGCAGTGACGTCACCGGTCGTCACGTCCCGGCCCAGTTCCAGCGACAGCGACGTCACACCGGCATCGGCGATGCCGCACGGCACGATCGCGTCGAAACCGGTCATGGCCGCATTGCAGTTCAGCGAGAAGCCGTGCAAGGTGACCCCGCGCTGTACACGGACCCCGATCGCGGCGATCTTGCGTTCGGGCAGCCATGCTCCGTCACGCGTCTGCGCCGCCAGCCAGACCCCGGAGCGACCGTCCACGCGTCCGCACGCGATGCCGTAGGAGGATACGACCGAAATCAGCGCCTCTTCGATTCGGCGAACGTATTTCACGACGTCGATGGGCTGCGCCAGCGCGATGATGGGATAGCCGACCAATTGACCGGGACCGTGCCAGGTGATCTTGCCGCCGCGGTCCACCTCGACGACGGGTGTACCGTCGCGCGGCATGTCTTCCTCCGACGTGCGGCGACCCGCGGTGTAGACCGACGGATGTTCGAGCAGCAGCAGCGTATCGGAGCCGACACCATCCGCCCGGGCACCGGCCAACTCGCGCTGCAGTGCCCACGCATCGGTGTACTCGACGGTGCCCAACTCCCGAACAACGACCGGTCCGGTGCTCGCGCGCGCCGAGACTCGGACCGACGAAGAGTTCGCGTCACTCATGATTCGGAACGGTACGCCGCGTCAGCTGCCCACAGCCACTCGCAGTGCCTCGCCCACAGTGTTGTGTTCGAAGGTGTAGCCCGCGTCCTCCAGCGCCTTGGGAATGGCGCGTGGGCCGGTGAGTATCGCTTCCTCCGCGAATTCGCCGATGACTGCCTTCAGGGCGAAGCCGGGGACCACCCACGGTGCCGGGCGGTGCACCGCACGCGACATCGCACTGTTGAACTGGGCGTTCGTCACCGGGGTCGGCCCCACCATGTTGACCGGTCCACGCAGGGAGTCGTTCTCGATTCCGTGGACGATGGCTCCGATTTCGTCCTCCAACGAAATCCAGGGAAAGTACTGACGCCCACTGCCGAGGCGCCCGCCGAGTGCGAACAGATACAGCGGGCGAAGCTTGCCCAGCATCCCGCCGCGCTGGGACAGCACCACACCGCTGCGCAGCATGATCGTGCGGACACCGGCATCCGACGCGGCGGACGTGGCGTTCTCCCAATCACGGCAGACCTCGGCCAGAAATCCTTCGCCGACCGGTCCGGTCTCGTCCACCACTCGATCACCGGTGTCACCGTAGAAGTTGACGCCACTGGCGTTGATCAACGTCGGAACACCCGCGTCGGCCGCGGCTCGCGCCAGTACCTCCGTGGGAGCGATACGGCTGTCGCGGACCAACTGCTTGTAGGCACCGGACCACCTCTTGTCGCCGATGCCGACACCGCAGAGGTTGACCACCGCGTCGGCACCGTCGAGCGTCGCCGCATCGATGCTCCCGCGCGACGGGTCCCACTGCGACTCGTCCGGTCCTGCCGGTGAGCGCCTGACCAGGCGCGTGACATCGTGATTTCGACCCCGCAATGCCGCGACGAGGGCTGTCCCGATCAATCCCGACGATCCTGCAATGACTACGCGCATGTGAACGAAAGCCTCCTTGACGCAGACCGGGGCACCATTCGCGAACGAATGATGCCCCGGATGCTCGGTTCGTGCCCCACTTGTCGAGACTCCGATGCGAATGTGTCGCGCTCATACGAGAATACGTGAGGCGCGCGACTCGCCGGTCGCCTACAGGCCGAGATCGGCCTCGAACGACGCCACTTCGAGACGCTGCTTGATCGTCGTCAGGAAGCGACCCGCGTCGGCCCCGTCCACCAGTCGGTGATCGTAGGTGAGCGGCAGGTAGCACATCGAGCGAACACCGATCGACTCGTTGCCCGAGTCGTCCTTGACGACGACCGGACGCTTGACGATCGCGCCCGTGCCCAGCATCGCCGCCTGCGGCGGAACCAGGATCGGGGTGTCGAACAACGCACCCTGGCTGCCGATGTTGGTGATGGTGAACGTGCCACCGGACAACTCGTCCGGCTTCAGTCCACCCGAACGGGCGCGAGTTGCGATGTCGTTGATCGCCCGAGCCAAACCTGCCAGCGACAGATCGCCTGCGTTGTGGATGACGGGAGAAAGCAGACCCTGCTCGGTGTCCACAGCGATACCGAGGTGGACATCGGCGTGGTACGTGATCTCCTTCGCGTCCTCGTTGATACTTGCGTTGACGTTGGGATGCGCCTTGAGCGCCTCCACGACAGCCTTCGCGAAGAACGGCAAGTACGTGAGGTTGACGCCTTCGTTCTCGGAGAACGTCGCCTTCGCCTTGGCACGCAGACCGGCGATCTTCGTGACATCGACCTCGAAGGTCTGCGTCAGCTGTGCAGAAGTCTGCAGCGACTCACGCGTCTTCTTCGCGGTGATCTGACGAATTCGGTTGATCTTCTGCGTGGTGCCGCGAAGATGCGCGAGTTCCGGGCGAACACCGGCCGTGGCGGGCTTTGCCGCAGCGGCGGGCGCAGCGGCGGACTCGGCCGCAGCGGGAGCGGCAGGGGCCTTCTTGGCCTCTGCTGCGGCGAGCACGTCCTGCTTACGGATACGTCCACCGACACCCGTGCCCTTGACCGACGACAGGTCGACGTCGTTGTCCGACGCCAACTTTCGGACCAGGGGAGTGACGTACGGGCTCGAATCGCCCGACGACGCCGGCTCCTTGGCGGGAGCAGCCTTGGGGGCCTCCTGCTTCGGTGCTTCTTGCTTCGGCTCGGCCTTCGGTGCTTCTTGCTTCGGCTCGGCCTTCGGAGCTTCCTGCTTGGGCTCTTCCTTCTTCGGGGCCTCGGGCTCCGGGGTGGCCTCGGGCTCGGGGGCCTTCTCGGCCGGCGAACCGGATCCGATGACGGCCAGCTGACCACCGACGGCCACGGTGTCGTCTTCCTCGGCCGAAATCTCCAGCAAGGTTCCGGCGACCGGAGACGGGATCTCGGTGTCGACCTTGTCGGTGGACACCTCGAGCAGCGGCTCGTCCACGGCAACTTCGTCGCCGACAGCCTTGAGCCAACGGGTCACGGTTCCCTCGGTGACGGACTCACCCAGTTCGGGCATCGTGACCGGCGTGCCGGATCCCGAGGAGTCGGACGATCCCGACGTGTCGGACGATGCACTTGCCGCGGGTGCCTCTTCCTCGGCCTGCGGCTCCGGCTCGGCTGCGGGAGTGGGCTCCTCGGCAGGCTCCTCGGGCGCAGCTTCCTCGGCGGGTGCCGACTCTTCGGCGGGCGCAGAATCCTCGGCCGGCGCGTCGGACGAGGAGTCCTCGTCAGCGTCACCGATCTGGGCAAGCTCGCCGCCGATCTCGACGGTGTCGTCTTCCTGGGCGACGATCTTGGTCAGAACACCGGCAGCAGGCGACGGGATCTCGGTATCGACCTTGTCCGTGGAGACTTCGAGCAATGGCTCGTCGACTTCGACGGTGTCGCCTTCTTGTTTGAGCCACCTCGTGACAGTTCCCTCGGTGACACTCTCACCGAGAGCTGGCATCTGGACGGAGAAGGCCATGTCTGTTGACTCCTCGACAGTTGTATGCGGGTGATGTGGTTCTTACGACTTGTGGTCGCAGACCATTGTGCTGGCGGAACAGGGTTCATGGACGAGAGTTGCGTGATTCGGTTCGACGGAGACGCCGGTGCACCGGATACCGATCGAGCGTGTTCGGCTCGATGCAGCGCCCACGTCGACACTCCCTCTCGGCAATTCACTCACTCACTTCACGAGCCTTGGTTCTCTATCAAGAGAGATGAACCCTCTACAGCCATCCTTCCATTGATAGCGCCTCGCCGTTCCCCTAGGGCACACAACACGCCTGGCAAACTGACGGGTAACAACATTTCCGGTTGCAACGCCGGTAATCCACAGCCGTACGAAAGGGATGTTCTCGTGGGATTGTTCGATCGACTCAAACGACGCGGCGGGACCGCCAAAGGGGGTCCGGAGGGGTCGGTCGCCCAGTACCTGGCCGATTGGACGGCCGCCCGCATCGGCGTGGAGGCCTACGTGGAGCCGAAAACGACCGTGACCCCGCTGACCGTGGTGCTCGTCGCGAACGACGGCGAATGGACCCGGCGACCACTCGATGAAAAATATGCACGAAAGATCGCACCCGACCTGAAGATTCCGGTGTACGACGTGCGCAAGACCGGTTATCCCCAACGAATGCGCGATCACGACGCGCGCAAGAAGATCCTCGACAAGCGCGAACAGCAGCAGCGCGACGAGTGATCGAAGTCCGTGCACACGAAAGTCGCGTGTGCACGGACTTCCGCGATCAGCCGTTCTCGACGATGTCCTCGAGGACTGCGAACATCGTCCGCACGGGAACTCCGGTGCCGCCCTTACCGGTGTAACCGAAAGGACCTCCCGTGTTGTACGCCGGGCCCGCGACATCGATGTGAGCCCATTCGACGCCGTCGGCGACGAATTCCTTCAGGAACAGGGCAGCGGCCAACATTCCGCCGGCCCGGCCGTTGGTGACGTTGGCGAGATCGGCCACCTTCGAGTCGAGCTCGCGTCGAATCTCCTTCGGTAGCGGCATGGCCCAGCCATTTTCACCGATCGCGCGCGAGATCGCAGCGACTCGGTCGCGAAAATCGTCGGTACCCATCACGCCGGGGGTCCTGTTTCCGAGCGCCACCACCTGAGCACCGGTGAGTGTGGCGGTGTCGATGAGGTAGTCCGGCTCGTCCTCGCAGGCACGCACGATCGCGTCGGCCAGTACGAGCCGGCCCTCTGCGTCGGTATTGATGACTTCGACGGTGATGCCGCCGTACTGGGTCAACACATCACCGGGACGCTGTGCGGTGCCCGACGGCATGTTCTCCGCCATGGGCACCGTTGCGATCACGTCGAGTGGCAACCCGACCTTCGCGGCGAGGATCACCGTCGCGATCACGGCAGCCGCACCGCCCATGTCCGAGGTCATGTTCTCCATGCCTGCAGCGGGTTTGATCGAGATACCGCCGGTGTCGAAGGTGATTCCCTTGCCCACCAAGGCAACCTTCTTGGCACCGCGCTTGCCGCCCGCGTGGGTCAGGCGAACCAGGCGCGGGAGCCGCGAAGATCCCTTGCCGACGCCGTGAATGCCGCCGTAGCCACCCTTTTCCAACGCCTTGTCGTCGAGAATCTCGACCTTCAGCCCTACCGCAGTGCCGAGCACCTTCGCGCGGTCCGCGAACTCCTCCGGATACAGGTGGCTCGGTGGGGTGTTGACGAAATCGCGTGCGACAGCGACAGATTCGGCAATCGCGACGGATCGTGCCAGCTCGTTCTTGGCATCTTTGGAGCGAGCGTCGCCGACGAGCAACTCGACGCGGGCGAGTGGAAGAGCATCGGATTTCGGTGCGGAGAGCGCGGACTTGAACTCGGTGAACTGGTACGCGCCGAGGAAGAACCCTTCGGCGGCCGCTCCCAGATCGAGTGCGGACAGCGTCGTCGCGACCGTGTCGCATCCCTTCAGCGAGCGTGCCGCGGTGCCGGCCGACTGCCGAATTCGTTCGCTGTCGATGTCGGCCGCGTTCCCCAAGCCCACTGCCAGGACGCTCGACACGTCGAGGCCGGACGGAGCGGGGACGCGAACCAGCTCGTCGGCTTTGCCGGTGGCACCGACGGATTCGAAAGCGTCGAGGAGTTCGGCGGCAATGGCGTCGTCGGAGATGTCGTCGGCGATGGCGAGCTCGAGGCCGTCGTCACTCGTACTCAGTGCGACGACGAGAACGTCGACTTTCTTGTCGAGCTTGCCCGCGAGGACCAGGTCGGGTCCGAGAGTGCGGGAAGGCGTCGAGGATGAAGGCACGTGGCTGCTCCTGTAGGGGTTGACGTGTAGGTAGCTCGATCCTAGTGACGACCCGTGGTGCAGCGGACCGTGGGACGAACTCGGTCCGCAGGGCCCGAACGAGCCCTGAAGTGAGCTAGCGTGACCGCCATGACCGACACCGACCTGATCGAAGGACCGCTGCACGCCGTACATACCGAATTGGGTGCGACCTTTGCACCTTTCGGCGGTTGGACCATGCCGGTGTCGTATGCCGGTGTGGTTGTCGAGCACACCGCCGTGCGGGAAACCGTGGGCCTGTTCGACGTCGGTCACCTGGGCAAAGCGTCGGTCACCGGGCCCGGCGCGGCTGCGTTCGTGAACTCCGTTCTGACCAACGACCTGGGCCGGATCGAGCCGGGTAAAGCGCAGTACACACTGTGTTGCACCGAATCCGGCGGGGTCGTCGACGACCTCATCGCGTACTACGTCTCCGAAGAAGACGTCTTCCTGATACCGAACGCAGCCAACACCGCAGCCGTCGTCGCAGCGATGGCCGAGCAGGCACCCGAGGGTGTGTCGGTGGTGAACCGACACCGGGAGTTCGGAGTGTTGGCCGTGCAGGGGCCCAAAGCGGCCGAGGTGCTACAGGAACTGGGCCTGCCGACCGATATGGATTACATGGCGTTCGAGGACGCTACTTGGGACTCGGTAGCTGTGCGGGTGTGCCGAACCGGGTACACCGGCGAACACGGATACGAACTGGTTCCAGCGGCGGCAGATGTGGACGCTCTCTTTCGTGCCCTGCTGGCCGCGGTGCGGTCTCGTGGGGGACAGGTGTGCGGACTGGGAGCGCGCGACACTCTGCGCACCGAAATGGGATACCCGCTGCACGGACACGAACTCTCACTGGACATCTCGCCGCTACAAGCTCGGTGCGGCTGGGCGATCGGGTGGAAGAAGGACACATTCTGGGGCAAGGAGGCGCTGACTGCAGAAAAGGCCGGCGGCCCGGCACGAACGCTGCGTGGTCTGAAGGCTCTCGACCGCGGTGTACTCCGCCCCGGCCTCACCGTTCGACTGTCCGGTGAAGACATCGGCACGACGACCTCCGGAACTTTCTCGCCGTCACTGAAGGTGGGTATCGCGCTGGCAATGCTCGACGCCGAGGCACCCCTGGCGGTGGGCGCCGAGGTCGAGGTCGACGTTCGTGGGCGAGCGCTGCGATGCGAAGTGGTCGCACCGCCGTTCGTTGCGGCGAAGACCAGATGACCGCGCGAGAGCTCGGTAGCGGTGACGATAGGATCTCCGGCATGACAGGTGTTTCCGAGTTCAGGTACGTGCAGCATCCCTCTCCCGCCACCCCCGCGGCGCGTGACGCGGTGCTCGCTGCACCCGGATTCGGAAAGCACTTCACCGATCACATGGTGTACATCGATTACACCGGTGAGGATGGATGGCACGACGCGACCATCGCGCCGTACGGTCCGATCGAACTCGACCCGGCGGCGATGGTGCTGCACTACGGCCAGGCCATCTTCGAGGGACTGAAAATCTACCGTCAGCCGAACGGCGATCTGTCGACCTTCCGGGTGCACTCCAATGCCGAGCGCTTCCGGTCCTCGGCCCGCCGTCTGGCGATGCCCGAGTTGCCGGACGAGCTGTTCATCGGATCTATCGAAAAGCTCCTCGAGCTCGACCACGATTGGGTTCCCGCGGCAGGCGGCGAAGACGCGCTGTATGTGCGGCCCTACATGTTCTCCACCGAAGCCGGATTGGGTGTGCGGCCCGCCGACACCTACCGCTACATGTTGATCGCCTCGCCTGCTGGCGCGTACTTCCCTAGAGGTGTGAAGCCGGTGAGCGTCTGGCTGTCCACCGAGTACGTTCGAGCGGCACCGGGTGGGACCGGTGCCGCGAAGTTCGCCGGCAACTACGCCGCGTCACTCCTGGCGCAGGCGCAAGCCAGCGACGAGGGGTGCGACCAGGTTGTCTGGCTCGACGCCACCGAGCGCCGCTTCGTCGAGGAGATGGGCGGGATGAACCTGTTCTTCGTCTTCGGCTCGGGCTCCGACGCGCGCCTGGTGACTCCCTCGCTGTCCGGATCGCTCCTTCCCGGCATCACCCGCGACTCACTGCTGGCCCTGGCGACCGACGCGGGGATACCCGTCGAAGAGCGGCGCATTTCCACCGAGGAGTGGCGCAAGGGTGCCGACTCCGGCGAAATCACCGAGGTGTTCGCCTGCGGCACAGCAGCTGTCATCACACCGGTGGGCAGCGTCAAGTCCACCGAAGGGGCGTTCGAGATCGCCGGCGGCGAGCCCGGTGAGATCACACTCGCACTCCGCGACACACTCACCGGCATTCAGCGTGGAACGTTTGCCGACACGCACGGCTGGATGACGACGCTCCGCTAACTCCCCAGCAGCAGACCGACCGCGGCCAACGCTGTGGTGGTCTCGATTCCGGCTCCGAGGACGTCGCCGGACAGGCCACCGAACCGTCGCACGCAGTGGCGAGTGGCGACCGTCGTGAGCGTCAGGACGGCAGCGACCACCAGCGGTCCCTGCCAGGGGTGGTCGGGTCGTGCGAGCAACGACATCGCCACTGCTGCAACCACCCAAAGAGCCGGTACCACGGTCGACTGGGTGCCTGCGACGAGTGCACCGAAACCGTTCGGCGACGACGCCTCGGTGCCGCGGCGGCAGGCAATCACCACCGACACTCGGCCGATCACCGGCACGAGCGCTACGGCCCACCACAGTTGCTGTTCTGCGAGCTGGCCCACGCCCGCGGCCTGAACTGTCAGGACGAGGGCGATGGCCGCAACCCCGAACGGGCCGGCACTGCCGGACTTCATCACTTCCCTCGCCCGCTCCGGAGGTCCGTAGCACCCCAGTCCGTCTGCGGTGTCGGCCAATCCGTCGACATGCATCCCCCGAGTCAGCAACGCGGCGGCAGCGACTGCGAGCAGGCCACCGAGCAGGGGCGACAGGCCCGACGCAATCGACGCCCACGTGAGGGCGGCCCAGACTCCGCCGAGGGCGAGGCCGACGACCGGAGCGAACGCGATGGCTCGGCCGGCGCTGAGCTTGTCGACATCATCGGGGCCGCGCACCGGAAGCACCGTCAGCCAGGAGAAGGCGAGCAGCAGTCCGTCGGCTTGCTTGCGCACAGTCAGTCGACTTCGGTGCTGCTGTGCTCATCGGTGGTGCTCGGCTCGTCTGCGGTGCTGGGCTCGTCGGTGGTGCTGTGCTCACCGGTGGAGACACCGGAGTCGGCAAAGGTGGCCATCGAATTCAACGCGGCGACGCCCGCACGAACCAGCGGCAGTGCCGCGAGCGCACCCGAGCCTTCGCCCAGCCGCATCTCCAATTCGACGATTGGGTCGAAACGTAAGTGGCGCAACGCAAGTGAATGAGCAGGCTCCGCCGAGCGATGACCGGCAACCCACCACTCCCGGGCCCCGGCCGCGCCGTCCTCCGCCACCAACGCAGCTGCGGTGACGACGAGACCGTCGAGAATGACCGGCGTGCGCCGATGCGCAGCCTGTGCGAGGAATCCGGCGAGTGCTGCGATATCGGCACCGCCCGCAACCCGCAGCAGGTCGAGGGGGTTCTTGGCGACCGGACGCGCTCGGCGCATGGCGTCTCGGACTGCCGCGGTCTTCCTGATCCACC
The DNA here is from genome assembly GCF_044542515.1 of Rhodococcus sp. NPDC078407. Lineage (NCBI taxonomy): Bacteria > Bacillati > Actinomycetota > Actinomycetes > Mycobacteriales > Nocardiaceae > Rhodococcus > Rhodococcus sp. NPDC078407. The sequence continues at coordinate 200,874 of NZ_JBITUQ010000001.1, read as the reverse complement.
CCGCATCGTCGATTCCGGTCCCGCGACCGACGGCGGCGACCGGTTCGGTATCGGTGAGGGTGGCGATCAATACTGTTGCCGGAGTTGTGTTTCCGATTCCCATGTCGCCCGCGATGAGGAGATCGGCACCGCCGTCGACCTCTTGGTCGGCAATGGCGGCTCCTGCTGCGACGGCGGCTCGCACCTCGTCCTCGCTCGAGGCGTCCTCACGATCGATCGATCCGCTGGACCGTCGAATCTTGAACTCCGACACAGAAGGATCGGTATCGGCGTCGACCGCGATATCCACCACGCGCACCGTGGCACCGGCGATGGCCGCAAGCACGTTGACCGCCGCCCCGCCTGCGCCGATATTTTCGACCATCTGGGCCGTCACCTCGGGAGGGTAGGCAGACACCCCGTGTGCTGCCACGCCGTGATCGCCTGCGAACACGACCACGCGGACCCGCTCGAGCGCCCGCGGCGGGCAGGCATCCTGACAGGACGAAATCCATTCGCCCAGAGTCTCGAGTCGCCCGAGGCTACCGGCGGGCTTGGTGAGTTCCTGCTGGCGGGCCTCGGCGGCCAACCGGGCCGAATCGGACGGAGGAGTCACCGGACGAAACGGCGACACCGCCGATCCATCTTCCGGAAGTTTTGTCACTCTGTGCCTTTCGCGGTGATGAGGTCCGCCGGTGGTTCCTTGAGGGTCAACGCCAGCCCTGCGACGACCAGCAGAACCTTGTCACACACACCCGCGAGCCGGGAATTGAGCAGCCCCAGCTCGTCTCGGAACAGCCGTCCGGAACGGGACTCTGGTACCACGGACAGGCCGACCTCAGGGCTGACGAGCACGAGATCGGACGTACATCTGGCAACTGCCCCCACGAGTTCGTCGACTCGCGGTCCGATCGTGCCGCGCGGACGCTCCCACGCCCCAGCGTCGTCGATCATGCCCGTCAACCACGTCCCGAGATCGTCGACGACGGTAGTGCCGCGCCACGGCTGTGCGACGACCTGGGCGAGCGTCGTGACGGATTCGACTGTGCTCCAGTGAGCAGGCCTCGACGCGCGATGCACGTCTATTCGGCTTTGCCAGTCCTGATCGTCGGCGTTGCGCCGTCCGGTTGCGACATAGCGAACCGGCTCCACGACGGCAAGAGATTCCGCGTGCCCGGATTTGCCGGATCTGGCACCACCGAGCACGAGAGTTCGAGTCGGTTCACCCACCGACGTCAGACGGCGTCGCCGGCACTGACCCGAGGCTTGGGCGCGCGCATCTTACGGATCTGAGACGCACGGACGAAGGCGTACCAACCGATCTTGAAACCACCGTCGGTGGTCTCGGGGAACCGCACCCGGATCCTGTTGTTGATCATCTTGCCGAGATAGATGCCCTCGCCGACCATGAACAGCATCATCACGAACATGCCGAGGGTGACGTACTGCTGCACCTGAGGCTGCAGGAACAGCGCGAAGATCAAGATCAGGGCCAGCGGCATGAAAAGCCCGACGAGATTGCGCCTCGCATCGACGATGTCGCGGACGTACGCACGTACCGGACCCTTGTCGCGAGGAAGGAGGTACTTGTCGTCGCCGGCCAGCATGCGTGCGCGGCGTTCGGCTGCGGCTGCACGGCGCTCGTTGGACGCAGCCTTGCGATCTTCCTTGCTGCCCTTGTTCGCCTTGCGACGTTCGCGTGCCTCTTTGCTGGTCAGCGGCGCGGGAGCTACCGGTCCGCGTCGCCGAGCCTCGGCGTCGCGGCGCTTGGGGGTCGGTCGGCCCTTGCCGAGAGACACCGGAGACGAGGCCTCGTTCACGGACGCAGTCGACTCGGGAGAGTTCGAGTTCTGTTCGTCCGAATTATCGGAGTTTCCACGGCGTAGCAGCTTCACACATCCAGAGTATGGGATGGAGTCTCGATATCGAACACCGGCCAGGTCAGCTCGTGCAGCAGCAGATGCCGGCCGCACGGTGCGGTCCTAGACTCTCGGGATGCGAGTGATGATTGCACCGGATTCGTTCGGAGACACCCTGACCGCCCCCGCCGCGGCCGAGGCCATCGCCAAGGGGTGGGCATCGGTTCGGCAGCAGGACGACGTCGAACTCGCTCCTCAATCCGACGGCGGGCCGGGGTTCGTCGAGGTGTTGGCCTCGCGCATCGGCACGGTGCAGGTTGCCGACGTCGAAGGACCGCTCGGCACCCGTGTTCGAGCCCGCTGGTTGCTCGACGGCACGGCGGCGTACATCGAATCTGCGCAGGCCTGCGGACTGCATCTGATCGACGGTCCGCCGACCCCGTTGTCGGCGGCGAAAGCGAGTACCTACGGCGTCGGGCAACTTCTCGACAAGGCGATCGACAGCGGGGCCCGAACGATCTACGTGGGGCTCGGGGGCAGCAGCTGCACCGACGGCGGTCGTGGACTGATGCGCGCGCTCGGCGGACTGGAATCGGCGGTGGCCCGATTGTCGGGAATCGACCTGGTGGCCGCGTCCGATGTGGAGAATCCGCTGCTGGGCGAGTGGGGCGCAGCCAGGGTGTTCGGACCGCAGAAGGGGGCCGACGCCGAAACGGTCGACCGACTGGAGGAGCTGAACACCGACTGGGCAGGGGTCCTGTCCGCGGCCGGCCACGACGTGGCGAACCGACCGGGTGCAGGGGCGGCCGGTGGTCTCGGCAGTGCATTGTTCGCGCTCGGGGCCACGCAGCAGCCCGGTGCCGTCGTGGTGGCCGAGCGCACGGGACAGCAGGATCTTCTCGACACCGTCGACCTGGTGCTGACCGGCGAGGGGAAGTTCGATTCACAATCGCTGCGCGGAAAGCTGGTGACCAGAATCGCCGCGGCCGGTGGCGCGACCGGTGTCGAGACGATCGTCCTTGCGGGCCAGGTGTCGTTGACGAGGGACGAACTGGCGTCGGCGGGCATCGAGGCCGCACACTCGATCAGCGATTTCGCGGGATCGGTGGAGTTGGCAATGTCCGACGCGGCCAATCAGCTCGAGCTCCTCGCCGCCCATGTCGCCACCAGCGTCGTGGACAGGGACGCGACTGCAAGGCGGCGGGCGTGAGGAATAGAGGCACCGGGAGTACGGTTGAGTAGTTCACGGGTCTTGTACGACTGATAGGGAGAGCCCATGACCGTTTCAAGTGAGACCACATCGACCGAGACCACGGCGCACAAGGTCACCATGACCGAGACCGCATCGGCCAAAGCGAAGGCGTTGCTGGATCAAGAAGGCCGTGACGACCTCGCACTGCGCATTGCTGTGCAGCCGGGCGGCTGCGCCGGGTTGCGTTACCAGCTCTTCTTCGACGACCGAAGCCTCGACGGCGACCTCGCGGTCGACTTCAGCGGGGTAACTCTGGCCGTGGACCGGATGAGCGCTCCCTACGTGGAGGGTGCGTCCATCGACTTCGTGGACACGATCGAGAAGCAGGGCTTCACGATCGACAACCCGAACGCCACGGGTTCGTGCGCGTGCGGCGACTCGTTCAACTGAGCTGACTCGTCCTCGACTGTGACCGATACACGCATGCGTGTATCGGTCACAGTTGTGTCTGCCCGTCGACCAACCAGCATTTCCGATTCGAAAGGCTCTTCTTCGTGACTCTCGCGGTATCCGGCTCGATAGCGACCGACCATCTGATGCGATTCCCTGGAAGGTTCGCCGAGCAGATCGTCGCCGACCAGATATCGAACATCTCGTTGAGCTTTCTGGTGGACGACCTGGTGGTCCGCAAGGGGGGAGTGGGCGGCAACATCGCGTACGCGCTCGGAGTCCTCGGTGGTACACCTTTGCTGGTGGGGGCCGTCGGACCCGACTTCGCCGAATACCGTGGCTGGCTCGAGGAGCACGGTGTCGACTGCAGTGGCGTGAGTGTTTCCGCCACCGCACACACCGCGCGTTTCGTCTGCACCACGGACCAGGACATGGCGCAGATCGCGTCGTTCTATCCCGGTGCCATGAGTGAGGCACGGGATATCTCCATCTCGGCTCTGGCCGCGCAGCGCGAGCTGGATCTGGTTCTGATCGGTGCCAACGACCCCGATGCGATGACAGCGCACACCGCTCAGTGCCGGGCAGCGGGCATCCCCTTCGCGGCCGACCCGTCTCAGCAGCTCGCGCGGCTCGACGCTGCGCAGGCAACGGAGCTGATCGAGGGTGCCGCCTATCTCTTCACCAACGAGTACGAGTGGGCGCTGCTCAAACAGAAGACCGGCATGTCCGAGGCAGACATCGCCGACAAGGTGGACCTACGCGTCACCACGTTGGGCAAGCGCGGTGTCGATATCGTCGCCAAGGGCGGACAGCACACCCATATCGGAGTCGTACCCGAGACGAGCAAGGTGGATCCGACGGGAGTGGGCGACGGATTCCGAGCAGGTTTCCTCACCGCGCACATGGCCGGAGCCAGCATCGAACGCGCCGCGCAACTCGGTTCTCTCGTGGCCGTGCTGATTCTCGAGACCACCGGGACTCAGGAATGGAACCTGAACCGCGACGACGCGATCAAGCGTCTGACCGCGGCCTACGGTGCAGAGGCGAGCGACGAGATCGGTGCCCTGCTACCTGCGTGAGATCGCGTCTCCCTGACCGGGATCAATGTGGCCTTGTTGCAATCTGGGCGACTGGAATCCACATTGATCCCGGGGGAGAAGGGCGTTGCCGATCAGATGTTGACGGGGTAGTCCGGCTCCGCGATCTGCGGCACGATGCGCTTCTCGACGAAAATGCCGTGCCACACCATGAAAATGAGCAGCGTCCACAGCCGACGGCTGTGATCGGACTTGCCGGCGCGGTGATCGTCGAGCATGGCGAGGACTGCAGCCTTGTTCAGCAGATGATCGGTCTGCGAATCGGTGATCTGTTGGCGAGCCCAGTCGAAGAGCTCCGTCCCGCGCAACCAATGGCGGAGCGGCACAGGGAAGCCCAGCTTGGCACGATGCAGTACATGGCCGGGAATGATTCCCTCCAGGGCCTGCCGCAGTGCGTACTTGGTGGTGTGCTTGGTGATCTTCTGCTCCAACGGGAGCTTCTCGGCGACCTTGTAGACCTCCGAGTCCAGGAACGGAACCCGTAGCTCGAGTGAGTTCGCCATGGTGATCTTGTCGGCCTTGACCAGAATGTCACCACGCAACCACGTGAACAGATCCAGATGCTGCATGCGAGCCACCGGATCCCAATTCTGTGATTGTGCATAGATCGGCGCGGTGACGTCCTGATGGGTCCACTCGGGTCGGAACTCACGTAGTACCGACCGCAATTGCGCATCGTTGAAGCTGCGCGCATTGCCGTAGTAGCGCTCCTCGAGGGTCATCGATCCTCGGTGCAGCAAGCTCTTGCCGCGCGTCCCCTCGGGAATGCGATCGCTCAACGACCCGGCCGCGCGTCGAAGGAAGGCGGGAAGCGACTCGAACGGCTTCAACGACAGCGGTTCGCGGTAGATGGTGTACCCGCCGAACAGCTCGTCTGCGCCTTCTCCGGAAAGCACCACCTTGACGTGCTTGCGCGCTTCCTTGGCCACGAAGTACAGCGGGACGAGAGCTGGATCGGCGACCGGATCGTCCAGATACCAGACGATCTCGGGTATGGATGCGGCGAATTCCTCCGGCCCGACGACCTTCACGACGTGGCGGGCACCGATGGCTGCCGCGGACTCCGCTGCCACGTCGACCTCGGAGTAGCCCTCGCGCTCGAATCCGGTGGTGAAGGTGATCAGATCCGGATTGTGCCGGATTGCCAGAGCCGCGATGGCCGTCGAATCGATACCGCCGGAGAGGAACGAGCCGACGGTGACGTCGGCTCGCATGTGCTTGGCCACCGAATCCTCGAGCGCTTCGGCAATTTCCTGGTAGCGGGCCTTCTCGCTGCCGGGAGCGAAGGGCTTCACCGGGAACGTCGGTGTGAAGTACCGGGTGACCTTCGGTGACGTACCGGGGGAGAGGGTGGCGTAGCAACCCGACTCGAGCCGTCTGACGCCTGCGTGCAGCGTCTCCGGTTCCGGGACATACTGCAGCACGGTGTAGTGCTCGATGGCCCGCGGGTCGAGGTCGAGATCGACGCCCAGTAGCTCCATCAACTCGAGAACGCTCTTCTTCTCACTGCCGAATGCGGTTCCGCCCGGGCCCGTGGCGTAGAACAACGGCTTGATGCCGAACGGATCCCGCGCGATAAACATCTCGCGAGTCTCTGTGTCCCAGATCGCGAACGCGAACATTCCGCGCAGACGCTGCACAGCGTCGGCTCCCCAGTAGTGGAATGCCGCGACTATCGACTCACTGTCACCCTCGGTGGCGAACTCGGCACCGTGATCGCGCGCCAGCTCCGCGCGCAGCTCGAGGTAGTTGTAGATCTCGCCGTTGAACACCAGCGCATACCGATCGGGTGAACCCGGAGGCCCCCACCGCATCGGCTGATGCGAATGTTCGATGTCGATGAACGACAATCTGTTGAAGCCGTACACCACGTCGTCGTCGTGCCAGGTACCGCCGGGCTCATCCGGGCCTCGGTGGCGCATGCAGTGGGTCGCCGAACTAACCAGCTCGACGCCGGCGGCTGTGGTTCCGTGAGATGTCAGTACTCCGAGCAGTCCACACACAGCGTCTGCTACCTCTTCTCGCAGTTGGGGACAAAGCAGTTCGGGACAATGCAGTTCGGGACATTGCAGTTCGAAAACAATGCAGGGGCCGCATCTCCGCGTGTCGTCAGCGGGACGGTGGATCAGCAACCGAGTATGCCGCAGACACGCTCGAACGCGGGTAACGACCCGAGGGTGGCTCCGCGTCGGCTTTGGTCTACGCTGCGTAGTACTCGGGCATCTGCATGTGGAAGCCCTTATTCTTCAGTGGTGGGCAATCAGGAAGGCGTGAACGTGGCGCATAGTCGGATCCTTCGGCGAGCGGGGCTGACAGCATTTCTCGGTGTAGCCGCGTTGATGCTGTCGGGCTGTTCCATCAGCAGTGACAACGTACTCAACTTCGGTTTCGCCTCGGGCGTCACTCCGCAGGGACGACGCATCGGCGACCTGTGGACCTGGTCGGTCATCGCCGCCCTGGTCATGGGCATCATCGTGTGGGTCCTGATCTTCTGGGTGGTGCTCTTCCACCGTAAGAAGAAGAGCTCACCGGAGTTCCCGCGCCAGACTGCGTACAACGTGCCGCTCGAGCTGTTCTACACGGCCGTGCCGTTCGTCATCATCGCCGTCCTCTTCTACTTCACGGTCGTCGTGCAGAACTACGTCGACGAAAAGCAGGCCGACCCCGACGTGCAGGTCGACGTCACTGCCTATCAGTGGAACTGGAAGTTCGGATACCGGACCATCGACCTCAAGGACGGTGCCGCCAAGTACGAGGGCACCGACGAAGAGGAGCAGGCAGCCGCGGAGGCAGCCGGCACCCCGACGGAAGGCACCGAAGGTAGCGAGGACGGCGAGTTCGTTCCCGGGCCGATCAACGGGGTGGCCACGCAGGATCTGTCGTACCTGCACTACAACAAGATCGAAACGGTCGGATCCAGCAGCGAGATTCCGGTGCTCGTCCTGCCGACCGGCAAGCGCATCGAATTCGTGCTCGCGTCCTCGGACGTCATTCACGGCTTCTGGGTTCCGGAGTTCTTGTTCAAGCGTGACGTTCTCCCCAACCCCGAGGAGAACCACTCGGACAACGTGTTCCAGATCAGTGAGATCGAACGCGAAGGGTCCTTCGTCGGACGATGCACCGAAATGTGCGGCACCTTCCACTCGATGATGAACTTCGAGGTTCGCGCCGTCTCACCGGAGCGCTTCGAGGAGTACATCGAACTGCGTAAGCCGCTGGCCGAGGGCGGCGAAGCTCTGACCAATGCGCAGGCGCTCGAAGCCATCGGCGAGAGCCCGATCGCGACGAGTACCTCGCCGTTCGAGACCGATCGCACTGTCCGTACCGCCGCTGTCGCCGAAGGCAACTGACCAAGGAAGCATGCTGATATGAAAATCGAAGCCAAGATCTTCGAGATCCTCACTGTGTTCTTCCTGCTGGTGGGCATCGTCTATGCGCTGTTCACAGGACTCAGTCGAACCGGCGTGGAGTGGGCCGGAGTCACCGCGATCTTCCTGTCGGTGGGTCTGACGCTGATTGTGGGCACGTACTTCCGGTTCGTCGCCCGTCGCCTCGACACCCGCCCCGAGGACTTCGACGATGCAGAGGTCAGCGACGGTGCCGGCGATCTGGGGTTCTTCAGCCCCGGTAGCTTCTGGCCGATCGTGCTCGCCGGTGCCGCGTCGATCACCGCTCTCGGGTTCGCGTTCTTCCAGCCTTGGCTGATCGCGCTGGGAGTCGTGTGCGTCATCGCGGCAGCAGCAGGACTGGTCTTCGAGTACCACCTCGGAGCCGAGCGGCACTGATTAACCCGTAGCCGGAAGGGCCCCGGTCGTTCGCGAGAACGACCGGGGCCCTTTTGCTGTGCCCGAGTGAGGGCGCGGGCGTCGGAGGCCGCAGAGGACGTCACGACAGCGCGCGGTAGTCGGAAACGCCGAGCCGAATGCCCCCGGTTGCCCTCAGGCTTGTCAGTGCGCCTAGCCCTGCAAGAGTTGCCTAGCCCTGCAGTGCACACAGCCCTGCAGGGCACCTAGCCCGTCAGGACGCACAGCCCTTGGATGACATCAGCCTCAGGAAGCGTCGGCCTCGGAGTTGATGGAAGTCGAGTCGGCCACGGTATCCAGCGAGATGTTCAGCGCCTCGCACAAGGCAGCAACGGTGAAGAACGCGGGTGTCGGTATTCGCCCGGTTTCGATCTTTCTCAGTGTCTCGACGGAGATGCCGGCCGCGTCAGCAACGTCGGCCATCGTGCGGCTGCCTCGGTAGCGGCGCAGTGCTGCGCCGAGTCTGGCTCCGCGGGCGAGTTCACCGGGCGTGAGGGGAATGCGGACCATTCGCCGATAGTAATACCGGTGCACCGACTCGGTACGCCGCGAGTCCTGAGGGACGACGCGGGCCGGTAGGGAAATCAAGGGAGGCACCCGAGTCCGGGGGAGGGGAGGGGTGCAGAGCCCTGGGAGACCGGTGGGTATCTATTCGACTCGGACGTCAGGGGACACGAAGAAGGGCGGCACCGTTGCCGGTGCCGCCCTTCTGTCGATCTTGTATCAGACCTCAGCGGTCACGATCGTTGTCCTGACGACCCGATGAGATGGCGGCGTCCTCGTGACCATTGCCGTTCGAGTGGCCGTTGCCGTTGGCATGGCCGTTGCCGTTGCCATGACCGTTGCCGTTCGAGTGGCCGTTCCCGTTGGTGTGACCATTGCCGTTGGCATGACCGTTCGATCCGGTGCCGATAACGCCCGCCTGGTAGTTGCGGAGCATTGCGAGCTGATCGTGCTCGCCCTTGTGCAAGGCATCTTCGAGAGCCTTGCTCTGCGCAACCGGGTCCGGAGTGAACAGCGATCCGGATCCGGGCTTGCCGGCGGAACCGAGCTTGTTCATCTTCTTCGGTACAGCAGCACCCTGGTAGGCGAGGGGGATCGGATGACCGTGATCGTCCACCGGGCCGAGCGGCTGGTGGATCTCGACATACTGACCGTGCGGCAGACGCTTGATGATTCCGGTTTCGATTCCGTGATCGAGCACCGCCCTGTCACTGCGCTGCAAGCCGACACAGAACCGGTACGCGATGAAGTACGCGAGCGGAGGCATCGTGAGGATTCCGATACGTCCGATCCAGGTCATGGCGTTGAGGGAGATGTCGAACTTGTACGCGATGAGGTCGTTGACGCACGAGAGCGTGAGAATGACGTAGAACGTCAGTGCCATCGCGCCGATCGCAGTGCGGACAGGAACGTCGCGGGGACGCTGAAGCAGGTTGTGATGTGCGGTGTCCCCGGTCAAACGCTTTTCGATCCACGGGTAGGCGATCATCACGGTGAAGACGAGACCCATGATCACAGCGACCCAGAACACGGCTGGGATGGTGTAGCGCCCGGCGATGTATATCTCCCACGCCGGCCACAGTCGTGCCATTCCGTCGGTCCACATCAGATAGAAGTCGGGCTGGACGCCTGCCGACACCTGCGAGGGGTTGTACGGACCGAGGTTCCAGATCGGATTGACCTGGACCAGACCGCCCATTGCTGCCAGCACACCGAACGTGATGGCGAAGAACGCGCCGGACTTGACCGCGAAGACGGGGAGGATACGAACGCCGACGACGTTCTGCTCCGTGCGGCCGGGTCCGGGGAACTGCGTGTGCTTCTGGTACCAGACCAGAGCCAGGTGAGCTGCGATCAGAGCCAAGATGATGGCCGGAAGCAGCAGCACGTGTGCGACGTACAGGCGGGGAATGATGATCGTTCCGGGGAAGTCACCGTCGAAGATCAACCAGTGCATCCAGGTACCGATGATCGGGATGCTCATCGTGATGCCACCGAGAGCGGCGCGCAGACCCGTGCCGGACAGCAGGTCGTCGGGAAGCGAGTATCCGAAGAAGCCCTCGAACATGGCCAGGATCAGCAGCAAGCAACCGATGACCCAGTTGGCCTCACGCGGACGACGGAAGGCACCGGTGAAGAAGATGCGCATCATGTGCACGATGATCGATGCGGCGAACATCAGCGCTGCCCAGTGGTGGATCTGGCGCATGAACAATCCGCCACGGACCTCGAAGCTGATGTCGAGGGCCGTTGCGTAAGCCTTCGACATCGTCACGCCGTTGAGTGGGGTGTACGCGCCCTGGTAGACGACCTCACTGAGTGACGGATCGAAGAACAGCGTGAGGAACACCCCGGAGATCAGCAGGATCACGAAGCTGTACAGCGCGATCTCACCGAGCAGGAAGGACCAGTGGGTGGGGAATACCTTGTTGATCTGACGCCGCAATCCCGGTGCCAGATGGTAACGACTGTCGACGCCGTCGGCCTGCTTGGCGGCGAGATTTTGCAATGTACTCATGAGTCACGCTCCGGACGACGTTCCCAGAAGGCGGGCCCGAGTGCTTCGGTGAAATCTCCCGAAGCAACGAGGTAACCCTCTTCATTGACAGTGATGGGAAGCTGGGGAAGCGCGCGAGCCGCCGGTCCGAAGATCGGCTTGCCGTACTCGAGCGCGTTGAACTGCGACTGGTGGCAAGGGCACAGGATTCGATTGGTCTGCTGCTCGTACAACGATGTCGGGCAACCCAGGTGCGTGCAGATCTTGGAGTAAGCGAAGTAATCGCCGTAGTTGAAGCTTTCTTGGCCCTTGCGCTTGACGACCGTATTGGCATCGTCGGAGCGCAAGCGGATGAGCATGACTGCGTTACGAACTCCTCGCAGTGAAACGAGTAGCTCGTGCTCGCTTTCTCGGTCCGCTTCGCGGAACGGGAAGACAGTTTCCATGGCACCTGCGTCCAAGTCTTCTGGCCGAACGAGAACGACGTCTTCCGGGCGCCCGGTGTCTCGTCGGAGATAGATGGTCTCCCCATCGTACCGAGGAGTCCAGCCGGATACCCACAACGGAGAATCTTCGCCCTTGGCCCACGGGTTCTTGATGAGCCCGCCGATGGGAAGAAGAGCCATGACGCCGAGCGCGCCACCACCGAAGTAGAGCGAACGCTTGATCACCTTGCGACGACCGATGGTCGACGTGGAGAGGGAATCGCCCAGTTCTGCCACGAGCGTCTTGCGATCGGTCTCCGACGAACCGCCGTCGTGGCGGTCCTGAATGGAGACCTCTTCGGGGATGAACTTCTTGGTGAACTGCACCGCGCCGACACCGACCGCAAGGATTGCCAGGCCCATCGTTCCGCCGATGAGCGGGGTATACAGCGAGTAGGCCAGGTAGTTCTCTTCACCGATACCCGCGTACTGCCAGGGCCAGAACAGGTAGATGCCGATGAATGCGACGGCGGCGATACCGGCGATGGCGAACCAGATTGCGACACTGCGCTCGGCACGCTTCTCGGCGCGGGTGCCCTCGACAGCCCAACGATTGCGACGGAAGGCGACGTCGACGCCGTCGAGGTTCGTACCGAGTGTGACCAGTTCGTCACGGCTCATCGAAGCAAGTTCTTCGTCGGTGTACTTCTTGTCCGCGTTCACGTTCTCGGCACCGAGCGCATCCTTGCGCCCGGATTCGTCGTCCTTGTTCGCGTCCTTACGGCCGAAATCGCCGTCGGTCATGATCTAGCTCCGATCCACAAAGTTGCTCCGACGACAGCGATGATGCCGATCGTCCAGATTGCGATCATCTCGGTACCGGGACCGAAGCCGCCGATGCTCCAACCGCCTGCGGGCAGTGTCTCGGTGGACGACTTGATGTAGGCGATGATGTCCGACTTCTCTTCCAGCGTGAGCTGTCGATCGGAGAACTTGGGCATGTTCTGAGGGCCCGTGACCATCGCGGTGTAGATCTCCTGCTCGTTCGCAGGTGCGAGCGGGGGAGCGAACTTGCCGGAAGAGAGGGCTCCGCCGAGGCCGGTGAAGTTGTGGCAGGAAGCGCAGTTGAGGCGGAACAGCTCGCTGCCGCGTCCGATGTCCTCACCGCGCAGGGACTCCTGTGCGATCTCACCGTTCTCGTCGAGCAGCACAGTGGGGCCGCCGCCGTTGGCCTGAATGTAGGCACCGAGTGCGTCGGTCTGCTTGTCGTTGAACTTCGGCGGCTTGCGCAGTGCCTGCGCCTCGTTGCGCACTGCCGGCATCCGTCCACTGTGAACCTGGAAGTACACGGCAGCTTCGCCGACGCCGATGAGGCTCGGTCCGCGATCCTGGACGCCCTGCAGGTTTGCACCGTGGCATGTGACGCATGACGTGTCGTAGAGCTGCTTGCCCTCGCGGATCAGCGCTGCCGACGCGGTATCGGCGGTCGCGACCTGCGGTGTCGGCGTCAGAGCCGAGGCGAGGAATCCCGCGCTCAAGAGGCCCATCATCAGAACGAGGGCACCGGTGATGCGTCGGCGCGTCTTACGCTGCCGTCTCGTCTTGGCGGCGGCCTTGTCGACGGATGCTGCTGGGGGAGATGTACTCATCTTCTATCCCTTGTCGTGTCGGGACGGGCCGAACGTCGGGGGCTGATTCCGTTCGTTCGTTATCTTTGGCGTGCTGACGGTCACTAGCGGATGAAGTAGATCGTTGCGAAGAGGGCAATCCAGACGATGTCGACGAAGTGCCAGTAATACGAGACGACGATGGCCGCAGTGGCCTGAGCGGGCGTGAACTTGCTGACCAGAGTTCTGGTGATCAGGAAGACGAATGCGATGAGCCCGCCGATCACGTGCAGTCCGTGGAAGCCGGTCGTGATGTAGAAGACCGAGCCGTACACGCTGCTCGACAACGTCGTGCCCTCGTGTACGAGGTGGTAGTACTCGTACGCCTGGCCGGCCACGAAGAATGCGCCCATGGCCAGCGTGATGATGTACCAGCGGCGAAGACCGAACACGTCGCCACGTTCGGCGGCGAACACACCCAACTGGCACGTGAACGACGACGCGATCAGCACGGCGGTCACCGGTACGGCCAGGGTGAGGTTCAGCTCGGTCGGCTCCGGCGGCCAGATTCCGTTCGCCTGAGCTCGTGCGACGAAGTACATCGCAAACAGCCCGGCGAAGAACATGAGTTCACTCGACAGCCACACGATCGTGCCGACGCTGACCATATTGGGACGGTTCAGCGAGTGCACGCGTTGGGTGATTGCCGATCCTTGAGTCCCTACTGCGCTCGTCACAGAAAGAAGTATGACCCTTCGTAGTACGGGAGGCATATCCGGGTCCGCTCTTGGCGCGTCGCGGACGAACGATTCCGAGCGCGCCGTTGTTCCCGCCCTGGTAGAGGGGGCCGTACGGGCCGGTAGGGTCCAGTCGTGCAAGGCTGGCCTCATGGCAAAGAGCAGCGAAGGCGGATGGTTTCGGAGGCTGTTCTCGCGGTCGACCGCGGAACGTCTGGACCCCACGCGCGACGATCTGGTGATAGTGGCGAGTTGCTACGACGATGCACAGGCGTGTTCTGCCGTGCTGGACGAGGCAGCACGAACCCCGCCGGTGTGGACGGAGGCGTCGGAGGTGTTGCTTCGCCACCATCTGCTGCTTCCGGCGCACGAGGTGGAGGACGCGGTAGCGGTCGCGGCCCAGGACCACTACGAAGTGGGGCCGACGGTCCAACCGGTGGACAGTGAGGGATACCGCCCGCATGTCGACGACGGCGTTCCGCTGGTTCTCCAGCGCGTGCAGGTGCTCGATGCCCTGCACTGCTCGCAGGAACGATCACGGATGGCCGGCCTCGCCCAACGCCGCGGCGGTGCTGTGCTCGGGTGGGACGCGCTGCAGCCGGCGCAGTCCGACTCGGCCTCTGACTAAGCTTCCACCGCAGCATGTCCGCCAGCCACGGACCGACGAACGGATCCAGCCTTGAACGCACCGACCACAGACGAGCAGCCGCGAACGTGGCGTCGAATCCTCGGCGCGCTGACCACGGGTGCAGACCTGTCCAGTGCCGACACCGGCTGGGCGATGGACGAGATCATGGCCGACAACGCGACAGCTGCGCAGATTGCGGCATTCGGCGTCGCCCTCCGGATGAAGGGTCCGACACCGGCGGAAGTGAGCGGCCTGGCCGAGTCCATGTTGGCGCACGCAGTGTTGGTGGAGACCGATCGCGATGCCGTCGACGTCGTGGGGACCGGCGGTGACGGTGCCGACACCGTCAACATCTCCACCATGGCCGCGATCGTTGTCGCCGCCAGCGGTGTACGGGTGGTCAAACACGGAAACCGTGCCGCGTCGTCCAAGAGCGGTACAACCGATGTGCTCGAAGCGCTGGGTGTCCGGGTGACTCTGGGAGCCGAGGCGGTGGCGTCGACCGTCGAGCAAGTGGGTATCGGGTTCTGCTTCGCGCCGATCCATCATCCCGCTCTTCGCTTCGCCGCGGCACCGCGAAAAGAGATCGGAATCCCTACCGTGTTCAACGTGCTGGGACCGTTGACCAACCCCGGCCGCCCGCGCGCGGGCCTGATCGGTTGCGCTTTCGAGCACTTGGCTCCCGTAATGGCCGACGTGTTCGCGGAGCGGGGCAGCTCGGTGCTGGTCGTCCGGGGAGACGACGGACTGGACGAGATCACTCTCTCCACCACGACAACCGTGCACGTGGTGTCCGGTGGATCGGTGACCGTCGAGTCGATCGATCCACTCGACTACGGAATCGACCGGGCACCCATCGAAGCCCTTCGAGGCGGCGACGCAGAATTCAACGCGGCCGTGGCGCACCGAGTATTCGCCGGCGAACGGGGACCGGCACGCGATGCCGTGCTGCTGAACGCAGCCGCGGCGATATCGGCATATCACGGGGTCTCGGGTGATCTGGCCACCCAGATGAGATCCGGATTGACGACTGCGGCAACAACTTTGGACTCAGGCGGAGCCGCGCGTCTTCTTGCCGACTGGGCTCGCTGCACCACTTCGTTCGCCGACTGACGAACCGCGCCCTACTCGCCGATCGAGAACCCCGCCTCGACGTCTGCGCTCGAATACGACTGGAACGCAATGTGGGTGGTGGTGTTCCGCACTCCACGCACGCGATTGATGTGCTTGGTGATGACCTCGGCGATCGAGGCGTGATCGCGCACTTTCACGATGGCGATCAGATCGACGTCACCGGCGCAGGAATAGACCTCCGACACACCCTCCACATCGGCAACCGCCTGAGCTGCCTCCGGGATCAAGTCGGCCTCGGCGTCGATCAAGACGATGGCGTTGATCATCTGTGCTCCTCACGCATCTCGAGCCCGATACGACGAGCCTCACCCAACCCTAGTTCCGCGGGCTCCACTGGTGTCGCAAGGGTCGTTCCGCGGGCTCCACTCCTGCTTCAAAAGTCGTTCCGCGGGCTCCACTCCTGCTTCAAAAGTCGTTCCGCGGGCTCCACTCCTGCCGCGCGGCTTCTCTCGCCGTTCGACACCAGTCCTCCCACGAACCCGCAGATCGCGCCGGACTGCAGTAACCGCTGCTCGTTCGTACGATGCGAACCCCATCAGTTCGTAACCAGGACGCGATCAGACCGACCTCCTCCGGCGGCGCACCTCGAAGCGGCGTTCGATCGGGAATCACCGTCTCGGCAGATGCGGTGATCGCATCGACAACAGGCATCGGGTGCACCCCACGCGGCGCGACCGCAGCGCCGGCCAGGCGACCGAATCGCACGACGATCAGCTCCCAGCCGCCGTCCGCGGTTCGCCGGGCGGCAACGAGTTCGGCGATAGCGGCGACCGCCGCAGATCGATGCATTCTGCGGAGCGCGTCGACGGTAATTGCGATTCGGTCGCGTAGGCGCGCGGCAGTCTCGTACAGCTCTCTGTCCGCGAGTTCGGACACCCGACTGCGCATGGAGTACAGGATCGCGTCGTCCTGTCCGCACACGAGCGCGAGAAACCGTGTCGGTGCTCCCGCATACTCCTCGGCCGTCAGCGGCCCGGACAGCGACGCTGGACACCCGCCGACGTCGGTCGACGGGCAATCGTCGCCGTGGCGAACCGACCGTGCCAGGCGGCGCGTGCAGGTGCGCAGACGACAGAATTCCGCCACCAGCGCCGACGCCTCCGCGGCGTCACCGCGCACCGAGAACGGTCCGAGGCTGTCGGGTGTGGGCGTGCGAACGATCGACAGGCGTGGAAACGCCTCGTCGGTGAGGGTGATCCACCAGCCCTTCTTGGGGAACTTCGAGCGGCGGTTGTACGGCGGAACGTGCGCGGAGAGCAAGCGCAGTTCTCTGACGCCGGCTTCGAGTGCGTGCGCGCACTCGACGTGGTCGACGCGCGTGGCCAGGGAGACCATTTCCTTCATCCGGCCCCTGGTCTCCGAGCCGGTGAAGTAGTTGCGCACCCGACGCTTGAGGTTGTTGGAGGTGCCGACGTAGAGAACCTCGTCGGACGGGCCGCGGAACAAGTACACGCCGGGCGTACCGGGCAGGTGCGCGGCCAGACCGCGCTTGGCGCGCTGACCGGCCGATATCGCCGGAAGATAGTCGACCAACTCGGCGTAACTGTGTACGCCCTGGTTACCCACCCGTTCGATCAGACCGTGCAGTACGTCCACGGTCGCACGGGCGTCGTCGAGTGCACGGTGCGTGGGTCGGGTGCTCGATCTGAACAGCATGGACAGTGCGGAGAGTTTGACCGACGGTGCCTCGTCGCGCGTGAGAACCCGTCTGGCCAGCTTGACGGTGCACAGCACCTGGAACCGGGGCCACGCGATGTCGAGGCGACTGGCGGCGGCTTTGAGAAATCCTGTGTCGAAGCCGGCATTGTGAGCCACCAGCACCGAGCCTCTGGCGAACTCGAGGAAACCGGGTAGGACACGTTCTATTCGAGGCGCGCCGATCAGCATTGCGGAGGTGATGCCGGTGAGCTCCACGATGTAGGGCGGAATGGATCTGCCCGGATCTACCAGGGTGGCGAATTCCCCGAGAATCTCGCCACCTCGGACCTTGACCGCCCCGATTTCGGTGATGGCTTCGGTGTCCGCGCTGCCGCCGGTGGTTTCCAAATCCACGACGACGAACGTCGTGTCGTGCAGGGGGGTGTCCAGTTCGTCGAACGACAGCTGGATGGGCAGGCTCACTCGGACGACGGTAGGTCCGAGGTCCGACAGAAACGATCATCGCGGCGTTGCGCCCGCATCGTGTCGCCGTTCCTGCGCCCTGCATGTCACGAAACCTGTCGGTGGCGGACGCTACCTTTCGCTCGATGGCCGATTCGGCCGCCTGAAACAGCAAAGAGACAAGGATCACAATGATCATCGATTGCAGTGACTGCCTGGTCCGTGACATCGCCTGCGCGGACTGCGTCGTGACGGTGCTTCTGGGGCCGCCCGGAATGCCGTCGAGATCGGACGGGCGGTGGGTTGGACCACCCTCGCCGATCACGCTCGAGCAGGAGGAACTCGGTGCAATGGGAGTTCTGGCGGACGTCGGTCTCGTGCCGGCGTTGAAGCTCGTCACCGACGCGAACGCGCCGGCCGAAGGCCCGTTGTTATCGACTCGTGACACACCGGGGGATCAGCGCGCCGGCTAGCGGGAATTGGGCCGAATTCGCCCGCTTCGGCGAGTTGGGGTCGACACGGGGGTATGCCATTTCGTAACCTTCCTGAGACCTTGCGGAGTCTCGCCAATCCAAACCGGAGTGGCGTCGCAAGTCACCGCCTAATCGTTCACTCGCGAGAGTGTTCGTACCGGGAACCCGATATTTACTGGGGTGAATCCCGCTGAGCCACCAGACAGTGGCCGGTGGGTAGGGCTGCTCTTCCCAGCCCGAACCCGTCAGCTAACTCGGTCGGCGGACGATAGGAAGAAACGGAGCACCATCTTTCGTGGCGTCACAACTTTTCAACCGATCATTGCGGCGAGTCCTCGTAGCCGGAGCGCTCACGGCAGGCGTGGTCATTCTTCCCGCTGCACCCGCAATGGCGGCCCCCCTCACCATTCCCGGCGTCGGAACTTTCGAGATTCCTGACATCCCGGGTCTCCCTCCCCTCAACCTTCCGGGTGTGCCCGCACCGGGCGCACCGTTGGCACCCCAGGTCACGCCGGCAGCGAAGGCCGTTCAGGCCGCGGAATCCAAGATCGGAGCACCGTACGTGTACGGCGCTTCGGGTCCGGATTCCTTCGACTGCTCGGGCCTGATCCAGTGGGCGTACAAGCAGGCCGGCGTCAGCTTGCCCCGGACCAGCTACGACCAGGCAGCCGCAGGCACTCCGGTCTCACGAAACAACCTGATCCCCGGTGACGTCGTCTCGTTCTACGGCGGATCGCACTCGGGTATGTACATCGGCGACGGCAACGTCGTGCACGCATCCACCTCCGGCGTGCCGGTCAAGGTCGCTCCGGTCGACTCGATGCCGTTCGATGGTGCTCGTCGCTACTGATCCGGACAGCAGACGTTCGCTGTGACAGACCGACAGGGTCGAGCCGTTCACCGGCTCGGCCCTGTTGTCGTCGGCGGACCTCGCGACACGCCGGTCCGGTGGACAGGGAAGCATCCAGTTCGTAATCTGATCGAGACCTGGTCGATGTTTACTTTGTGACCTGTCATCCAGAACGCCCTTCTATTTCGGACCGCGTTCACGTCCGCGCCCGCAAAAGCATGGGTATGGTTCGTTTCGATCTACTTTTCCAACCGCTGCCTCGCTCGAGGCGGCATGTGTGAGGACGGAGAGTCGCTTTCCGTGGCGATATCGAGATCTACCCGAGTGTGGCGACTGACCGGAAACTCGGTGGTGGCTGCTGCATTGGCAGCGTGCATCGCCTTGGCCCCGACGACGCCCGCAACGGCGCAGCCGGGATTCGATTCGGCGTCCGACGCCCAGGCCACGCTCGCCGACCTCTCGCGCCAGTCCGAGCAGACCAACGAGGCCTTGAACAACGCTCAGGTCGATCTGGACGCCAAGAAGCAGCAGGAGCTCGACGCGCAGGCGCTCGTGGATCAGAGCCGGGTTGCGTTGGACGCAGCACAGACGCAGCTGGCGGCACTGAAGCCGGCCATGGACAAGGTTGCCAACGTCAACTACCAGGGCGCTCGAACCAACCAGTTGTTCGCTGTGATGGTCAGCGATTCGCCGCAGCAGTTGCTCGATCAGATGTCTGCACTCGACGTCATCTCGGCCGATACTGCCGAGCAGGTCGCCCAGTTCAAGCAGGCGAGTTCGGACGCCGCCAATGCCGAGCAGGCCGCAGCGACGGCCGCCGATCAGGCCCGGGTTGCGGCCGAGCAGGCAAAGGCGGTCAGCGACGATCTCCAGGCCAAGCAGAGCGAACTGCAAGGGCAGATCGCCGAGGTGATGGCCGCCTACAGCGCGCTGTCGTCCTCCGAGCAACTTGCTCTCGCCGGATCGTCCATGCCCGAGGGTTTCGATCCGAACACGCTTCTACAGAATTTGACGCCCGGATCCGGGGCCAGCGCATTGCAGGCCGGTCTGACACAGATCGGTAAGCCGTACGTCTGGGGCGCGACCGGGCCGGACGGGTTCGACTGCTCGGGGCTGGTCCAGTGGGCGTACAAGCAGGTGGGCAAGACGCTGCCTCGGACGAGCCAGGCCCAGGCTGCGGGCGGAACTCCGGTGGACCAGAAGGACCTGCAGCCCGGTGATGTGGTGCTGTTCTATCCGGATATCTCGCACGTAGGCATCTACGCCGGCGGCGGCAACGTGCTGCATGCCTCCACCTTCGGAGTTCCCGTGAAGGTGCAGTCGATGGCGTCGTTCCCGTACTACGGAGCTCGTCGATACTGAGGGAGTGTCTCGACGATCGACGGACGGCGACATGAGCGCCTCCCACCGGTATTTTCTCTTTCGCTCTTCGCCGCTGCGGTGGCTCGTCGTTGTGCTGATTGCCGTCGTGACTGTCTCGGTGGTCGTGATTCACCGATTCGACGGCACGTCCAACGCAGGAACCGACCACGGGACCGTCGCTCAGGCTCCGCCGACCTACGATCAGCAGCGTCGAACCGATGTGACCGTCCTGCTCGATCAGTGGGCCCGCGCGGTCCGGTCCGGTGACGTCGATGCTCTGCAGGGTCTGATCGACCCCCTCGCCGACCCGGATTTCGCGGAGGCGCAGGTCCGCCGGGCACAGGTTGTTCCGGACGTACCCTTCGCCGAATTCGGCTACGAACTCGGCGACGAGTCGGAAACTCCAGTTCCGTCATCTATCGCGGAGCCGTTGGACGCCACCGACGTCTGGGCACCATCGGTGTATCTGCGATACGCGGTGGCGGGACCGGACGCGTTGCCGACACGTCGACCCGTCTCGCTCGTCGTCGCCGAGCGGGATGGCCGATGGCGGCTCGTCGACGATGCCGACCTGACCTCGTATCGACGCCAAACCTGGCGGGGGCCATGGGACTTCGGACCGCTGACGGTGCGTTCGGTGCCCACCGCTGCGGGGACCTCGGTGGTCATGGGGCATCCGGACCGGGAGCAGTTCGTCGAGAACCTTGCTGCCGAGTTGCCGTCGGCAATCGATGCAGTCACCGACTTCTGGGGAGACGACTGGGCGCGAGACGGTCTCGTCTTCGTCGCATCCTCCGCGGAGGAGTTCGCGGAGCTGACCGGATCCGATCCGTCGACCGACGTGGCGGCGGTGACGGTGTCCGACGCGGTGGCGCCGGACGGCTCTCGTCCGACGGGCCAGCGGGTGGTGTTCGGTCCCGACGCCGCGGCGCGGTTGACGCCGTTCACCGTTCGCTCGGTCCTGCGTCACGAGTTGACGCATGTGGCGGCGAGGGCGCGAACGGACGCTGGCACGCAGTTGTGGGTCTCGGAAGGGTTTGCCGACTATTCCGGGTACCGAAACTCCGGTGCCGTGTTTGCGCAGCTGGCCCCCACTCTCGTGTCGATCGTGGCGTCGGGCGGGCCGCCGACGGTGCTGCCGCGGGACGAGGATTTCGGTGCCGGTGGCGCTCGGTCCAGTGTGGCCTACGAGTCGGCGTGGTCGGTGTTCGCCTTCGTAGCCGATCGGTTCGACGAACGGACGGTGCGGAGGCTGTACGAGGCGCTGGCGTCCGATCCTGCGTCGGACGGCTCCACCGATGTGGCCCTTGCATCGGTGCTGGGGATGGACCGTGCCCAGTTCGTCGCGTCGTGGGGCGACTGGGTAGCTTCTCGGTCGCGGTGACGGCGAGCGCTACGGTTGACGCCATGCGTCGTACATTGCTCGTGACGAACGATTTTCCGCCTCGCCCGGGTGGAATCCAGTCCTACCTGCACAGTTTCGCCTCGCAACTGCCGGCAGACGAGCTCGTCGTCTATGCACCGCGTTGGCGCGGCGACTCGCACGAGAAGTTCGATGCCCAGCAGCCGTTCGAGGTGATCCGACATCCGACGACACTGATGCTGCCGACTCCGCTCGTCGCGCGCCGCGCAGCGGGAATCGTGAAGTCACATCGATGCGACTCGGTGTGGTTCGGTGCATCGGCACCGCTGGCCGTGATGTCGACGCACATGCGTAAGGCCGGGGCCGAACGCATCGTGGCGAGCACTCATGGTCACGAGGTCGGCTGGTCGATGGTGCCGGGCGGACGTGCGACGCTACGCACCATCGGCGAGAGCACAGACGTGGTGACCTACGTCAGCAAGTACACGCGGGGTCGATTCAGCTCGGCTTTCGGTCGGAACGCTGCCCTCGAGCATCTGCCACCCGGGGTCGACACGGATCGATTCGTTCCCGACGACGCTGCGCGAGCCGAGCTTCGCGCGCGCTACGGCCTCGGTGACCGCCCCGCGATTCTTTGCTTGTCCCGGCTCGTACCCCGTAAGGGTCAGGACTTCCTGATCCGAGCGCTCCCGGGTATTCGGCAAGCCGTCGATGGTGCCGTTCTGGTGATCGTCGGCGGCGGGCCGTACGAGAACACTCTGCGTGAACTCGTTCGATCCACCGGGATAGAGCAACACGTGGTGTTCACCGGCACGGTGCCGTCCGCTGAGCTCGCCGCGCACCACACCATCGCCGACGTCTTCGCGATGCCGAGTCGCACTCGCGGCGCAGGTCTGGACGTGGAGGGCCTCGGGATCGTGTATCTGGAAGCGTCCTCGTGCGGAGTGCCCGTCGTCGCCGGAATGTCCGGAGGCGCACCGGAAGCCGTGCAGCACAACAAGACCGGCCTGGTCGTCGACGGTACCTCCGTCTCGGGTATCACCGACGCGATCGTGAGAATCCTGTCCGACCGCACGCTGGCCACCCAGATGGGCAACGCCGGCCGCGCATGGGTGGACGCCGAGTGGCGCTGGGACGTGTTGACGGAGAAGTTGCGATCGCTCATCTAGCGTCCACCGTTGCCGGTGCTGCGCCTCACCGGGCGTAGATGGATTCGATCTCGTCGGCGTAGGACGCGGTGATGACGTTGCGCTTGAGCTTCATCGTAGGGGTCATCTCGCCGCTTTCCTCCGAGAAGTCATGGGGGAGCAGTCGATACTTCTTGATGGATTCCGCGTGTGAGACGGACGTGTTCGCATCGGCCACGGCAGCGTCGATCTCTGCGACGAGATCGGGATCGGTCTGCAGGTCCGCGGCGGTGGCGTCGGAGTCCTTGCCGTGGGCGGACTTCCAACGACCGAACGCCTCGGGATCGAGGGTGATGAGTGCGCCGATGAAGGGTTTCTGATCGCCCACGACAACTGCTTGACTGATCAGCGCACTCGCCCGCAGCCGGTCTTCCAGTCCGGCCGGTGAGACGTTCTTACCGCCTGCGGTGACGATCAGTTCCTTCTTGCGCCCCGAGATGGTGATGTATCCGTCGTCGTCGACGGAACCGAGATCGCCTGTGCGGAACCATCCGTCGTCCAGCGACTCCGCGGTCGCGGACTCGTTGCGCCAGTAGCCGTCGAACACGACCGGACCGCGGAGTTGGATCTCACCGTCCTCGGCGATGCGCACGGTGTTGCCGGGTAGTGGACGTCCGACGCTGCCCACTCGTTGGAATCCGATGGTGTTGACAGCGAAAGCCGCGGTGGTTTCGGTCAGACCGTAGCCCTCGTAGATTGTGACGCCGATGCCGCGGTAGAAGTGGCCGAGACGGGCACCGAGCGGCGCTCCTCCGGAGATGGCGAGTTCGCACTTGCCGCCGAGTGCCGCTCTGAGCTTGCCGTAGACCAACTTGTCGAACACGGTGTGCTTGGCGCGCAACAGGATTCCCGGTCCGCCGGCATCCTGCGCTTCGCTCCACGCCACCGCGCATTCGGTGGCGAGGTCGAAGATTCTGCCCTTACCGTCGGCATGCGCCTTTTGCTTCGCCGTATTGAAGACCTTCTCGAACACGCGCGGCACCGAGAGAATGAAATCGGGCGAGAACGTGCCGAACGTGGCGACGAGATTCGGGATGTCGTTGGTATGGCCCAGCGTGACTCCGGCGTCGCACGACGCGATGCTCACCGCGCGGGCAAGGACGTGTGCAAGAGGAAGGAACATCAAGGTGCTGCGGCCCTGCGTCATCAAGGATTTCAGCGATGTCTCGCGAATGCCCAGTGACTCAGCCAGCAGATTGGCGTGTGTCAGTTGCACGCCCTTGGGACGTCCGGTGGTGCCCGAGGTGTAGATCAACGTTGCCGGATCGGATGAGCTCAACGCCGAGACTCGCTGGTGCACAAAATCTTCCGTGACATCTGTGCCGGCCTCGGTCAATGCTTGCACCGCGCCGGTGTCGGCGGAATCGATCACGAACGTCCGACGCACCGACGGGGCCGCGGAGACGACGGACTTCGTCTCCTGCACGTGTGCGTCGTTCTCGAGTACGAGTAGTACCGGTTCGGCATCCTCGAGAATCCACTCGACCTGTCCGGCCGAGGATGTCTCGTAGATCGGTACGGTCACACCGCCAGCGGCCCAGATCGCGTAGTCCACGACGGACCACTCGAATCGAGTCGACGACATCAGCGCAACTCGATCGCCTTGTTCGATGCCTGCAGCGATCAGTCCTCTCGCCACCCCTGTGACCAGTCGCTCGAACTCGGCAGCGGTCACGTCGGTCCACCGCCCGTCCACGAGGCGGCGAAACACCACGGCATCCGGTGCACTGCGAGCACGGAGAAAGACGGTGTCGACAGCCGAGTCGGTGTCCTCGATGGCGAACTTTGCGGCGGCGGTGAACTCGCGCACGGGATTACCTCCGAATAGAACTGAGAGAGAAAGTTGATAGCTCGGCTTCACAGATACTCTAGACCCTGTGTGCGGACGTCCGAATGCGCCTCGACGCCGCGGCGTGCGACCGGATGTGTGAAGCTCTGTCGATGAGCAGTATTCAAGTTGCGGATCAAACATTCGTGGCCGCTCCCGGTGATCGAGTGGCGCAGGCACTCGCCTCGCCCGAGCGATGGCGACGGTGGTGGCCTGATCTGAACCTGACCGTCACCGAGGACCGCGGGGACAAAGGAATCCGGTGGGCCGTACGCGGTGGGGTGATCGGAACGATGGAGCTGTGGCTCGAGCCCGCGCTCGACGGGGTCGTCGTGCACTACTTCCTGCATGCCGAGCCCGCTGGTTCCGGCGGGATTGCGACGCAGCAGCATGCTCGTCGGGTGGCGGGCCGAGCCATGACGTTCGAGCTCAAGACCGAGCTCGAGGCCGGTCGGCCTGCGGGTGAGGCACCGAGCCACGTAGCGTCGAGCTCAGCTCACGATTGAACCGCGCGGTACGGTCGGCCGGTTCGCATTGTGCGTCCGCGGATCGATCGTGTGAGATAGGACTGCCACCTGTTCCACGGCACGACAGCGAACGAATCGATCGAAGAACCGAGAGGAAGCGGACGAGAAGTCATGGCGGAGAAAACCCAGAGGTCGATCGTCGTCGAAGCCCCGCCGAGTCAGGTCATGGACGTCATCGCTGATTTCGACGCGTACCCCACGTGGGTGTCGGCCGCGAAGTCCGTCGACGTCCTCGAAGTCGGTCCGGACGGGCGCGGCAAACGCGTGAAGTTCGTGCTGGACGCGGGCATGGTGAAAGACACCTACGAACTCGAGTACGACTGGGCGGCCGACGGTAGCGCGGTGTCGTGGAATCTCGTGTCGGGAGAAATGCAGAAGTCGCAGAAGGGCTCGTACACGCTGCGCGAGACCGGCAACGGCACCGATGTGACGTACGAACTCACCGTCGACCTGAACATTCCGATGATCGGCCTGTTCAAGCGCAAGGCAGAGAAGGTCATCACCGACACTGCACTCAAGGAATTGAAGAAGCGGGTCGAAGGCTGAGCGAAGCTCGCACCGAACCCCGCACCACGGTGATGCTGTTTCTCGGCAAAGGTGGCGCGGGTAAGACCACGTTGGCGGCTGCGTCGGGGCTGCGGCTCGCGCAGGACGGTAAACGAGCGTTGATCGCCTCGATCGATCAGGCGCCGTCTCTCGTCGATGCGGTGTCGGGTGACGGTGTCATCGACGACGCGGATTCGTCCGGAATCCGATCCGTCTCGACGGGACTGGACATCGTCGAGATCGACACGCTGCGGCTGCTCGAGGAGCGATACCGAGGCCTCGGCCCGTTGATGGCCACGGCGTCCACCGGTCACGAGCACGGGGTGAGCTTCGGGGCCCTCGAACCGGAGGAACTGCTGGGCTTCCCGGGAATCGAAGAGTTGCT
Organism: Rhodococcus sp. NPDC078407; assembly: GCF_044542515.1. Taxonomy (NCBI): domain Bacteria; kingdom Bacillati; phylum Actinomycetota; class Actinomycetes; order Mycobacteriales; family Nocardiaceae; genus Rhodococcus; species Rhodococcus sp. NPDC078407. Next base: position 174,842 of record NZ_JBITUQ010000001.1, on the reverse strand, counting down.
GGGCATGCATCGAGTCCAGGGTCTGGTCGATGAAGGTCGTTGGGACACCGTGATAGTGGACCTGCCCGCTTCGGCCGACGCGATGAGGACTTTGCAGTTGCCCGACACCGTGTCGGCGTACGTGGAGCGGATCTGGCCGCGCCACGATCGGATGGTGGCGGGCACCGGTTCCGACGTGCGGCTCACTCTGGTGGTGGCGATGATCGAGCGAGTTCTCGCCCAGATCGAATCGGTTCGGTCACTGATCACCGACCCAGCGCGCACCGCAGCAACCGTGGTCGTCACCGCCGAACACCTGTCGGTCGTCGACGCCGAACGAACTCTGTCCGCTGCGGCACTGCTCGGAATCGGCATCGACCGAGTTCTCGTCAACAAGATTCTGCCGAACCTCAACTCCTCCTCGGTCGGGCTGGTCGGTGCGCATCCGGCCGTGTTCTGGTTCGAGACCTGGCGGGCCGCTCAGCTCGATGCCGTCGCCGAGCTGCGCCGACGCATCGGCGGCATCCCGATAGTGGAGGTGGAGCGAGCCGCCGGGGAACCGGTAGGGTTGGGCCCCTTGCAGGAAGTAGCCGATCGCCTGGAGCAGGCCGGGCTCGAACGGCGAACATCGGACCGGGGTGAACGCACCTCCGTGGTTCTCGAATCGGGGGGCGGACTCGAATCCGTCTACGCGATGAGAATGCTGCTGCCGGTGGTGGATTCGACGACCTTGGGTGTGGGGCGAGTGGAGGACGACTTGATAGTCAGTGCCGACGGCAGGCGACGGCGCATCAGGTTGGCGTCGGTGCTTCGTCGGTGCGTCGCGGACTCCGCCGAGCTCGACGGTCCGTGCCTGGTGGTGCGTTTCCGTCCGAACCCCGACATGTGGCCACTGTGACAGAACGTGTGGACGCTGTGACAGAACGTGTGGCCACTGTGACAGAACGTGTGGCCACTGTGACGGGACCGGGCACGACGTTCCCGGGCACGACGTTCGGGGCGCTGCGGTGACCTCCGAGCATTCCGAGCTGGGGGCCGATCTGTTGGCTCTTGCCGACACCGTGCTGACTCGGCTCGACCCCATTCTTCGCCGGGTAGCCGAGACGCAGCAGGAACGTGATCAGCAGAGCTGCAGCTGGTGCCCGGTGTGTGCGCTCGCTGCATTGGTGCGCGGCGAGCGTCACGACCTCGTCGAACTCGTGGCGTCCGAGGGTGCGGTGATCATCGCGCTGTTACGTCAGCTGCTCGCCGACCATACGAAGACGGACCATACGAAGACGGACCATACGAACACAGACCACACCGGTACCGGGTCCGGTCACCCTGCAGATTCGCCTGCAGGCCCGTCGCCGACCGAGAACGCGTCGGACTCGGCTCCGAACGAGTCGGTCGACCTCTCGAACGTGTCGGTCGACACGAATGCGCCGGGTGGCCGCGGGGCCGCCTTCGTTCCGATTACCGTTCGAGTGAAGAATCCGCGATCGGACACACCGGATCGTCCGTGACGGGCGGCTCCGCGGGGCGATCGGTGACAGCCGTGTGGGGGACGGCAAAGAAAGGCTCGAGGAATGAAGCGACACCACCACCAGCGGCTGACGGTCGGCATCGACGTGGGCGGGACGAGCCTGCGTGCTTCCGTCGTCGATGCCGAGGGCCAGGTGCTCGACTCGACGGCAGCTCCGACTCCGCACACCGCGCGTGCCCTCGAGCGTGGGCTCGATCGTGCAGTGCAGGAGCTGGCCGGGCGACACGACATCGCCGCCGTCGGTCTGGCCGTCGCCGGCTTCATCGATTCCGAGCGCACGACTGTTCGGTTCGCTCCGCATCTGCCGTGGGTGGATACCGCTGTCGCGACCGAGATGAGCGCGCGCATCGGGCTGCCGGTGCTGCTCGAGCACGATGCCAACTCGGCGGCGTGGGCCGAGTACCGGTTCGGTGCCGCATCCGGTGGCCGCAACGTGGTGATGGTGGCCATCGGTACCGGAATCGGTGCGGCGTTGTTGATCGACGGCAGGATCTACCGCGGCAGTCATGGGGTGGCTCCGGAGCTCGGCCACATCCAGGTCGTTCCGGACGGTCGGGCGTGCCCGTGCGGTAAGCGTGGGTGTTGGGAGCGGTACTGCAGCGGAACCGCATTGGTGGACACCGCGGTCGAGTTCCTTGCTGCCGATCCGTCGTCGTCGACGACTTTGGCCCGTGAGGTGTTTCTCGATCCGGGCTCGCTGACGGGGCGGCGGATTGCAAGCGCCGCACACGACGGTGATCCGATCGCCCAACGCACCATGGAGGACTTCGCGCACTGGCTCGGAGTCGGGCTGTCCATGGTCGGTGATGTGTACGACCCGGATCTGATCGTGCTGGCCGGGGGAGTGGCGACGTCGTCGAGCCAGTTTCTCGCCCGCGCCACCGACAAATACGCGCAGCTTGTGACCGGTGCGGGCCACCGGCCGCTGGCTCGTATTCGCAGCACCCAACTCGGTGAGGCGGCGGGGATGATCGGGGCTGCGGAGCTGGCGCGGGCCCAGTTCGTCACCAGCGGACGCTGACCTTCTCGGACCGTATCCTGTGTCCTCTGTCCCTCGGAGGCCGACGATGTGGCTGGTGTCATAAACCGTGGGTACAGTTCACTACGCGGCACGGTTCGAGGATGCACGGCCGCAGTCGATTCGCTTCGGGGCGAAGCGGCACCAAACGATTTCCCGACCATCATCAGGGAGCATGTCAATGTGGTACTGGCTGGTTAAGTACATTTTCATCGGTCCCCTTCTCATCGCCCTGGGTCGGCCCACGATCGAGGGTGCGGAGAACATCCCGACGGAGGGTCCGGTCATTCTGGCCAGCAACCACAAAGCCGTTCTCGATTCTTTCTATCTCCCGCTCAAAACACCTCGACGCATCACCTTTCTCGCCAAGAGCGAGTACTTCACCGGACCGGGGCTCAAGGGCAAGTTCCAGAAATGGTTCTTCACTGCGGTCGGGCAGGTGCCGATCGATCGCACCGGTGCCGACGCGGCACAGGACGCGCTCAACGCAGGCGTGCGCGTGATCGAGGCAGGCAAGATTCTCGGCATCTATCCCGAGGGCACGCGGTCACCCGATGCGCGGCTGTACAAGGGCAAGACCGGGATGGCGCGTCTGGCGCTGCAGACCGGTGTTCAGGTGATACCGGTTGCGATGATCGGTACCGAGAAGATGAACCCGATCGGTTCGCGCGTGTGGCGTCCGGCGAAGGTCACCATCCGCGTCGGAAAGCCCATCGACTTCTCTCGGTTCGAGGGAATGGCCGGCAACCGTTTCGTCGAGCGCGCCGTCACCGACGAGGTGATGTACGACCTGATGCTGCTGTCCGGACAGGAGTACGTCGACGTCTACGCTGCGTCCATGAAGAAGGCCGTCCCGGTGGACGATTCGGCTCCCGTGGCTCGGCGTATCCCCGACTCCCAGGCCAGCTGACCACCGCGCCGCGATCAGCCGATCGTAGCGGCAGTGTTCGTTGTCCTGGTGCGCGACAAGTCGACCACTGCGAGGGCGACGATCGACACCAGAGCCCACCACACGTATCCCGAGGCGGCGAACTGATCGACGAGCGGCCAGCCGAGTCCGCTCCATCGTCCCTCGCCGAGATTCCAATGCGGCGGATACAGCATCAGCGCCAGTCCGACTGCCACCAGAGCCAGCAGAAGTGCATTGCGGCGGCGATAGCCGAGCACGGCGAGCACGATGGTGAACGGAACTGCCCACACCCAGTGATGCGACCAGGACACTGGTGAGACCAACAGGCCCAACATGGCGTTGATCGTCAGGGCGAGGGCAATCTGACCGGCTGCGAACGCCTTTCGTATCGCCACCGCAGCAACGGCCAGGACAATCACCGACAACGCGAGCCACAGGATGGACCGCGGTAGCTCGTCGAATCCCAGACGCGCGAGCACGCCGGTGATCGACTGGTTCGGTGGGTAGGCCGGGCCACCGATCCGATCGGAATCGACGATGGTCTCGGTCCAGTACTTCACCGAGTCCGACCACGTCAGCGCGAAGCCGACCGCGGTGAACACCGCAAAACTCAGAACCGACACCACGGCAGCACGAAAATCTTTGCGCAGCAGGAAGAACAACACGAATACCGCGGGAGTGAGCTTGACGGCGGCCACGAAGCCGATCAGCAGCCCTCGCGGCCACGGTGTCTTCTTCGGCAGGCAGTCGAGTGCTACGAACGCCATCAGGACAATGTTGATCTGACCGTAGTTCAGCGTCGAGGTGACCGGCTCGAGTACGAGCACCGACACTGCGAACGCGGCTCCCGCGGACCACCACACAAGCGTCTGGGGACGAATCCCGAGCGAGGTGAGTGTCGCCACGACGGTCACGAACAACAGAAGCATCGACAGTGCAGTCACCGTGATCGATGCGGCGTAGAGCGACACCGACGACAGCGGGCTGAACAGAGCTGCGGAAATCGGGGGGTAGGTGAACGGCAGCGTCGTGCCGGTCGCGATCGGGGGCAGCTGCCCGTAGAGATCCCCGCCCTCGGCGAACACCTGGCCGCCCAGTCGATACACATCCAGATCGAGTCGGTAGTGCTCACCCAGAGGGCGTAGACCCGGAAAGCCGTTGAGGTGAAACAGGACACCGATCGAGGCGGCGATCACGGCGACGATCCTGCTCACCGCGACCACCCATCGCGGCCATCGACGTGGCGTCGGCCCGGCCGGTCCCGATGCCTCGGCGATCGGACGGTTGGTGTCGGGCGAAGTCACTGTCGTTCCCTTTCAGGGCTTGTTCGGCTCGGTTCTTCGGTGCGTGGGAGACGCGCCCGGGCACGCGCTAGGGTGAGCCGCGTGCGCTACTTCTACGACACAGAGTTCATCGAGGATGGTCGCACAATCGAGTTGGTCTCGATCGGTGTGGTGTCCGAGGACGGTCGCGAGTTCTATGCGGTGTCCTCCGAGTTCGACCCCGAGCGGGCGGGCCGGTGGGTCCGGCGCAACGTCTTGCCCAAGCTGCCACCGTACTCGTCGCCGCTGTGGATGAGCCGATCCCGAATCCGCGAAGAACTGCTCGAATTCCTGGTCCCGCACTACGGTGCCGAGGTCGAATTGTGGGCGTGGGTAGCGGCGTACGACCACGTGGCGCTGTGCCAGCTGTGGGGATCGATGACCGAGCTGCCGCGGTCCCTGCCCCGGTTCACCCGCGAGCTGCGTCAACATTGGGAGGATCGCGGCAGTCCCGAGCTGCCGTCGGTGCCCGACGACGCACACGACGCCCTGGCCGATGCCCGCCACAACCTGGCCAAGTTCCAGGCGATCGAGGAGTACTCGCACCGCGGGTGAACACCCGTTGTCCTGCGACGACGGCGGTGCGAATATCCTGAAGCGGTGAACTGGACTGTCGACGTACCCATCGATCGCTTGCCCGACCTGCCGCCGCTGTCTCCGACGCTGCGCACTCGATTGGACGACGCGTTGGCCAAGCCCGCTGCGCAGCAGCCGCAGTGGGATCCCGAGCAAGCCGGCGAGATGCGCAAGGTGCTCGAGAGCGTTCCGCCGATCACCGTCGCAGGTGAGGTCGAGGCGCTCTCGGACAAGCTTGCTGCCGTCGCCCGCGGCGAAGCATTTCTGCTCCAGGGTGGCGACTGCGCCGAGACGTTCGTCGACAACACCGAACCGCACATCAAAGGCAACATTCGCACGCTGCTGCAGATGGCCGTGGTGCTGACCTACGGGGCCAGCATGCCGGTGGTCAAGGTCGCGCGTATCGCCGGCCAGTACGCCAAGCCTCGCTCGTCGAACATCGATGCTCTCGGCCTGCAGTCCTACCGCGGCGACATGATCAATTCGTTGGTGGCGGACGACAGCGTCCGCGGCCACGATCCGTCACGGCTGGTTCGCGCCTACGCCAACGCGAGTGCGGCGATGAACCTCGTTCGGGCACTGACCGGCGCCGGCATGGCCGACTTGCACAAGGTGCACGACTGGAACCGCGAATTCGTCGCGCAGTCGCCCGCGGGAGCTCGCTACGAGGCGCTGGCCGGAGAAATCGATCGTGGCCTGCGGTTCATGGATGCCTGCGGCGTCACCGACCCCAATCTGCACACCGCCCAGATCTTCGCGAGCCACGAGGCGCTCGTTCTCGACTACGAGCGCGCGATGCTGCGGCTCGACAACACCGACGATCATCCCAAGCTCTACGACCTGTCGGCGCACTTCCTGTGGATCGGTGACCGCACTCGCCAGCTCGACGGCGCGCACATCGCGCTGGCAGAACTGATCTCGAACCCGATCGGACTCAAGATCGGGCCCACGACCACTCCCGAGATGGCCGTCGAGTACGTCGAGCGTCTCGATCCGACCAACAAGCCCGGTCGCCTCACCCTGATCTCCCGTATGGGCAACGGCAAGGTTCGCGACATTCTGCCCGCCATCATCGAAAAGGTGCAGGCCACCGGCCACCAGGTCATCTGGCAGTGCGACCCGATGCATGGCAACACCCACGAGGCGTCCACCGGATACAAGACACGTCACTTCGATCGCATCGTCGACGAGGTGCAGGGGTTCTTCGAGGTGCACAACGGTCTCGGCACCCATCCTGGCGGTATCCACGTCGAGCTGACCGGCGACGACGTCACCGAATGCCTCGGCGGAGCACAGGACATCTCCGATCTGGACCTCGCCGGCCGCTACGAAACTGCCTGCGACCCGAGACTGAACACGCAACAGAGCATCGAGCTGGCATTCCTCGTCGCCGAGATGCTTCGCGACTGATTCGTCCGCCGGTCGGGCTCAGGGGAGCGAGACGACCGTGACCTCGGAGCCCGGTTCCACGCCGGAACCGGCTCCGGGGCTCTGGGTTATCACCAGCGACCCGTCTGTGTCGACCACCTGACGGACGTCGATCGTCAGGCCCAGGGCCGCGAGGGTGGTTCGAGCCGAGCCCACCGAACGCCCCAGCAATGACGGTACGGTCACGGCGTTGGACACCTCGAGCACGGCGGTGGTTCCCGACCGGACCGTCTGCCCGGCCTCCGGAGTCGTTCCGATCACCTTGCCGCCATCGGTTTCCTCGTCGAACGTCTCACGAACCTCGCCGACGGTGATGCCCACCGATTCGAGAGTCGTCCGTGCCTGGTCGACGCTCTGGCCGCGAACGTCGGGCACCTCGACGGGAGGTGCCCCCTTGCTGCGAAGCACCGTCACCGAACTTCCGGTGGTCAGAACTGTGCCCGGAGGTGGGTCCAATGCGGCGACCCCGCCGATCGGCGTGGTGGTGCTGAAGGCCTCGCCGCCGTCGACGGGAGTGAACGTTCGATCCCGCAAGAGCTGTTCCATGTCGTCGACCGATGCGCCCGAGTCGATGGAGGGGACACTCGGGCTGCCCAACGACACCAGAAGGAACACGGTGTCGCCCTTCGCGATTCGTGATCCACCGGTGGGGTCGGTGCCGATGAGAAGGTCGGTGTCCACGGAATCGGAGTAGGTTCCGCGTACCTCCGCCTCGAGTCCGGCCGCCTCGACGGCACTGGTGGCACCGGTGGTGTCGAGCCCGTCGACCATCGGAACGGCCGTGTAGCGACCGGACCCCATCCACCAGCCACCGAAGCCGACGAGGACCGCGAGCAGCGCGACGACGAGAAGCCAGACCACTATTGCTCGTCGCGAGCGCAGTCGGTCGGCCTCGAAGTCCGGGAAACTGTAGTGCCCGCGGCCGGTCGCGGGTGGGTCCGCGGCCGGCGCATCGTCATCCTGTCGGTACTCGACTTCTCGGGAGTTCGGCGACGTCACCGCTCGGGTGTGCTGCACCCCGTCCTGAGCGGGCGGGGAATCGTGGACCACCTGGGTGCGAGTGGACGGGGCCCGATCGCCGGCGACCGTGGTCGGAGCTCCTGCAGCCACGGAGCTCAGATGTTCGGCCGATCTCGTCGGCGCAGGCACGCGGTAGTCGGGCAGCGCCAACGCCGACGCAGCGCCGCGAAGCGCGCGGGCCATGTCGTCGGCGTTGCGATAACGGTGCTCCGGGGCGCGGACTGTCGCGTGTTGGACCACCTCGTCGAACTGCGGCGGAACGCCGGCGATGAACGTGGACGGACGGGGCACGTCGTTGTCGATGCGCTGATAGGCGATGGACAGTGACGTATCGCCGGTGAAAGGGGTGCGTCCGGTCAGCAGCTCGAACAGCACCACACCGACGCCGTACACGTCGCTGCTCGCGGACGCCGAGCCGGTCGTGACCTGCTCGGGGGACAGGTATGCGGCGGTACCCAAAATCACACTGCTCGACGTGACCGTGGACGCCGCAATGGCTCGCACCAGACCGAAATCGGCGATCTTGACGTCGCCGTCGTCGCTGATCAGGATGTTCTCCGGTTTGATGTCGCGATGTACAAGTCCTGCTCGGTGAGCTACTGCGAGCGCTTCGAGCACCGGCCGGACCACGGCAACCGCGGCGTGCGGTGGCATCGGGCCACGTTCGCGGAGGAGCTCGCGCAGAGTTCCGCCCTCGACGAGTTCCATGACGAGGAACGCGTGTTCGCCATCTCGCCCGTGGTCGTACACGGCGACGAGGCCTGGGTGGCTGAGCCTGGCCACCGCTCGGGCCTCGAACTCGAAACGTTGGACGAACTGTGGATCCTCGGCGAACTTCGGATCCATGATCTTCACCGCCACCGGGCGATCGAGCCTGGTGTCGAGGCCTCGGAAGACCGTCGACATACCGCCCCGTGCGATCGGCCCGTCGATACGGTACCGACGATCGAGCATCGAACCCGGGATCACCGAACCTCCTCTCGTCGTACCTACTTCGTCTGCGTTCGTGCCGGACCTCCGACGCCGATCGTATCGGTGCGTCGTCCAGTGGCCGGCGATCGTGTTCCTGCTCTCGCGCCGGCCCGCCGTTTTCGAGTCTGGACGCCGGACCCGTTAACGTTACCTGCGTGAGTGCCATTCCCTACGCCGACGACGTGCTCGATCCGTCGGTGTCTCTGTTGCAATTCGCCGACGTCGCGAAGATCCTCGACGTTCCCAAGACCCGCGTCGAACAGCTCGTTCGAGATCGTCAGTTGCTGGCTCTGAAGCGTTCTCGCGTGCCCGGTGTTCCCGAGCAGTTCTTCGACGTGAACAAGGGCACCATCGTCAAGGGCCTGCCCGGTCTGTTGGCCGTACTGCACGACGGCGGCTACGAGGACGAGGAAATCCTGCGGTGGCTTTTCACCGAGGACGAGAGCCTGCCCGGCGCGCCCGTCACCGCACTCCACGGCGATCTGATGCGCGAAGTCATCAGGCGTGCACAGGCGATGGCCTTCTAGCGAACTGTCGCGCGCTTGAAGCCGGTGACGGCGAACTGAGGAAGTGCGATCCGGGCTCGGGTCCACTGCGGCACCGTCGCCCGCTGAGAGAGTACGCGGTAGCCCTGCGACTCGACCTCGTCCAGAATTCGCCCGTACAGGATCGACGCCGTGCGCATGGACGGTCGCACTCGCGGATCCAGCATGTCGATGCCCGCGTCGGATGTGCGATAGATCGAGCGCGTGACGGCGATCAGGTGTGCGAGAGCGCGGGTGACCCGAGCATCCACACTCCCCGTCGTTCGGCACCAACGAAGCAACTCTTCGTCCACGCCGAAGGCCGCCAGCTCATCGGTGGGGAGATAGATGCGATCGCGATCGAGATCCTCGCCCATGTCCCGGATGAAGTTGGTCAACTGGAACGCCTCGCCCAGCGCTGCAGCAGGGGGCTCGGCCTCGGACCGTTCGACGACCGTGCCCAGAATCGGCAACATCTGCAGTCCGATGACCGCAGCAGAGCCGTACATGTATTCACGCAACTGTTCCATCGTGCGGTAGCGCGAGACGAACACATCGCTGCCCGGTATGTCCATGCGCATCGAGTGCATGAAGGCGAAGAAGTAGTCGTGTGGGATGTCGTACCGCAACACGGTGTCGCACAGAGCGCTCAATACCTGGTCGGTCACGCTGTGCGGCAACGGCTTTCCGGCGAGGGCGTCGCGCACTCGAGCTTCGATCACGTCGAGTTCGACGATGCGGCGGGCGTTGAGCTCGTCCGATCCGACCGCGATGTCGGTTCCTTCGAGGTCGACTATGTCGTCGACCATGCGAGCGAATCCGTACAGCGCATGCACCGCCGCACGCTTGTCGGTCGGCAGCAAGCGGGTGGCGAGGAAGTACGTCTTGCCGTGCTGGGCGTTGAGCTCGCGGCAGATTCGGTACGCCTCGTGCAGCGCCGGATCGATGTTGTCGAGTTCTTTCATAACGAATTTCTCATGACGTGGACTCATCTTCGGCCGGTACGGGTGCGGAGGACTTGGGGGCGTTCGGCACGGCTCGGTGCTCCCTGGAATGGTCGGAGCGCAAACGAAGCGGGTCGACGCGTGTCAGCGCGAGGGCAGCCACCACGGCCGCGACGATGGCGAGTGCGACATGCACGACGTTGTACAGGCCGATGGCACCGTCGGGTTGAAAGACGAGCATGAGCCAGGTCGACAGTCCGGTGAGAATCATCAGCGTCGTTCGTGACAGTGCGAACCCGGCGGCGATCGCCAGCGGCCACGAGTAGTACCACGGCAGAGCGGCGGGGGAGAGTACGACGGTGGCGACGAGGGCGATCAGGATGCCCTTGACGGCATTCCGCTCGGATTTGCGGCCCCACCACCACGCTGCGACGAGGACGGCGAGCAGGGCGATCGAGCACAGCAGCCGCGTGACGTAGAGAACCGGATCCAGGCGCAGATCGAGAAACCACGAGGTGCCGACGGTCACCAGGTGGGCGAGGATCGTCGGCAGCGAGAGCCAGTTGATGATCTTGGCCGATCCCGAGAGCGCTGTCAGCCACCCGATTCCGACGCCGGCCACGAACGACGAGACGGCGAACACAGCGACGAAGACCGATGCTCCGATTCCGGCGGTTCTCGTGAACATCAGCAGCGGCGATGGCGGCGTCCGGCCTTCGGTGCGGGCCTTGTCCCGGATGTGCAGCATCCAGATCCACACCAGGAACGGCAGAGCCAGGCCGGCTGTCGCCTTGATCGCTACCGCGATCGCGACCAGGGCAATACCGGCGACATGGCGATGTGCGAGGGACAGCACGATGCCGGCCGTCATCAGACCCACCATCAGCAACTCGTTGTGTACCCCGCCGATCAGATGGATCAGGACCAGCGGGTTGAGTACCGCGAGCCACACGGCAGTGGTCGCCCGGCCCCCGAGGTGATCGGCGAGCCGCGGAACTGCCCACATCATCAGCGCCAGACCGGGCAGCATGGTCAAACGCAGCAGCATCGTGCCGGCGATGACGTTGTCACCCGTCACAGTGGTGATGCCCTGGCCGAGTAGCAGGAACAGGGGCCCGTACGGTGCCGTCGTCGTGGTCCAGACATTGCTGACGTTGTCGAGCAGAATCCCGGGATTGGCAACGGGGCCGACGCCGTACGGATCGAACCCGTCACGCAGCAGTGCGCCCTGAGCCAGATAGGAGTAGGCGTCGCGGCTGAACATCGGTACCGAGAGCAGCAGCGGCGCGGTCCACGCCGGAACGATCCACCTCAGTTCGCCGACAGTGGTCCGACCGTGCAGGGTGGCCCGCCCGAGCCGGACCCAGGCGGTGATCATCAGCAACACGCCGACCCAGACGATGATGGTCGACAGTACGAATCCATGGCCGAATCGTAGCCACGACAGGTGCATTTCCTCGAGGAGCGGATCGCGTCGGCGCACGCTTCCGGCGCCGAACCCGCCGAACGTGATGCAGACGGCTCCGACCACGCCCAGAATTGCCGCTTTGCCCTCCGGGCTGCGCAGAAAGTTTCCCGTGGCGGTCATCCTCGACCGTGACGTGGTCGACGACCCGGGTGCGTCGTCCGGGGATCGACCCTCGGAGGTGGAGTGCGACGAAATCGAAGACATTGCCGCCTGCTCCTCCTCTGCGTTCTCGCCGGTCGTCGAACGATCATGGTCGCAGCAATGAGCGCGACCGGCAAACGATCGCGCTCAGCTTAGTTGGTCGGTGCAGTGAATCGAACGAACCCAGCGCGCTAGCGTCCCGTCACCCGCTCGGCGGCGAGCTTTCCGGACACCAGAACTGTCGGCACGCCTACGCCCGGCGTCGTACCCGAGCCGGCGAGAACCACGTTGTCTAGTCCGGCGACCATGTTCTTGCGTCGGAACGGACCGGTCTGCCGGAACACGTGCGCGGACGAGAACGGCGAGCCTTCGATCATGCCTTTCTCGGCCCAGGTCTCGGGTGTGTCGATGTGGTCGAGCACGAATCCGTCCAGAAGTCCGCTGTATCCGCGTCCCTCCATCGTCGTCATGATCTCGCGGAGATAGGGCTGCGCCAATTCGGTCCACGCCAGCGGAGCGCTGTCCAGGTTGGGGCACGGTGCCAGAATCGATACCGGCTCGCTGCGGACGCCGCCGCGCATCACTTCGAGTGTCGGATCGCTCACAGACGGGCGGGTGATGAGCAACGAGGGATCGGCCATCAACGAGCCCTTACCGGATTTCGCGGTGATCCGGCGGAAGGTTTCGGCCCATTCGTCGCCGAAGTCGATGGTGTGATGCGCACGAGCGGGCCATGTCGCGGTCGTATCGACGGGAACCGTTCCGTGCGCGACGACCGCGGACGGTGAGACGACGCCGTAGCCGTTTCGCCTACCCTTCTTCGACACCGACGCGCGGTCGAGGAGTCGATCGACGACGGGCAGATCGGCGGTGAGAACGAGTGCGTCGCACGCAATTCGATGGCCGGTCGCGGTGAGGACCGAATCGGCCCGACCGCGGTCGACGGTGATGTCCACGATCTCGGTGCCGAGCTCGAGTGTTCCGCCCGCGGTGACGAAGGCATCGGCCATGGCCCTGGCGATGGCCGCCATGCCGCCGTCGGGGAAGAAGACGCCGAGGGAGGTGTCCATGTGTGCAATGGCCCCGTAGACCGCGAGAGCCTTCTGCGGTGCCATGCCTGCGTAGAGCGCCTGAAAGGTGAACACGCGTCGCAGGCGGGTGTCTTTCAAGAACTTGTCGACGCGTGGTCCGAGCTTGCCGAACCCGCCCAGCTTGAGCAGCGATGCGGTGTCGCGCGCGGCCGCCTTGGACCCCACGAGATCGAGCGGGGAGTCGAAGTTCGAGTCGATGTACCGGTCGAACTCGGCGTCGAAGATGTCGGCGAGCCACTTCCGCAGATCGCGGTACCCCTGCGCCTCGGCGGGCCCGCAGGTCCGTTCGACCTCGGCTGTCATCGTTTCGGGGTCGGAGTAGACGTCGATGGACGTGCCGTCCGCGTACCGGGTGTGGTAGGACGGCGATAGTGCCGTCAGACGGATCTGTGGTGTCGTCGACTCGAAATCGGCACCCACAGCGGCCAGCGCCTCGAGTACGAGATTCGGCATGGTCAACACGCTCGCGCCGTTGTCGATGTCGTACAGGTGCGAGCCGTCGGTGTCCGATACCGGGTACACCCCGACTCGGCCGCCCACCGTCTCCTCTCGCTCGACGATGGTGACTTTCCTCCCGGCACCCAGCAGATGCAGTCCGGCGGCCAATCCGGCCAATCCGGCTCCCACCACCACGACCGTGTCGGTGGGTCCGGTGACCGTGCGAACAGAAGACATGACGCCTACTTTCAGTACTGCCGCTTGATAGCGGCGGTTGCCATGGCGCGCAGATGCGCCGCAGCGGCTGGTTCGATCGAACTGTTGTCCAGGGCTGCGACGGCCCGAGCGCCGAGCTCGTCGATCTGCCGTTCGACTGCGTCCACTGCGCCGAGTTCGACCAGAATCGAGCGAATATCGGCCACCGCATCGGCGTCGAGTTCGGTTCCGAGGCTGGCCCGGATCGTGGCTGCGTGATCGGGCCGGGTCTCGTCGGCCTGCTTCAGAGCCGACGCGATGAGCACGGTGCGCTTGCCCTCGGTGATGTCGTCGCCCGACGGTTTACCGGTCACTTCGGGATCGCCGAACACGCCGAGCAGGTCGTCTCGCAATTGGAACGCAATGCCGATGTCCGCTCCGAAATTGCGGTACGCGCCAATCAGGTCCTCGTCGGCATCGGCCAGAACTGCGCCGAGGTGCAGCGGTCGCTCCACGGTGTACGCGGCGGTCTTGTAGCGATTGACCCGCATCGCAGCCTCGATGCCCTCGTCGATGCCTGCTTCGGCCTCGATGTCGAGGAGTTGGCCACCCAGAACCTCGGTCCGCATGGCCGACCACACCGGCTGGACCCGTCGCATCGCGTCGTCGTCGATGCCCGATTCGCGGAGGAGGTCGTCAGCCCAGCACAGTGCGAGATCACCGACGAGAATGGCTGCCGACTCACCGAAGTGGTCCGAGGAACCCGACCAGCCAGCGTCTCGATGACGTCGAGCGAAGCCGACGTGCACAGTCGGAAATCCGCGTCGCGTACTGGACGAATCGATGATGTCGTCGTGGATCAGGGCGCACGCCTGAATCAGTTCGAGCGCCGAGCAGGCGCGAAGCACGGCGTCTGCCCGCGTACCGGTTCCTTCGCCGCCGGCACCGAGCCAAGCGGTCCAGGCGAACGCGGGGCGCATGCGTTTGCCGCCGCGGAACACGAACGCTTCGAGATCCGCCACGGCTGCGGGGTAACCGCCGCCGACGGTGTCGACGACTGCGCGACGCGAGGCGAAGAACTCGGCGAGTCCGGCATCCACGGCACTGCGCAGGGCGGTCGGTCCGGTTGCGATGGTGGGGGTGTCGACGACGGGCGAAGACAAGTCTTCGGACAGGACGATCCTCCAAGGTTTGCAGTGGGTACGTCGGAATATGGTTACCAGACTAGTGGCCCTCCGGACCGGCGCGCCGACGCGCAGCGAACACCGACGCCAGGGAGGCCCGACGGGCTGTGTTCGCGCGCAACCTATGATCTTCGGGTGAGCGAAGAATCCGTCCGGGGGCGCGCGAGTCGAGGTTTTGTGACGAGGACTCCGTCCATCGTCGACCGACTACGCACCGAACCGAACGCCAGAATCCCGTTCTCGGTGGAGTTCTCACCGCCGCGCGATGCCGCCGCCGAGGCCAGACTGTGGCGGGCGGTTCGTGAATTCGAGCAGCTTGCACCCGCCTTCGTGTCGATGACGTACGGCGCAGGCGGGTCCACGCGCGATCGAACTGTGCGGGTCACCGGCGAAATCGCCGAGGAAACGACGCTGCTTCCGGTGGCGCATCTCACAGCCGTGTCGCACAGCGTCGACGAGTTGCGGTCGATGGTCGGGTCCTATGCCGACCGCGGCATCACCAACATTCTCGTGCTGCGCGGAGACCCGCCGGGGGATCCGCTCGGTGACTGGGAGAAACATCCCGACGGAGTCGAATACGCGGAGGAACTCGTCCGGTTGGTACGAGATCTCGGCGACTTCCACGTCGGTGTGGCCTCGTTCCCCGAAGGACACCACCGCGCCGACGACCTGGAACAAGACACCAGATGCCTGGTCGGCAAGCTCCGTGCCGGTGCCGAGTACTCGATCACCCAGATGTTCTTCGACGTGGACGATTATCTGCGCTTGCGCGACCGGGTGTCTGCGCACGACGCAGAGCAGGGTGCCAAGCCGATCATCCCCGAGATCATGCCCATCACCTCGCTCCGGTCGGTCCGTCGGATGCTCGAACTCTCGGGCACGACGCTGCCGTCATCCCTGGACGAGAAATTCACTCGGGCAGCGGGATCCGGACCGGAGGAGGACCGCGCAGCCGTCCGGGAAGTGGGCATCGAACTCGCCACGAACATCGGCGAGCGGCTGATTTCCGAGGGTGCGCCGGGATTGCACTTCATCACATTGAACTTCGCCCGTGCCACCCGTGAGGTGTTGAGCAACCTGGGACTCGCGCCCGCGCGGGTATAGCCGCTACGGCAAGGGCACCGTTCGCGACTTCCAGGTCAACGATCCGCGGTGTCTGCGGATGTGGGATTCCGCGACGAGCGCGGAGAAGGCGAGAATCGACACCGGATGCAGCGCCGCGTCCACCACATCGTCGACGCCGAACTGCGGTCCCGCTTCGCGTCGACGTGCGACCATTCGTGACACCGTGCCCGCGAGATATCCGGCGCAGCCGAGCCGACGCGTCGTTCCCGTGGCCGTGAGGGCAGCTATCGGAGGAACGAGGTAGAGCGTCGACAATGCCAGCGTGGCGGCGGCCGAACCTACCGAGCCGCCGAACTCGTTCCACAGCCACCGGCTGTATCCGGATCGAAGATCGGCGGTGGAGTCGTACATTCGGCAGCTGACGAACCCGGCACCCGACGCCACCGCCGACGACAGGCCCCGGCGACGAAGCGCGCGTGCCAAATCCAAATCCTCGGTTGCGCTGGCCGCGACGCAGCTGTGGCCTCCGATGGCGCGATACGACCCGGCGTCGAAGACCATGAACTGACCACAGGCCACCGCCATCGAGGGCAGCAGGGTCGAGTTCGCCACCGACACGGGAAGAGTGGACATCCACGACCACCCGAGCAGTGGTTGAACCAGTCGCTCGGCGACACTGCCGGTCAGCTGTTCCGGCCACGGGCACAGCAGCGCTGCATCGAGCTCGCGCAGCATCCGCGACGCCGCGGCCACAGCGTCGGGTGCGAGTCGCACGTCGGCATCGACGAACACGACGATCGACGCCCGCGGGTCTGCTTGGTCGGCCATTCGTGCCAGCTCTGCGCATGCGGCGGCCTTGCCGGTCCAGCCGGACGGGGGAGCGGCCTTCGAGGTCACGACGTGAATCCTGGGGTCACCGGCAGCGGCGGCGCGGGCCGCCGCTGCTGTTCCGTCGCTCGAGTCGTCGTCGAGGACGATGACCCGCATGTTCGGGCACGATCGCTGACGAGTGAGGTCGCCGATCAGCAACGGCAGGGTCGCTCGCTCGTCGCGGGCGGGAATGCAGACGACCACGCGTTCGGCGAGGTCGTGATCCGCAGCACGCAAGCGCGGCATGGAACGAGAATTGAGTAGCGTCATCGCAGCCGATGCTGCTGCCAGAACTGCGGCGGCTGCCGTCGTCCGTGCGAGGAAGCGGCCGGTCACACCGACGTTCTGTCGGTCGAACTTCCGGAATCGGTACCGCGCGACCCACGGCCCCGCAGCGGCGGGTTGCGTGAGACCCACGCCATCGCTCCCACGATGGCTGCGACTCCGACCGTGACGCCGCCCACTATCCCGGCCCAGCCGGCGAAGCTTCTGGTGTTGGGGTCGGGGTAGTTGACTTCGGCGCGCAGGGACGTGGTTTCGCCTGCAGGCAGCTTCCAGGAGATCGAGTTGTCGCTCTCGCGGGTGCCGTTCGTCGTTCCGATGCGAGCAGGAAACGCAATGGTGAACTGCACGTCCGAACCCTGCACCGGAACCGAGGACAGGTCGGCGTTGCCCGACAGAGAGACGGTGTCACCCGATCGCTGCAGCTCGAGCTGAAACGATCCGGCCGCGTTCTGGAAGATGGAACCGAGTGTCTGGACATCGCCGAAGGAGAGGTCGTCGAACATCGCCTGCGAACCGACGTAACCGTCCTGGTTGTACGGCTCGACGCGAACCTTGTCCTCGATGGACGACGGAACCACGAGTTCCGGGCCGGTATCGGAGTCCGAGGTCGGTACGGTCGCTGCGACGATCTGACCAGCCACCCGGTCGTTCGCCGACACACCCATCGTGACCTGGACCCGAAGGCATCCGGCGAGCATCGGCGCGACCAGCAGCGCCAATGCGACCACCGAGAGAACTCGTCGTCGGTGGGTTCGGTGAGAGGTTTGCGATGTCGACTGCACAGCGACATCGTGCCAGGGCATCGCGCCGATGTCAGTCGGCAGGGGTTGTCAGCGAGGTGTGTCGGTGCCGGGACGAGATGCCGCAGCACGCGACCGCCGTCGAAGCGAGCGACCGCGAACACCCATCGATACCAGCGGGATGCCGACCGCACCCATCACGAGGAACCCGTACACGGCCGAGTAGCGAAGTTCCGGACCGTCCAGGAACACCGCGTGTGCGAGTGCGGACCCGAGCCATGTCCACATGAACAGCCCGATGGGTACCGCATCGTCGGACGGCCGTGGCTCGCCGGACGGCCTACGGTTCCCGATGGCACGGTCCAGCGTTTCCATGGCCGCTGCCATCAGCGTGGCCACCACGAGCCAGCCGAGGTAGTTGGTCAGCGGAATCGACGGCACACCCGGCAGGCCGACGGCACCCGATGTCCAGGTCCACTGGCCGTCGGTCACCATCTGGGGATCGAGATATAGGTCCCACCCGACCATGCCCACCGCGACCGCGGCGATCCGAAGACCGGTGGCTCGAACCTGGGTCTGGCCGAGTCTGCGGACGACGAAGGTCACCGCACACCAGATCGGATAGAAGCCGGCCGTCCAGGCCAGTGGAACCACCACGGGTACGTCGAAGAGGCTGGGCCCCAATCGGTTCTGAGCGTAGAAGTATTCGCCGAAGGGGATGCCGGTGGCTGTGCCCACCATTTCGGATGCAAACCCGGTGCCTGCCGTCACGAGGAACAGAACGACGGCCCACAGGGCCCCGCGGTGCAGCACTGCATGCAGGATCGACGCGAGTGCAAGGAACGCGACAACGGCTACCGTCACGGCGTCTCGGGTCGGCCCCGACACCAGGGGGTAGACGATCTGGCACCCGACGGCAGCGGCCGCGACGACGATCGGTGCAATCCTCATGCTCGCCTCTTTCGGAAGAATTCGCGACGGCGTCCGGCGCGCGCATCGGCGATCGCGATGCGCGCTGCCGACCGGCCGCTGGCTGCGGTGACCCCGCCACCGGGGTGAGTGGATGCCCCGGTGAGATACAGACCGTCGGCCCCCGGCACTCGATGACCGGCCAGTTGCGGGTGAGGCCGCCACATCATCATCTGGTCCAGTGACATGTCCAGGTGCATGATGTTGCCTCCGATCAGCCCGAGTTCGCGCTCGATGTCCGGCGGGGATTGCACGTGCCGATCCAGCACTGCATCGGCGAATCCAGGGGCGTATCGGTCCATCTCGGCGACGATCCGATCCGCCTCGAACTCGGCCAGCGAGCGTTCGCCGGGAGTATCGGAGCGCCAGCGTCGACCGTCGGCGAGAGTGTGCGGATGCCATTGCGACCACAGAGAGATCTGATGCTGGCCCGCCGGCGCGATGGTGGGGTCGACAGCGCTGAACGACATCCCCAGCACTGCCGGGGTGGGTGGCAGGTCGCCGGCGAGTGCATGTCCGTGTGCCAGACGTAGTTGGCTGCGGTCGCGTACCAGTAATGCAAGGCCGTGGGTGCCGTCCTCGACCCGATCGGCACTGGGGTAGATCGGCAGGGCGTCGGTGGCCAGTCGTACTGCGGTACCGAGCCCCGGTCCGACCCGTATCGTGCTGCGCCACCGCGCGAGCTGCGCCGGATCGTGCCCGCCGGCGGCGAGCAGGTCGAGAGTGGTCAGGATATGGCAGCCTGCCACCACGACGCGGCTGTCGATCTCCCGGCCCGACGCGGTCCTGGTGGTCCAGCCGTCCGACCGGCGCACGAGCGTGGTCACGGCGTCACCTAGGGTGAGCGCGGCACCGTCTCGCTGCAAACGGGCGATCATGGCCTCGGTCAGCGCGCCACTGCCGCCGACGGCACGGCCGGGCGGAAGCGTGTGCATGAGAGCGGCGAAACCCACCATGGGTGCGGTGCCGGGCTCGGACATCGGCGGTCCCGACTGTGCGCCGAACCATGCCAGAGCGGCCTTGAGGCGTTCGCTCGAGAACATTTCGTCCAGTAACGAATCTCCGGTGGCGAGGAACTCGCGCGAGAGCATGCTGCCACCGTCCGGTGCCCCCAGACCCCAGAAGGAACGCAGCAGCTTCGACCCGGTGGGCGGACCGCCGAATGCGCGCATCGTGCGTTGGCTGCGCGGTCCCCAGATCGAGACGAACGTCCGGTAGGCTCGCGCGTCGGCAGTTCCGCATGCTGCGGCGATGGAGTCGCAGGTGCGATCGAGGCTTCGATGGAAGACGATGGCGCGCTCGGTGGTGTCGACGGCTCCCGGTGCGAACGCCCAGGGATCGCAGTCGATGTAGCGCAGGCCGAATCGGGCCAGGTCGAGTTCTTCGATGATGCCGGTGTGCCGAATCATGATGTGCGCAGACGAGCCACGGTCCACCCGATGTCCGGGAAAGCGTTCCACCGTCGATACTGCGCCACCGGCGATGGTGTCGCGTTCGAGAATCTCCACCGACCAGCCGGCATCGGTCAGATAGCAGGCGGAGGTCAGGGCATTGTGGCCGGAGCCCACCACCACAGCATCGATCACCCCTTCATGCTACTGGCCCGTCCAGCGGCAACCGGCGACCCAGAACGGCGAAGGGCCGCCGATCGCCCGCGAAAGTGAAGTTCCGCAGTACGTCGGCGAAGCCCAGACGGCGATAGAGCCGCCAGGCTCGATTGTCCTCGTTCGCCACCTCGGGTGTGGACAACATCACGTTGTCCGCGTCGACACCGTCCAGCAGTCGGCGGCAGAGGCGCGCGCCGAGGCCGTACCCCTGAGCGCTGGGGAGGACATGTAGCTCGGTCAGCTCGAAATAGTTCTCCAGCGCGACCTCGACGTCGTGTGGGGTGTGCCCCGAGCGTCGCAATCCGTCGCGCACCTGCTGATGCCACCACTGGTGCGGTGCTCCGTGGTAGCCGTAGGCGACTGCGACCAGTGAATCCGGCCGGGTCGGATCCGAGGCCGGGAGCAGGGCTCCGACTGCTCGCCACCCGGAACGATGCAGGTGTTCGGTCCACATCGGGGCCCGGCTCTGCTCGGTTCCGCGCGGGTACCCCATGGCCTGGACGTAGATCGACAGGGCTTCGAGTAACCGCTGGCGGAACTCCGGGGGCGTCAGATCGACCAGGTAGGGCGTTGTCTGCGCGTCGGTAACGACTGTTCTCACCCTTCCTTCGGCAACTTGTCGGTGGGCAGAGCTATATTGAAAGGGTCGAACGGGTGTTCGATGATCGGGGCCGAGTGCGCCGGTGTTTTCGACTCGAGCAAGTGGGTCGGATTCTCCGGAGTTCGACTGTAAGGCTTCGTCACGGTTCCGGGCGCGTCAGGTACGCGCCGGAGATTCGAACTGGAGGTGTTCGAGTATGACGATCACGAAGGCATTCGATGCCGGCGTGCGGTCGCCGGTGCCGCGTCAGGCCCGGATTCTGCTCGGTCGGGCCGACGCGCTGTTGTCCGAGTCCATCGGAGAGGGCGATGCGGGGGATCGCTTTCTCGGAAGCTACGCCGCGGCACTCAAGGGTGCGGCGGCAGTACTGGCATCGTTGCCGAATTCGATCGGCGCGCGTCCTCGTTCGCGGAGCGCGTGGGTGTTGATGGCCAAGGCGGCCCCGGATCTTGCCGTCTGGTCGGACTACTTCGCATCGTTCTCGGCCACTCGTGCGGCGGTCGAGGCCGGTGCATCGAGCACGACGGGAGATCTCGACGCCGACGATTTCTATCGGCACGTGAGTCGTTTTCTGAACGAGGTCGACGATCGACTCGGGGGTCAGTCCCGGTTCGCGTCCGACGAGTCGATGAACACACCGTTGTCGGCTTAGCTCTCCGAGTTGGTCGAACAGTGTGAACTGCCACGTCATACGGTGTTCGGTCGTAGTTTCCGAGACGCCCGTCTCGAAATCTTCGGCGTTTCTCAGGAACACATCGTCCGAGTAGGTGGTAAGCAGCGGATTCAGCTCGTATCATCGACAACAGGTAGCCGCCAAGGTCAGCTTCCCGTCGTTTCGCAACCGAAGCGACCTTCAATATCAGTGCAGGGGGAGGTACCGTGCCACTCTCCGAGCACGAGCAGCGCATGCTCGATCAGATCGAGAGCGCTCTCTACGCCGAGGATCCCAAATTCGCGTCTCATGTGAGAGGCGGTCGCGTTCGTGCGGCGTCGAGCAGAAGGCGTTTTCAGGCTGCCGCGTTGTTCGTCGTGGGACTCGTGTTGCTCGTCGCCGGTGTTGCGTTGTCGACGAACAGCTTGGCTTTTCTCGTCGTCAGTCTCATCGGCTTTTTGTTCATGTTCGGTGCCGGGGCGCTGTTCTTGTTCGGCGGTTCCAAGAAGGGGACGGCCGCAACGTCGGACGAAGGCGGCGCTGACAACAGTGCCACCGAAGGTTCCGGTCGCAGCTCCGGTCAGAAGCCGAAGGGTGGCCGCAAAGGCGGCAGCTTCGGCTCTCGGATGGAGGATCGGTTCCGCAAGAGGTTCGAGCAGGACTGAGCGGGCCGGGTTCCGACCCGCAACCGTCAGCCCGTACAACTTCACGCGTCACGCACAGCACCTCACCTTTGGGTGAGGTGCTGTTGTCGTTTCCGGCTGTCACAGGATGAACACGCCGCCCGCCGATCGTGCCCGACCGTTGTCGGCCGATGCGCACGCACGGTGCGGCGACCCACTGCGGTATCCAGCGTGGTTTCCACTGCAGGTATCTACTGCAGGCATCCACTGCGGGTGGCCTCCCCACTTCTCCCCACCATCAGCAGGAATCCCCACTTCTCCCCACCTGAGTAGCGCCGCGGCGTCTCGAGCTGGATCGTTGCTCCTCGCACAGGGTGAAACCGCTGGTCGAGAAGGGGAAATCGCAGTGGTGCAGCGCTCCATCCCTGGCGGGAGCTACTCCCAGCCATAACATTTCAGCCGTCGATTCGAGCAGTCTCACCGTCGTTGGCCTGCGGATACGTGTATTCGCCCAAAGTTTTCTCGCAGTGAATGGTTCGAAGTGGGGGAGAGTGGGGTAAAGTGGTCCGCAGCGGAGAGTCGAGGCTGGAGGTGGCGAGTGTTTCTCGGTACCTACACGCCGAAACTCGACGACAAGGGTCGACTGACGTTGCCGGCCAAGTTTCGAGACGCGCTTGCAGGAGGTGTCATGGTGAGCAAGGGGCAAGATTTCAGCCTTGCGGTCTACACCGCGGCAGACTTCGCGGAGCGGTCTCGGAAACTGACGGCTGCGTCGCGTGCCAACCCCAAAGCTCGTGCCTACGTTCGTCAGTTCTTCTCTGGGACCGACGAGCAGAGGCCGGACGGACAGGGGCGCATCACCATCAGCCCGGAGCACCGTCGCTACGCCGGTCTCGAACGCAATTGCGTGGTGATCGGTTCGATGGACTTCATCGAAATATGGAACGACGAAGCGTGGGCCCGCTACTCCGCCGAGAACGAGCAGGACTTCTCCGACGCATTCGATGAATCGCTCGGAGGAATCTTGTAACCCGCCCAGGTCGCCTGCGAGTGCAGCGAGGCCTCTGCCCGATCAGAACCCTGACGTTCTTCCCCAACGCCAGGTTTCGCAGATCAGGACCCTGACGTTCTTCCCCAACGCCAGGTTCCCTATCGGACAGGGACCTCGAAGCATTCGCACCGGCGCCCCTGGGCAACCGCATGGCCCGGACCCGGGCGAGACGCACGTACGCACGACCGGGAGGAACCATGACGGAGGGCGACGGGCGGGACGAGAGCGCATCGTCCGCCGAACGAACCCACCGTCGATCTCCGGGTCCTCTGCACGTACCGGTTCGACTCGATCGGGCCGACGAATTACTTGGCCCAGCAATCGATTCGGCCGATGGCCCCCGCGTCATGATCGACGCGACCCTCGGACTGGGCGGTCACGCCGAACACTTTCTCCGCACTTACCCGCACCTGCACCTCATCGGGCTCGATCGCGATCCCGAGGCGCTGCGACACGCCGGATCGCGGCTCTCGCCGTTCGCGGATCGAATCACGTTGGTGCACACCACCTACGACGGTATTGCCGAGGCGCTCGACGAGGCAGGTCTGCCTGCACTCGAATCGGTGCACGCCATTCTGTTCGATCTCGGAGTGTCGTCGATGCAATTGGACGAGTCCGATCGAGGGTTCGCGTACTCCGTCGATGCGCCCTTGGACATGCGCATGAACCCGACGATCGGCATCACCGCTGCCGACGTACTCAACACCTACTCGCACGGCGAGATCGCGCGGGTACTCAGTACGTACGGCGAGGAGCGGTTCGCCGGCAAGATCGCCTCCGCTGTTCTGCGACGACGAGAGCACACCCCGTTCACCACGAGTGGTCCGTTGGTCGAGTTGCTCTACGCCGCGATTCCGGCCGCGACACGGCGCACCGGTGGGCACCCGGCCAAGCGCACCTTCCAGGCGCTGCGTATCGAGGTCAACGGCGAGCTGGACTCACTGAAGTCTGCGGTGCCTGCCGGGCTCGACGCGTTGGCTGTCGGTGGCCGCGTGGTCTTCATGTCGTATCAATCTCTGGAAGACCGAGTTGTGAAGCAAGAGTTGGCACCTCGTATCAAGTCGCGTAGCCCCGAGGGGCTGCCGGTCGAGCTTCCCGGAATGGGTCCGGAGTTCCAGCTCCTGACCAGAGGTGCCGAGCGAGCCTCGGATGCAGAAATCGAAGACAACCCACGTTCGGCTCCGGTGAGATTGCGCGCCGCCGAACGGATTGCAAGGAGAGCGGAATGACGGTTCCAGGCGGCACTGTTGGAACACGGCGCAATCGGGTTTCGGCGACGAGAAACAGGGTCGTTCCGCAGGCTCCACTCTCGCGCCCCGAACGTTCGGGCAAGGGCGGTGGCCGGTCCGGTGCCGCTCTTCGTGCGTACGAGCGCAAGCAGGCCCGCGCTTCGATTCACACGTCGGATTCCGCTCGTGTTGGTGGCGGTCGTCGTTCGATCGACGGGAGCGCCATCGCTGCCCGAATTCCGTTCGTTGCGTTGATCATCGGGCTACTGGCTCTCGGTCTCGGCTTGACGTTGTTGCTCACCACGCGGTCGGCCGGCGACTCCTACGATCTCAGCGCCGCCAAGGCCGTCAACACCGAACTCGCTCAACAGCGGGCGTCGTTGCGCAGTGATGTCGAGTTGGCGCAATCGGCACCGGAATTGGCGCGCAGGGCCGCCGAGTTGGGAATGGTTCCCGCCAAGAATCCGGCCCGCCTGATCGTCGCGCCCGACGGCGGCGTGCAGGTCGTCGGTACCCCGGCTCCGGCCGACGGTGCGCCGGTGGCCCCACTCGATCCGGTAGCGCCCGCAACCGCGGGTTCGAGCAACGTCCCCACCACAGCTGCAGTGCAGCAGCGGACGCCACGCAGCGCATCGCAGCCCAACAGCACCTCGGGCTCGATCGATACTCGGGCCGCCACGCCGAGTGCGCCTAATGGGGCCGGAAACGTTGCTCTTGCCGAACAATTGGTTCCCATGAGCATCCCCTCGCTCGAAACGCCGGCGGCCGAAGATCCGTCGTCGGCTGTCCCTTCGTCGGACCCCGCCGCCGACTCCGCCGCCGCCGCCGACGTAACCGCGGGTGACGGGCAGTGACCAGGCCCGCGCCTGCTCCGAGCCGGAGGCCACCGAGCCGAAAGCGTATGGACTCGTCCACGTTTCGGTTTCGGCACGGGACCGGCAGAATCCTCATGTACGTCGCATTAGCCGTCGCTGCAGCACAATTGCTGTGGATTCAAGGGTTCGACGGTCCAAGGCTGTCGGCCGAGTCGGCGTCGCAGCGCACCACCACGCTGGTGGATCCCGCGCTGCGCGGGTCCATTCTCGATCGCAACGGCAATCCGATCGCCTTCACGATGGAAGCGAAAGCGCTGACGTTCCAGCCGGTTCGGGTTCGTAGGGAACTCGACGAGGCCAGGGCGAAAGATCCCACCGAGCCGGAGACCGAGCAGTACCTCGAGGACATCGCCGCGCGCATCCACAGTGATCTCGGCGACGTGATCAGCGAGAAGGATCTGCTGGCGAAGTTGAAGAGCAACGACGAATTCACTTATCTCGCACGGGGTGTGGACGCAACCGTTGCGTCGAAGATCAGTGCTGACTTCAAGCAGGTCGGTCTCGAGCGTCAGGACATCCGGGAGTATCCGGGTGGCTCGCTCGCGGCGAACATCGTCGGTGCCACCGGTTGGGATGGACACGGTCTGCTCGGTCTCGAGGATTCGCTCGACGCGACCCTGGCCGGAACCGACGGTTCGCAGACCTACGACCGAGGGTCCGACGGTGCCGTCATTCCCGGTAGCTGGCGCGACAAGCAGCCCGCGGTCAACGGATCCGATGTCGAACTGACCATCGACGCGGACCTGCAGTACTACGTACAGCAACAGGTGCAGTTGGCGAAGGATCTGTCCGGAGCCAAGAATGCATCGGCCTACGTGCAGGATTCACGGACCGGTGAAGTGTTGGCGATGTCGAACGACAACACCTTCAACGCCGGTATCGGTGTCGGCAACAACGAGCGCACCAAGGAGATGGGCAACCTGCCCGTCACCACTCCGTTCGAGCCGGGTTCGGTGAACAAGATCATCACCGCGGCCGCGGCTGTCGAATACGGACTGACCACTCCGGACGAGGTGCTTCAGGTACCGGGCAGCATCTTCATGTCCGGTGTGTCGGTCAAGGACGCGTGGGACCACGGGGTGGTGCCGTACACCACCACGGGCGTGTTCGGAAAGTCCTCGAACGTCGGCACATTGATGCTGGCGCAACGCGTGGGCGAAGACCGATACGCCGACATGCTCGGCAAGTTCGGACTCGGCCAGCGCAGTGATGTCGGTCTGCCCAACGAGAGCGCGGGAAGCGTTCCCAGTCGGGATCAGTGGTCCGGAGGAACGTTCGCCAACCTGCCCATCGGTCAGGGCTTGTCGATGACGCTGCTGCAGATGACCGGGATGTACCAGGCGATCGCCAACGATGGTGTGCGTATTCCGCCGCGGATCGTCGAAGCGACGGTGGATGCCAACGGACAGCGGACCGAGGCCGAACGGCCGGAAGGGGTGTACGTGGTCAGTCCCGACACAGCGAAGACGGTCCGCAACATGTTCCGATCGGTCACCCAGGACGACACGGGTAATCAGCGCGGAACGGGAGTGGCGGCCGGTGTCGAGGGCTACCAGATCAGTGGCAAGACCGGTACGGCGCAGCAGGTCGATCCGGAATGCAAGTGCTATTCCAACTCGAACTACTGGATCACCTTTGCAGGAATCGCGCCTGCCGACGATCCTCGCTACGTGATCGGGATCATGCTCGATGCTCCGACGCGCAGCGCCGATGGTTCGGGCGGGCAGTCTGCGGCCCCTCTGTTCCACAACATCGCCAGCTGGATGCTGCAGCGGGACAGCGTTCCCATGTCGGCAGACCCCGGACCCAAGCTGGTTCTGCAGGCGGACTGATTCCCGAACTCACCGTTCCTGGACTCGGGGCGGCAACATCGCGATGCCGGTCGCCGGTAATCTGACACATCGGTTCGGGCGCGTTCGTTCGGCTGCCCTCGCGTGATCGAGCCGGGGCAGGTGCGCGGCCTGCAGGAGAGAGGAAGGGAGCAGGAGTGACTGTCTCAGCGGATTCACAACCGGCTCCGGGTTCACGTCCGGCGCATCCACCGCACACCGAGGTGTCCGAGGTGGCGTCCGCTGCCGGAGCGACGATCGGTGCCGGAGACCCGACAGGCGTGCGCGTGACGGGCATCGACCTTCGGGCGCAGTCCATCCTTCCCGGCGATCTCTTCGCAGCATTACCCGGTTCCACTCGCCACGGAGCGGAGTTCGCGGCCGATGCGGTCGGTCGAGGTGCCGTGGCAGTGCTGACCGACGCTGCCGGACTCGACGTGGTCGTGCGCGCCCTCGCCGGCGTCGACCGGCAGGTCCCGGTGCTCGTGCACGACCGGCCGCGTCAGGCGTTGGGGGCGGTGTCCGCGCTGATCTACGGCAATCCGTCGTCGAAGATGACCGTCGTCGGGATCACCGGTACCTCAGGGAAGACGACGACCGCCTATCTGGTGGAGTCGGGTCTGACGGCCGCCGGTCGTCGGTGCGGGTTGATCGGCACCATCGAGACGCGAGTCGCGGGCCGGCATGTGCCCAGCGCACTCACCACACCCGAGGCACCGCAGTTGCACGCGCTGTTCGCGGTGATGGTGGAAGAGGGCGTCGACACGGTTGTGATGGAAGTGTCCTCGCATGCGTTGTCCCTGGGCCGAGTCGACGGGACTCGCTTCGCGGTCGGAGCGTTCACCAACCTCTCCCAGGACCATCTCGATTTCCACGGCTCTCTCGAGGACTACTTCCTGGCCAAGAGCCGGCTGTTCGCGGCCGATTCTGCTGTTCGAGCCGACACCGCGGTCGTCTGTGTCGACGACGCGTGGGGCAGGCGGATGGCAGACATCGCGCACGCGGCCGGTTCGACGGTGGTGACCGCCTCGACCGGTGACGATTCGCAGTGGACGGTGTCGGACTGGGCCCAGCACGACGACGGCACGCAGTCGTTCGTCGTCGGGGATCCGGACGGTGCCGAGTTGCCGGTCTCGGTCCGGCTACCGGGTCGCTACAACGTGGCCAATGCCGTTCTGGCGTTGGCGACTTGCGCGGCAGCCGGTGCGGACGCGCCGATGGCCGTGGCCGGGCTCGCAACCGTGGACGTGCCGGGTCGCGTACAGCGCATCGATCGGGGTCAGAACTTCCTGGCCGTGGTGGACTACGCGCACAAGCCTGCGGCCGTCGAGGCCGTGGTGGCGACGTTGCGCGAGTCTTCCCGCGGCCGCATAGCAGTGGTGCTCGGAGCGGGTGGAGACCGCGACACCGCCAAGCGTCCGCTCATGGGAGCGGCCGGGGCGCGCGGTGCCGATCTACTCGTGGTGACCGACGACAATCCCCGCAGCGAGGATCCGGCCGCCATTCGGCAGGCCGTGGAGGCCGGAGCGCTCTCGGTGCGGGACGATGTTCGTGGTGAAGTCAGAAATGTGGCAGGCCGCGCGGCGGCGATCGAACAGGCTGTGGTGTGGGCGCATGAAGGGGACGTTGTGTTGATAGCAGGTAAAGGACACGAGACCGGCCAGGAGGTCGCAGGGGTGAAGCACCCGTTCGACGACCGAGTGGTACTCGCTTCGGCGATCGATGCGCGGTTGGTCGGCACGAGCGCGGGCGCACGGTGATTCCGCTCTCGATCGGCCGTATCGCCGAAATCGTCGGTGGCACGGTGCACGACGTGTCGGATTCGACGGTAGTGGTGGCCGGACCGGTGGAGTTCGATTCCCGCAAGGTGACCCCCGGCAGTATCTTCCTTGCCCTTCCCGGAGCCAAGGTGGACGGGCACGATCACGCCGCCGACGCGGTCGCCGCTGGCGCGGCGCTGGTGTTGGCCGCCCGGCCGGTGGGCGTACCGGCCGTGGTCGTTCGTCCGATCCTGCACGACAGCCGCGCGATGGCCCTCGAGAACGATCCGGACGGCTCCGGCGCGGCAGTGTTGACCGCACTCGGCGCTCTCGCCCGGGCATCGGTGCAGGCTCTGACCGCCGAGCACGGGTTGACCGTCGTCGGCGTGACGGGCTCCTCGGGAAAGACGTCCACCAAGGATCTGATCTCCGCGGTTCTTGAACCACTCGGTTCGGTGGTGGCCCCGCCCGGATCGTTCAACAACGAACTCGGTCATCCGTGGACGGCTCTACGGGCAGACGCCGACACGCGATTCCTGTGTCTCGAGTTGTCTGCCAGGGGAATCGGCCACATCGCCGAACTCGCCACGCTCGCACCGCCCCGGATCGGCGTGGTGCTCAACGTCGGAACCGCGCACCTGGGCGAGTTCGGCTCGCGTGCGGCCATCGCATTGGCGAAGGGTGAACTGGTCGAAGCGCTGCCGAGTGCCGCCGACGGGGGAGTGGCGATTCTGAACATCGATGATCGCCTCGTCGCCGAGATGGTCACCCGCACAACGGCATCGGTCGTGACAGTGGGACGCAACGCAGATGCCGACGTCAGGGCGGTCGACGTGCAGGTCGATACCGACGCCCGCGCGTCGTTCACGCTCGAATGCTCAGCTGGTTCGGCAGCGATCACCCTGGCGGTGCACGGTGAGCATCAGGTCGGCAATGCCCTCGCCGCAGCGGCCGTCGCGCTCGAGTGCGGGGCGACGCTGACGCAGGTTGCCGAGGCGCTCGGATCTGCCGCGCCCACATCGATCCGCCGGATGGACGTGCGCACTCGCGCCGACGGGGTGACCGTGGTCAACGATTCCTACAACGCAAATCCGGATTCGATGCGCGCCGCCCTCAAGGCACTGGCGTCGATGTCCCGCCGTGACGACGGACCGAAGCGTCGCAGCTGGGCGGTCCTCGGGGAGATGGGCGAACTCGGTGCCGACTCCGTGGTCGAGCACGATGCCATCGGTCGGCTCGCAGTCCGGCTCGACGTCGACCGATTGATCATCGTCGACTCGGGACGGCCCACGCGGGCGCTGCATCAGGGTGCGGTCATGGAAGGTTCGTGGGGCGAGGAGTCGATGCTCGTACCCGACCGTGAATCGGCGATCGAAGTGCTGCGCGACGAGGTGCGTCCCGGCGACATCGTTCTGGTGAAAGCGTCGCAGTCCGGAGCGATGTGGACCGTCGCCGAAGCCGTGCTGGCCGATTCGAGCGCCCGCGCGGAGGGCGAGCAGTGAGGCAGATCCTCTTTGCCGGTGGCATCGCACTCGCCGTCGCGATTCTGCTCACCCCGGTGCTGATCAAGGCCTTCTCGAAACAGGGCTTCGGTCAAGAGATCAGAGTGGAAGGTCCGGCCAGTCACCAGTCCAAGCGGGGTACGCCGACGATGGGCGGCGTGGCGATCCTGGTCGGAATCTGGGCCGGTTACTGGGGCTCTCATCTGATCGGGATCGGGTACGACGCCGACGGCCCGTCGGCGTCGGCTCTGCTCGTTCTCGGACTGACGACCGTGCTCGGGCTCGTCGGTTTTCTCGACGACTTCATCAAGATCCGCAAACAGCGCAACCTCGGTCTGAACGCCACCGGCAAGTACGTCGGCCAGATAACGGCAGCTGTGCTGTTCGCCATCCTGGTTCTGCAGTTCCGCAGCGACAGCGGGCTCACACCCGGCAGTACCCAGCTCTCCTACGTTCGCGACATCGCCACCTGGTCGATGTCGGCGGTCGTGTTCGTCTTCTTCGTCTGCTTGCTGGTGATCGCGTGGTCCAACTCGGTGAATCTCACCGACGGCCTCGACGGCCTCGCCGCAGGGTCGATGACGTTGGTGCTCGGCGCATACACGGTCATCACTTTCTGGCAGTACCGGCAGGCGTGCGCCGGTCCAGCCGGGCCTGCCCCGGGGTGTTACGACGTTCGAGATCCCCTCGACCTGGCTCTGGTCTGTGCTTCCGCCGCGGGCGCGTGCATCGGTTTCCTGTGGTGGAACGCCGCGCCGGCCAAGATCTTCATGGGTGATACCGGATCACTCGCCCTCGGCGGCCTGATCGCAGGTCTGTCGGTGGTCACCAAGACCGAACTGATCATGGTCGTCATCGGTGCGCTGTTCGTCGCCGAGGCTGCATCGGTAGTGATTCAGGTCGCGGTGTTCCGGTCCAGTCGCCGACGCGTGTTCCGCATGGCCCCGTTCCATCATCACTTCGAGTTGGCGGGATGGGCCGAGACGACGGTGATCATCCGGTTCTGGTTGTTGGCCGCCATCGCGTCTGCCGTCGGACTCGCACTGTTCTACAGCGAATATCTCGCTGCAGTCGGCGGATAGAGCATGAACGAATCTCCCCACGACGCTCGGACCGATCTGACCTGGTTGCGCGGCCGTTCGGTGCTGGTGACCGGTGCCCGCGTATCCGGCCTCGCCGTGGTCCGCCCACTGCTCGACCTCGGCGCAGTCGTCACCGTCACCGACTCCGATCGCGGGGCACTCGACGCCGCGTCGAGCATCGGTGCCGCGGTGGTGTTGCAGGACGACCTGCTCACCGATGCCGCTGCCCTGGCACGGTTTTCGCTCGTGGTCACCAGTCCCGGCTTTCGCCCCGACTCTCCGGTGTTGGCAGCTGCCGCCGAACACGGCGTGCCGGTGTGGGGCGATGTCGAGTTGTCCTGGCACGTGGACCGGGCCGAGCTGTACGGTGCCAGAACGCGCTGGCTGGTGGTTACCGGAACCAATGGCAAGACGACGACCACCTCGATGCTGGCGTCGATTCTCGACGCTGCCGGTATCGACTCCGTGGCGTGCGGAAACATCGGACTCCCCATCGCCGACGCGTTGCGTGGTACCCCGCATCCGAGTGTGCTCGCCGTGGAGTTGTCGTCGTTCCAGTTGTTCTGGGCGCCGTCGGTGCGTCCCGCGGGCGGGGTGGTGCTCAACATCGCCGAGGATCACCTCGACTGGCACGGCGGCATGGACGGATACGTCGCCGCCAAAGCCGGAGCACTCTGCGGTGAGGTCGCTGTCGTCGGACTGGACGATGCGCGCGCGGCGAGTCTGGCGTCCGGCTCACCTGCGGCCCACGTCGTCGGTTTCCGGCTGGGCGAACCCGCCTCGGACGAACTGGGAGTGCGGTCGGGCGTTCTCGTGGACAACGCGTTCGGTGAGAACGTCGAACTCCTCGCTGCCCGGGACGTCGAACCGAGCGGGCCGTCCGGCATTCTCGATGCGCTCGCAGCGGCAGCATTGGCTCGTTCGATCGGAGTGCAGGCCGACGCGGTACGTACCGGTCTGCAGGCCTATCGGGTAGGACCTCATCGGGCGGCGGTGGTCCGAGAGCTCTCCGGCGTGACGTTCATCGACGATTCCAAGGCGACGAACCCGCACGCTGCTCGGTCGTCGATCCTGGCGCACGAGCGTGTCGTGTGGATCGCGGGTGGGTTGCTCAAGGGTGCCGTGATCGACGATCTGGTCGCGGAGATCGCCGATCGGCTCGTTGCCGCGGTGGTGCTCGGCCGCGATGGGATGCAGATCGCTGAGGCTTTGGCGCGACACGCGCCCGATGTTCCGGTCGTCAGGCTCCCTTCGGGAGACGATGCTGGTGTGACTCATGGTGCTGAAGATGCTGATGCGGTGATGCGAGCGGTCGTCGCTCACGCGGCCGGACGAGCTGCGCCGGGGGATACCGTCCTGCTGGCCCCCGCGGCCGCATCGCTGGACATGTTCGTCGACTACGGGCACCGGGGTCGGAGCTTCGCCGAATCGGTATCGCGGCTGGATGTCACCGACATCGGATCGTCGCGATCGTGAGCACCGCTGCTCGAACGTCGCGCCCACCCCGTCGCACCTCACCGCCCCGCACTCGGATCGGCCTGTGGTTCGGCCGTCCGTTGGTGTCCTTCCATCTCATCGTCACTATCGCGGTACTGCTCACCGTATTGGGCCTGGTGATGGTGTTGTCGGCGTCGTCGGCCGAGTCCTTCGCGGCCGACGAGTCCGGGTACGCGCTGTTCACGCAGCAGCTGATCGGCGTCGCGCTGGGAGCCGTCGCGTTCTACGTCGCTCTCCGGCTCCCGATTCGATACCTCAGAAAGCTGTCGTTTCCGCTGTTCCTGGTCTCGATCACGATGTTGATGCTCGTGCTGATTCCCGGAATCGGTGCCGAGCGTCAGGGTGCGCGGCGCTGGTTCGATTTCGGCGTCGTCTCCTTCCAGCCATCCGAGCTGGCCAAGGTAGCGCTGGTGCTGTGGGGCGCTCATCTGTTGGCCTCACGTCGCAGTGAACACGGCAACATCAAGTCTCTGCTGGTGCCGTTGCTGCCTGCCGGTCTGCTGATGTGTCTGTTGGTGGTTCTCCAGCCCAACCTCAGTACGGCCATCGCCCTCGGCATCATCCTGGTGGCCCTGCTGTGGTTCGCCGGTCTCAACGCCCGTTTGTTCGGCGCGGTGGTGATGACCGGTCTGGCGCTGGCGACGGTGCTCGCGTTCACTGCCGGCTACCGCTCCAACCGCGTCAAGGCCTGGCTCAATCCGGGTGAAGACACCTCGGGATTGTCCTACCAGTCGACCCAGGCGAAATACTCGCTGGCCGACGGCGGGCTGTTCGGTCGCGGGTTGGGTCAGAGCAGAGCGAAGTGGAGCTATCTTCCCAACGCGCACAACGACTTCATCTTCGCCATCATCGGCGAAGAACTCGGCATGATCGGCTGCTTGGCAGTCATCGGCTTGTTCGGCCTGTTCGTCTACACGGGTCTGCGCATCGCCATGCGGTCGGTCGATCCCTTCCTGCGCCTGTTGACTGCCGGTGCTACGTGCTGGGTATTCGGGCAGGCAATGATCAACATCAGCTATGTCGTCGGATTGCTGCCGGTCACGGGTCTGCAGTTGCCGCTCGTGTCCTACGGCGGCACCTCGACGGCAATCACCCTGCTGATGTTCGGCATCATCGCGAGCGCTGCCCGGCACGAGCCGGAGGCGATCGCCGCGCTGCATGCCGGACAGGAGGGTCGAATCGCCCGCGCCCTCAAACTTCCACTGCCCGCCGTCTTCTCACCCCAACGCGCAGCAATGGCCCGCTCGAAGTCCACGCGGCCCACCCTGGCTGCGCAGGACCGCAAGCGGCTCGAAGCCCGAGGAGGCAAGAACGGTCGGGGAGCGCAGGCAACCGAGCCGGGGCGGACCCGGGTGTCGAGTTCTCGTGCCGACACGAGGTTGCCGAACTCGACCGACCGGCGGGGCGAGCCGGTCCGCGGGCGGGCTCGCCGCGCCGAACCGCAGCGTCGGGAGCCGGCCGCCGGACACCCCGCAGGATCCCGGTCGTCCTACCGGCCCCGTCCGGAACCCCGCGAGTCGTACCGTCAGCGACCGGAACCGCAACCCGGTCGCCCACCCGTCCGCTCGGGTGAGCGAGGATATCGACGGTGAAGCAGACATCCCGACCGATCTCCGTCGTTGTCGCTGGGGGTGGGACGGCCGGGCACATCGAGCCCGCACTGGCCGTCGCCGACGCTCTTCGCGTCCTCGACCCCACCGTCACGGTCACTGCCCTCGGCAGTAGCCGTGGCCTCGAGACGACGCTCGTTCCGGCCCGTGGTTACGCCCTCGAGCTCATCCCACCCGTTCCACTGCCGCGCAAGCCCACCGTCGATCTGCTGAAACTCCCCGTCCGCGTCGTGCGGTCGGTGCGTCGAACACGCGAGGTGTTCGCGGCCGTCGAGGCCGATGTGCTCGTCGGATTCGGCGGCTACGTCGCGTTGCCCGCGTACCTTGCCGCGCGCGGCCGGCTGCTCGGTCGCGGTGGCCGAATTCCGGTGGTCGTCCACGAGGCGAATGCCAGCGCAGGCATAGCCAACAAGGTCGGGGCACGGTCGGCTCAGCGTGTGCTCGCGGCTGTCGCGGGATCGGGCATCGCCGCACGCGGGTCGGCCGACGCAGAGGTGATCGGAATCCCCGTGCGGCCCACCATCACCGGGCTCGACCGGGCGGCGATGCGCGCACAGGCCAGGGAGCACTTCGGGCTACCCGAGCACGGACCGGTGCTGTTGGTGTTCGGCGGCTCCCAGGGCGCACGGTCACTCAACGATGCAGTATCCGGTGCGTCGTCCGCCCTTGCCGAGGCCGGTATCTCGGTTCTGCACGCGCACGGACCCAAGAATTCGCTCGACATCGAGCAGTACAACCCGAACGCGCCGTACGTGGCGCGTGCATACATCGACCGGATGGATCTGGCGTATGCGGCGGCGGACCTGGCTATCTGTCGGTCGGGTGCCATGACGGTGGCCGAGGTGTCTGCGACCGGCCTGCCCGCTGTCTACGTTCCGCTGCCGCACGGGAACGGCGAACAAGAACTCAACGCCCGTCCGGTGGTCGATGCCGGAGGTGGCATCCTGGTGGCCGATGCGTCGGTGACAGAGCGGTACGTGCGCGAGTCGGTGGTGGCGCTGCTGGCCGACACCGAACGAATCGCCACGATGTCTCGTGCCGCCGCCGGTGCCGGGCACAAGGACGCAGCGACTGCCGTCGCGCAGATCGTGCTCGATACCGCGCACGCGGCGCGGGGCTGAGCTGGGCGTCGTCGTGAATGCGAACAGAACGAGGGAGACGTCCGCGTGACAACAGAGGGTGCAATGTCGGATCTACCGACCGAGCTCGAACGAGTACACATGGTGGGCATCGGTGGTGCGGGAATGTCCGGTATCGCGCGGATCCTGCTGGCTCGTGGGGGACAGGTGTCGGGTTCCGACGCCAAGGAATCCCGTGGCGTGCTCGCGTTGCGCGCCCGCGGTGCCCAGGTGCGTATCGGTCACGACGCCAGTGCTCTCGACATGATCGACGGCGGTCCTACCGTCGTGGTGACGACCCACGCCGCGATTCCCAAGACCAACCCGGAACTTGTCGAGGCTCGTGAACGCGGAATTCCGGTGGTGCTGCGGCCGGCCGTCCTGTCCTCCCTCATGCAGGGATACCGCACCGTGTTGGTGTCGGGCACCCATGGCAAGACGTCCACCACCTCGATGCTCGTGGTGGCGCTCCAGCACTGCGGGTTCGATCCGTCGTTCGCCGTCGGGGGCGAGCTCAACGAGGCCGGGACCAATGCACATCACGGCAGCGGTGAGGTGTTCGTGGCCGAGGCGGACGAGAGCGACGGTTCGCTCCTGCAGTACACCGCAGACGTCATCATCGTGACCAACATCGAGGCCGACCACCTGGACCACTTCGGCACCACCGAGGCCTACGTGCAGGTATTCGACGACTTCGCTGCCGTGCTTCGCCCGGGCGGCGTGCTCGTTGCGTGCATGGACGATCCCGGTTCGGCTGCCCTGGCGCGTCGCGTGGTGGAGAAGCAGGTGCCCGGCGTGACGGTGCTCGGCTACGGGTCGTCCGACGTCGACGCCGGGCCGGTGGAGATGGCCGTGCGACTGTTGGCGTGGGAGCCCGAAGACATCGGCGGCGTCGCTCAGTTGCAGATTGCCGGTGAGGACGCGGCTCGCACGGTTCGGCTGGGAGTCCCCGGTCGGCACACCGCACTCAACGCGCTCGCCGCCTTCGTCGCCGCGCGTCAGGTGGGTGCCGGCACCGAGGAACTGCTGGCGGGGCTCACCGGCTTCGGCGGGGTCCATCGACGCTTTCAGTTCACCGGCCGAGAGCATGGTGTCCGGGTGTTCGACGACTACGCGCATCATCCCACCGAGGTGCGGGCGGTGTTGACCGCAGCGCAGGCGCTCGTGGCCGGTCAGGACCGCGGCGGTGCGGCGCGGGGACGGGTGGTCGTGGTGTTTCAGCCGCACCTGTACTCGCGGACCGCGACGTTCGCAACGGAGTTCGGTGCCGCGTTGTCTCTGGCCGACGAGATCGTGGTGCTCGACGTGTACGGCGCGCGCGAGGAGCCGCTACCCGGTGTGACGGGCGCACTGGTTGCCGCCGCGGTGAGCAAACCGGTGAACTACCAACCGGATCTGTCGTTGGTGGCCAAGCAGGTCGCCCATCTGAGCATGCCCGGCGATGTGGTCATCACCATGGGTGCCGGCGACGTGACGATGCTCGGCGGCCCAATTCTGGACGCACTTCGCTCGAAAACCGATTTCGGTGCTGCACCCGGCCGCGGCGTACCGAAGGATCGGCCGGCGACGTGACCCGCCGTGCCGATCGAGCTCGTACTGCGAGGTCGGGAACAGCCGCAGGGCAAGATGATTCACCGTCGGTGCCGGGTGACAAGCAGGCTCGCGCACTGGCGCGGGAAGAAGAGCGCGCCCGGGTGAGGCGGTCTCGCCGCACAGCGCTGCTGATCGCGCTTGCCGTCGTCGTTGTGGTGGTGGGATCGGCTGCGACGGTGTACTTCACACCGCTGCTGTCGGTTCGGAACATCGCGGTCGCGGGAGAGTCCTCGGTGTCCGAGCAGGACATCCTCGATCGACTCGACGTCCCCACCGGTCTTCCGCTGGTTCGGGTGGACACCGCGGCGGCGGCGCAGCGGGTTGCGGCGATTCCGGCGCTGGCGACCGTACGCGTGCAACGCAAGTATCCATCGACCGTGCAGGTGACGGTGGAGGAGCGAACGCCGGTGGCGTTCTTCGACTCTCCGGACGGTACCCATCTGCTGGACTCCAGCGGAGTGGATTTTGCCATTGCACCGCCACCGCCCGGTGTGGTGCGGTTGGTGACCGACAACCCGGTGTACGGCGATCCGGTGACGAAAGATGCACTGGCCGTTCTCGATACGCTCCCGCCGCTGTTGCGCGATCAGGTCGGGGAGCTGCGAGCGAGCACGTTGTCCGACATCTCGATTCAGCTGCTCGACGGACGCACCGTGGTGTGGGGAGACAAGGAAGACTCCGAACGCAAGGCCGCGGTAGCCATTGCACTGCTCTCACAGCCCGGGCAGATTTTCGACGTGTCGAGTCCGGATCTACCCACCACGAAGTAGTTTCGGCGCGAGGGATGCATATTTCCGGCGCGGTGTCGGCGCGCCTAATGGCGATACCCGTCGGGGATGAATAGCGTTCCGAGCAGTTCAGTACTTGACATAACTCTAAGCCTGTGGTTTAGGTTGAGGGTTTTCCACATTTCACGCAACACTCCACGGAAGGCGAGAGCCCATGACGCCCCCGCACAACTACCTCGCCGTAATCAAGGTCGTCGGCATCGGCGGCGGCGGCGTGAACGCGGTCAACCGCATGATCGAACAGGGACTCAAGGGAGTCGAGTTCATCGCGGTCAACACCGACGCTCAGGCCTTGTTGATGAGTGACGCCGACGTCAAGCTCGACGTGGGACGCGAATTGACCCGCGGCCTCGGTGCCGGTGCCGATCCCGAGGTGGGTCGCCGCGCAGCCGACGATCACAAGGACGAGATCGAAGAGGTGCTCAAGGGTGCCGACATGGTCTTCGTCACCGCAGGTGAGGGCGGCGGCACCGGTACCGGCGGCGCTCCCGTCGTGGCCAACATCGCGCGCAAGCTCGGTGCCCTCACCGTCGGTGTCGTGACCCGCCCGTTCTCCTTCGAGGGCAAGCGTCGCGGTGGGCAGGCCGATACCGGCATCCAGCAGCTGCGCGAGTCCTGCGACACGCTCATCGTGATTCCCAACGACCGCCTGCTCCAGCTCGGCGATGCAGCAGTGAGCCTCATGGACGCCTTCCGCAGTGCCGACGAGGTCTTGCTCAACGGCGTTCAGGGCATCACCGATCTGATCACCACCCCGGGCCTGATCAACGTCGACTTCGCCGACGTCAAGGGTGTCATGTCCGGCGCAGGCAGTGCACTGATGGGCATCGGATCCTCTCGCGGCGAGGGCCGCGCGATCAAGGCCGCCGAATCGGCGATCAATTCGCCGTTGCTCGAAGCCTCGATGGAAGGCGCACGCGGAGTACTCCTGTCGATTGCCGGTGGCTCGGACCTCGGTCTGTTCGAGATCAACGAGGCCGCGTCGCTGGTGCAGGAGGCAGCACATATCGACGCCAACATCATCTTCGGCACGGTCATCGACGACTCGCTCGGTGACGAGGTTCGGGTGACCGTCATCGCTGCCGGCTTCGACGGTGGCACACCCACCCGTCGCCCGGTCGAGGCAACGTCGTCCACCCGCGGCCCGATCGGGTCCGCCCGCTCGGGAGAGGTGTCCTCGCGGTCCAACGAGAGTTCCGACGGTGCCGTGTTCCGCGATCCGATCGGTGCACCGAGTGGCAGCAGCCTGCCGCCGCTGAACTCGTCGAGCTCGTCCAACCGCGAGTCGTCCAGCCGCGAATCCGGCCACGGTCGCGATTCGGGTGGGCAGGGTCGTGAGTCCGTCGGGTCCGGCCGTCGAGTGCCGGTCGCCGAGGACGAGGGCGAAGACGAGGTCGATGTGCCGTCCTTCATGCGGCGGTGAGTGGCTACACAGCTGCCGACCCGATTCGGGTCAGGCGCGTGTCGACGACACGCGCCGGCGGCGTGTCGGCTCCGCCGTTCGACACCTTCAATCTCGGTGATCACGTAGGGGACGACCCGGCTGCCGTGCAGGCCAATCGGCGACGCCTCGGTGATCGGTTGGGCATGGGCATCGAGCGCATGGTGTTCATGGAACAGGTCCACGGCCGGACCGTGACGGTGGTCGAGGGCCCGGTTTCCGAACCCGTTCCGATGACCGATGCGCTGGTGACGACGCAACGTGATCTCGCGTTGGTGGTGTTGACGGCAGATTGCGTCCCGGTTCTGTTGTCCGACGACGAGGCGGGCGTGATTGCCGCCGTGCACGCGGGCCGCGTCGGAGCTCGCATCGGCATAGTTCCGCGGGTCTTGTCCGCGATGGTCGAGTTGGGTGCCGCTCCCGAGCGGATCGGTGCCTTTCTGGGTCCCGCGGCGAGCGGGCGCCAATACGAGGTGCCCGCGAACATGCGAGCCGATGTGGACAAACATCTTCCCGGAAGTGCGACCACGACGGTTCGGCACACTCCCGGCCTGGACATTCCCGCAGGAATCCGTGCGCAGTTGCTCGCTGCGGGTGTGCGCGGAGTCGCCCAGGACCCTCGGTGCACCATCGAGGATCGAACGCTGTTCAGTCACCGTCGAGAAGGGTCCACCGGCCGGATCGCCAGTGTCGTGTGGATGGATTCCCAGGCCGGCGACGGGGAATCGCAGCTCGATGTGGAGGTGAAGTCGTGACTGGGTCCACCGACCGCGGCCAAGAGATTGCTGCATCGCTGGCGTCGGTCCGTGAGCGGCTGGAGAGCGCGTGCGCCGCGGCTGATCGAGCCGTCGACGACGTGACCCTGTTGCCGGTGACGAAGTTCTTCCCGGCGTCGGACATTCGGATCCTGTATGGGCTGGGCTGCCGCGAATTCGGTGAGTCCAGGGAGCAGGACGCGTCGCCCAAGGTGAACGACACCGCCGACGAGTTCAGTGTTGACCCTCCGCGTTGGCACATGATCGGCCATCTGCAGCGGAACAAGGCGAAGTCGATCGCTGCGTGGGCACACTCCATCCACTCCGTGGACAGCGCCCGCTTGATCACTGCGCTGTCGAAGGCAACGACCGCGGCACTCGACGACGGGACGCGGTCCGTGCCGCTCGACGTCCTGCTGCAGGTCAGTCTCGACGGCGATGTGCACCGCGGAGGCATCGACCGCGACGAACTCCTCGCTCTCGCCGAGGCCGCGTCGAATGCCGCCGGTTTACGTCTGGCCGGGTTGATGGCCGTGCCGCCCCTGGGCGCCGAACCGGACGCCGCATTCGCCGATCTCGAGAACCTTCACCATCGGCTGTTGGCCGATCATCCCGAGGCGGTCGAGTTGTCCGCGGGTATGACCGGCGACCTGGAAGCTGCTGTGCGCCACGGATCGACGTGCGTGCGTGTCGGTACCGCAATACTCGGGGCGCGGCCGATAACCTCGCAATAACAGTCCACGGATCACATCAGTCACAACAGACACTTGCGAACCTGGGGATCGACGGTAGACACACCTCCACGGAAGGCAGAACGATGAGCACCCTGCACAAGTTCAAGGCGTACTTCGGCATGGTTCCGCTCGCCGACTACGAGGACGACTACCTCGACGATCCGGACGTGCGACGTAGTTCTCGCGGCGGGCGTGACAGCTACGACGACATCGACGAGCGCGAGTTCGTGAAGCCGTCGTTCGGTGGATCCCGGCATGCGCAACTCGACGACGATTACGACGACTACGAAGCACCCCGGCCGGCAGCCACCCTTGCACCGATCGGTGGACGAGGACGTCCGTCGACACCGTCGAGCCGAGGCACTGTTACGCGAGGAGCGTTGGCCATGGACACCCGTATGGACGTGCGTGCCGAAAGCCGGCGCAGTCCCATCGTCGACGACGGTGGCCCGCTGTCGAAGATCACCACCTTGCGTCCCCGTGACTACAGCGAGGCCCGCACCATCGGCGAGCGCTTCC
This sequence comes from Rhodococcus sp. NPDC078407, assembly GCF_044542515.1. Lineage (NCBI taxonomy): Bacteria > Bacillati > Actinomycetota > Actinomycetes > Mycobacteriales > Nocardiaceae > Rhodococcus > Rhodococcus sp. NPDC078407. Next base: position 133,312 of record NZ_JBITUQ010000001.1, on the reverse strand, counting down.
GGGACGGCACCCCGGTGATCATGGACCTGGTGGAGATGAGCAACGCGGACGCCAAGCGTCTGGTCGATTTCGCCGCCGGTCTGGCTTTCGCGCTCCGCGGATCTTTCGACAAGGTCGCGACGAAGGTCTTCCTGCTCTCGCCCGCCGATGTCGACGTCTCGCCGCAGGAGCGCAGGCGTATCGCCGAGACCGGCTTCTACAGCCAGCAGTGAGAGTTTCTCTGTTTCGAGCTGGGTTTCGAGGCTGTGACCAGCGCGCTTTGCTCAGGGCCGCGAAGTCAGGCAGAGTATAACCGTGATCGTGTTCACGGTGATCAACATCGTATTGTTTCTTTTTTGGCTCCTTCTCATCGGTCGAATCATCGTCGAGTTCATCAGGACTTTCGCGAGAGATTGGCAACCGACCGGGGTTGTCGTCATCCTGCTCGAGGCGATCTTCACGGTCACCGACCCGCCTGTGAAGTTCCTTCGTAGGATTATTCCGCCGCTCAACCTGGGTGGAGTGCGACTGGACCTGTCCATCATGGTCCTGCTGTTCGTCGTCTTCATCGCATGGAATCTGACCAGCGGTCTCGCGGCCTGAGGCCGAAGATGGAATGTTAGAACGCGGGACCCGCGCAAGTCGCGTGTCCTGTGTGACAGAATGGACGCCAGTTACAGTTTGATTGTTCTGCACTCGCGCGGAATGGCATATAACTGAATGCTTGCTCTACCGCCCCAAGACGCGTGAAGGGATCCTTCCATGCCGCTGACTCCAGCTGATGTGCACAACGTAGCGTTCAGCAAGCCGCCTATCGGTAAGCGTGGTTACAACGAAGACGAAGTCGATGCTTTCCTCGACCTCGTCGAGCAAGAGCTGTCGCGACTGATCGAAGAGAACGCCGATCTCCGCCAGCGAGTCGGTGAACTCGACCAGGAGCTCTCCGACGCCAAGAGCTCGGCACGGCAGAACCCGCAGCCGACGCAGGCGCCGGCACCCAAGGCCGAGCCCCAGCGCCCGGTGGATCCCCCGAAGCCGGCACCTGTGGTCCAGCAGCCGGCACCGGTTGCGCCCGTGGCCGCGGCCCCTCAGCAGGGTGGCGACTCCAACATGCAGGCCGCAAAGATCCTCGGCCTCGCTCAGGAGATGGCAGATCGCCTCACCGGTGACGCGAAGTCCGAGTCCGAACAGCTGCTCGGAAATGCGCGCACCAACGCCGAGCGTCTGGTGTCCGATGCCCGCACGCGTTCCGAGTCGATGATGTCCGAGGCGCGGCAGAAGTCCGAATCGCTGCTCTCCGACGCGCAGACTCGCTCAGAAACCCAGCTTCGTCAGGCCAAGGAGAAGGCCGACGCGCTGCAGGCGGATGCCGAGCGCAAGCACACCGAGATCATGGCAACCATCAACCAGCAGCGCTCTGTTCTCGAAGGCCGTATCGAGCAGCTCAAGACGTTCGAGCGCGAATACCGGGTGCGGCTCAAGTCGTACCTCGAATCGCAGCTCGAGGAGCTCGAGAACCGCTCTTCGGCTCTGCCGGTCGACAACGGCCAGGACAACTTCAATCAGGACAACCAGTCGTCGGGGTACAGCCAGTCGTACGCCAAGGGCAACTGACGCAGGATTGCGTCCGCCGGCGCTGCCCATGACGGCAGCGTCGGACCCGGTTGTCGTGGCAAGTGGTGAGCGAGGAAGCCCGTGTTGGTCCTGACTCTCGGCGCGGCGGCGATCGGCTTCGGATTCTTGATTCTTGCCCTCATGACGGGGTCCGTCGTATGGGCATGGGCGTGCATCGTCGTGTGTGTCCTCGGCGCGATCCTTCTGTTGGTCGGTGCCCTCACAGGCCGCCGACCACCGACCGAGTTCGACGGGTAGCATCGCTCTCGATCAGTACTCGAGAAACCAGGCATCGATCCGGCCATCACCGGGGAGCCTTCGGAAGAACGACGCCGGCACGAGCCCCTGAACGGGCTCGGATCCGCGTTCAGTAGAACCGAACGGGTGAGCCCGTCACAGCTCGTGTGGAGTGGCTCGCACCGGCGGCAACACCGTCGGCTGCGGGCAAGCGGGGTGGTACCGCGGTATCCGGCGTCCAGTTCGCCGCATGTCGTCCCCGTGCCAACAGGTGATGCGTCTCGCACGCGTCCGGCACGGAGGAGAGACGATATGTCAGATTCGAGCGCACGTCCGAGCACACCGTCCTACCCGCTGGTCGATCTGGCCGAAGGTCGCTCGGGCAGTGTTCCGTTCCCCGATCTCGAGCGCATCGTGCTGCACGAGTGGGCCGAGGACGGCACTTTCCGGGCCAGCATCGACAACCGCGCCGACGCCGAGGAATTCGTCTTCTACGACGGTCCTCCGTTCGCGAACGGCTTGCCGCATTACGGCCATTTGCTCACCGGCTACGTCAAGGACCTGGTCCCACGTTTTCAGACCATGCGCGGCAAGAAGGTCGAGCGACGCTTCGGTTGGGATTGCCACGGCCTGCCCGCCGAATTGGAGGCGGAGAAGCAGCTCGGTATCAAGGACAAGTCCGAGATCGACGAGATGGGCCTGGCGAAGTTCAACGCCTACTGCAAACAGTCGGTACTCCAGTACACGGACGAATGGCGGGACTACGTCACCCGGCAGGCCCGCTGGGTCGATTTCGACAACGACTACAAGACGCTCGACGTCGACTTCATGGAATCGGTCATGTGGGCGTTCAAGACGCTGCACGACAAGGGGCTCATCTATCAGGGCTATCGGGTGTTGCCGTACAGCTGGTACGAACAGACGCCGCTGTCCAACCAGGAGACCCGCCTGGACGACGCCTACAAGATGCGTCAGGATCCCGCGGTCACCGTCACGATGCCGTTGACGGCTCCCGGCTCGCCGCTGGACGGCGCGAACGCTCTGATCTGGACCACCACTCCGTGGACCCTTCCGTCCAATTTGGCGATCGCGGTCAACCCCGAGGTGCAGTACGTACAGGTGCGGGGGACGGACGGTGAGCGTTACGTGCTTGCCGCTGCGCGTCTTTCGCATTACGCGAAGGAACTGGGGGAGGAGCCGGAAGTGCTCTCGGAGCACACCGGCACCGAACTGGTCGGGCTCACCTACGCCCCGCCGTACGACTTCTTCCTCGGCCACGAGAACGCGCACCGTGTGCTGCAGGCCGACTACGTCACCACCGATTCCGGCACCGGAGTGGTGCACCTCGCACCGGCTTTCGGTGAGGAGGACATGGACGTCGCCACGGCGAACGGTATCGAAGTGGTGCAGCCGCTCGATCCGGGCGGAAAGTTCACCTCGCTGGTGCCACCGTACGAGGGCCTGATGGTGTTCGACGCCAATCCGGTGATCATCAAGGACCTCAAGGCCTCGGGCCGCCTGCTGCGACACGAGACCATCGAGCACTCCTACCCGCACAGTTGGCGCAGTGGTCAACCGCTGATCTACATGGCGGTGCCGTCGTGGTTCGTCGCGGTCACCAAGTTCCGTGATCGGATGGTCGAACTGAACCAGGAGATCACCTGGGTACCCGAGCACATCAAGGACGGCCAGTTCGGCAAGTGGCTCGAGGGCGCGCGAGACTGGAACATCAGCCGAAACCGCTACTGGGGCAGCCCTATCCCGGCGTGGACGTCAGACGATCCGGCCTACCCCCGTCTGGACGTGTACGGCAGCCTCGACGAGCTCGAGCGCGATTTCGGCGTGCGACCGACCGATCTGCACCGGCCGTACATCGACGATCTGACGCGACCCAATCCCGACGACCCGACCGGCAAGTCCACGATGCGCCGCGTCCCCGAGGTGTTGGACTGCTGGTTCGAGTCCGGCTCGATGCCGTATGCGCAGGTGCATTTCCCGTTCGAGAACGAGGAATGGTTCTCCACGCACAACCCCGGCGATTTCATCGTCGAGTACAACGGGCAGACTCGCGGCTGGTTCTACACCCTGCATGTGCTCGCCACTGCGCTGTTCGACCGTCCGGCGTTCAAAACCGTTGCTGCACACGGCATCGTGCTGGGCGACGACGGTCTGAAGATGAGCAAGTCCAAGGGCAACTACCCGGACGTCAAGGAGGTCTTCGACCGCGACGGGTCCGACGCCATGCGGTGGTTCCTGATGTCGTCGCCGATCCTGCGCGGCGGCAACCTCATCGTCACCGAGCAGGGTATCCGCGAGGGGGTTCGGCAGGCGCTCTTGCCGATCTGGAACGCGTGGAGCTTCCTGCAGTTGTACGCCTCGACGCCCGGGCAGTGGCGTACCGATTCGCCGCACGTACTCGATCGATACGTGCTGGCGAAGCTGTCCGCCACGCGCGATGCCATCACCGATGCGCTCGAGGGCAACGACATCGCCGGTGCGTGCGACGAGCTGCGCACGTTCTGTGACGCGCTGACCAATTGGTATGTGCGACGGTCGCGTTCACGTTTCTGGAGCGAGGACGCCGACGCGATCGACACCCTGCACACGGTGCTCGAGGTGCTCACGCGCATCGCGGCTCCGTTGTTGCCGTTGATCAGCGAGGTGGTCTGGCGTGGGTTGACCGGTGGTCGATCGGTACACCTGACCGACTGGCCCGAGGCGGGCGAACTGCCGTCGGATCCCGAGCTGGTCGAGAGCATGGATGAGGTCCGTACCGTGTGCTCGACGGTTCTGGGGCTGCGCAAAGCCCAGAACCTGCGCGTGCGGTTGCCACTGCCCGAGGTGACGGTAGCCGCGGCCGATGCGGAGCGGCTGCGTCCGTTCGTCGACATCATCTCCGACGAGGTCAACGTCAAGAAGGTCGATCTGACCGAAGACGTTGCTGTACATGGGAAGTTCGAGCTCGTCGTGAACGCGCGCGCTGCCGGGCCGCGGATCGGCAAGGATGTCCAGAAGGTCATCAAAGCCGTCAAGGCCGGCGACTGGTCCGAGGACGACGGCGTCGTGAGCGCCGCCGGCATCTCGTTGCTGCCGGAGGAGTACACGCGCAAACTCGTTGCCGCCGAGCCCGAATCGACGGCACCGCTGCCGGGCAACGCAGGGCTCGTGGTGCTCGACTCCGCCGTCACCGAGGAGCTGGAGGCGGAGGGCTGGGCGAAAGACCGCATTCGTGAGTTGCAGGATGCGCGTCGCAGTCTCGGACTCGACGTCTCGGACCGAATCGACATCGTCGTCGAGGTGCCCGAACACCGCCGCGCGTGGCTGGATACTCACCGGGACCTCATCGCGCGCGAGGTGCTCGCTCTGTCCCTCGTGGACGGACGCGTCGGGGACGACGGCAGCGATCTCGGTGAGGGAGTGCGGGTAGCGATCACCAAGTCGTCATGATCGGTGGCGACGTAGTCGATGCCGTCCGCACGCTTCTCGCCGAAGCTCGCGGCGGCGTCGTCCCCATCGTTACAGCGGGTGATCCGGTTCTCCGTTCGCGGGCAACGGACTACGACGGGCAACTCGACTCCGAGACCTTCGCGGAGTTGATCGAGGTGATGCGAGCGACGATGCATGCCGCACCCGGCGTTGGGCTCGCTGCTCCGCAGATCGGCATTCCGCTGCGGATCGCGGTGATCGAGGACCTGTTCGAGGTCGCCGAGGCCATAGCTCACGCGCGCGAGCGCACCCCACTCCCGTTTCGAGTCCTGATCAATCCCCGGTACACCCCGGTGGGATCGAGAACGGCCAGCTTCTACGAGGGATGCCTCAGTATCCCCGGCTACCAGGCAGTGGTGACCCGAGCAGCGGAGGTACGGCTCCAGTGCACCGACGAACTGGGACACCGGAGCGACGAGGTGGTCCGCGGTTGGCCGGCCAGGATCGTGGCCCACGAGATCGACCATCTCGGCGGAACGCTGTACATCGACACCGCGGACACTCGGTCGCTGACCACGACCGAGAACTACGGTGAGCTGTGGTCGGATCCGACACCCGCACGCGCTGCTCGGGCGCTCGGCTTCACCGTCGATCCTCGCTGACCGTGCCGAACATCGCCGACGACACTCTGCGGAGTCGCCGATGGGTACTGCATATGGACATGGATGCGTTCTTCGCCTCCGCCGAGCAATTGACCAGGCCCACGCTGCGCGGTCGACCGGTTCTCGTCGGGGGAGCAGGCGGGCGAGGTGTGGTGGCGGGCTGCAGCTATCAGGCGCGTGCGTTCGGAGCCCGATCGGCGATGCCGATGCATCAGGCGCGTCGGCTGGTCGGGGCAGGTGCGGTGGTATTGCCACCCCGGTTCCCGTTGTACTCCGAGCTGAGTCGGCGGGGGTTCGAAGCACTGCGCGGGCGGATGCCGATCCTCGAACAACTCTCGATCGACGAGGCGTTCGGTGAGCCGATCGAACTGGCAGGCGCAACCGTGAGCGAGGTCGAGAAGTTCTGCGCCGATCTGCGGGCCCGGGTGCTGTCCGAGACCGGCTTGGTGGCCTCGATCGGTGCCGGATCGGGAAAGCAGATCGCCAAGATCGCGTCGGGCCTGGCCAAGCCTGACGGCATCACCGTCGTCGCTCCGGGAATCCAGGCCGAGTTGATGGCCACGCTACCGGTGCGCAAGCTGTGGGGGATCGGCCCGGTGGCCGGAGAGCGGTTGCGGCGCTTGGGAATCGACACGATCGGTAAGTTCGTGGCCACCCCCGAGTCCGAGGTGGCATCCATTCTCGGTGCCACGATGGGGCCGAGCCTGCATCAGCTGGCGCGCGGCATCGACAATCGAGTGGTGGCCGAGCGCGCCGAGGCCAAGCAGGTCAGTGCCGAAACCACGTTCGCGCAGGATCTCATCTCCCTCACGCAGCTTCGTCCGGCCATCGAGTCCATCGTCGAGTCCACCCATCGCCGATTGCTGAAGGACGGTCGGGGTGCCAGGACGGTGGTGCTCAAACTGCGCAAGTCCGACATGAGCATCATCACCCGATCGGCGACGTTGCCCTATGCGACCGTGGACAAGCAGACCATCGTGGCGACCGCGCAGCGATTGGCGGTCGATCCCGTCGACGTCGGGCCGATTCGGCTGGTCGGGGTCGGGTTGGCCGGACTCTCGGCCGTTCGGCAGGGGTCGCTGTTCCCCGAACTCGAACACGAACCCGTTGCGGACGTGACGGAGGAGTCGACACCGACGGTCGAGGCATCGCCCGAGATTGCCGTACCGGACGGTCCGCGCTGGCAGACCGGCATGGATGTTCGGCATTCCGACTTCGGTCACGGTTGGGTGCAGGGTGCCGGCCATGGGGTGGTGACCGTCAGATTCGAGACCCGCACCACCGGGCCCGGAACCGCGCGCACGTTCGCCGAATCGGACGAGAACCTGGTCGTCGCCCATGTTCTCGACAGCCTGAAGTGAGTTGTGGCAGAGCTGAGGAAACTCTGTGAGGTTTCACAGGTAGCGGTTACGGGTTGTGCCTGGACCGATCCGAGCTGACATAGTGGACTCCGGTCCGAGACGACCTTTACCCAGACGACCGACGAGTCACAGAACGATCGAGACGTGACTCAGAGTGAAAAGGACAAGCACTTGAAGCTTCGCAACACCCGACGGGCAATGGTTGCCGGTATCGCCATCGCCGCAGCGCTCACCATGACCGCCTGCAGCTCCGAGGAGGGCGAGACGGCGGATACGACGACGACGGCCGCCACGACCACCTCCGCGGTGGCACCACCCGAGGGCGGCGCTTACCCGCCGGCACCCACGGTCGAGGAGCTCAACACTCAGCTCATGCGCGGACTGGACCCCAACGTCCCGGTCGAGGAGAAGGCGGCTCTCATCCAGGGCGCGTCCGAGGACCCGGATCTGATCAACCAGGTTGCCGCGGCTGCGGTGGCCAACAACGCTCAGATCGAGATCACGAGCATCGACGACCTCGGCACCGGCGTTCTCAATGCAGGCATCACCATCACCCTCAACGGGCAGGCCAACCCGGGCACGTTCCAGTTCGTCCCCGAGGACGGCGTGTGGAAGCTCTCCAAGGAGAACGCCTGCGGCATCGTTTCTCTCGCGCAGCTGACCAGCCCGGCGTGCCCCGCACCCTGAGTCCTGCCGATCGTCTCTGACCGCACCTGACACTGCCGGTGACATTCCCTTCGGGGGATGTCACCGGCAGTTTCTCGTGGAAGCGGCAGTTTCTCGTGGGAGCGGCAGTTTCTCGTGGGAGCGGTAGTGCTCAGGCGTTCGGTGTCGCCGACCGGATACGGTCGGCGGCGGCTTCGGCCACAGCAGTGACGGTCTCGGGTTCGAGGCCGCTCTGATCGGAGACGACGATCTGCACGACGGTCGAATCGACCACGGCTACGACGACGTCGGAGATCAGCGTGAATCCTTCGCTGTTGGTGGTCAGACGGATGGAAGCGGACGCATCGCCGATCTGCGGCTGCTCGCGGCCGGCCAGCGCGTACTCGACGCTCACCCCGTCGGCATCCGTGCCGGTGAATTCGGCGCATCCGGTCCACGCCTGCTGCACCGCTGCGAATGCATCTGCGGTCCCGGTCCCTACGTAGCTCGCCGCGTCCTCGTCGATCGACGAGAAGTTCGGCCCCGAGAAGCGAACCACCGCAGACGTGGCCGCTCCGGCGACCTGCTCCGACACCGGTGCGATGACGGCAGCACACTCGGCCGGATCGGTGCTGGATTCGTCGGGTGAATCGTAGTCCGGAGCAGGGTCGAGTCCCAGGTCGCGTACCGGGTCGGGGATGGAGGAGAAGCCGTCCGGCAGGTCGCCGAGCCCCAGCATCGATGCGGTCAGGACGTCGGAGTCGGTGATGGGGGTACCGAGCAGGGGATCGGGTGCGGCGACGACGGTGGTCGGTACCGGCGCAGGGGCCTGTCCCGGATCGTCCGAGCCACATCCGGCGGCCGCGGCCAGTCCGAGCAGCGACAGCCCGGCAAGAAACCGAGTCTGAGTGCGAGTTGGCGTCGGGGTCATCGGTCACCCCAGGTGATCGAGTCTCCGACGGTCTGCCGCAGCACTGTGGTGCTGTCGGGATCGGTGTACATCTGCTCACCTGCCGCGGTGATGGAACCTCCGACGGGAAGTGGCTGCGTCAGATCGATGTCCAGGGTTCCCGAACCGGTGTACGTGTACGAGGCGATGTTCAGCGTGCCGGCATTGTCGGGGAGGTTCCACACCGAGGATTCGGGCGTCTGGGTGATGGCGACATCCACGGTCGCTCGGTTGCCGTCGAGTGCTCGCAGGGTGACGGTCGTGCGCTGGTTCAGCGTGATGCCGCTCAGTACCTGTTGATCGACGGTCCACACGGCACCGACTCCGACTTCGTCGTCGGGAAAAGCGACGGAGCGGTACACCGCGGCATTGAACGAGCGTTCGATCGCTGCCCTGGCGGTGTCGAGCGCGGCCTCGGCCGGAGTGATGTGCAACGCGGTGATCGCTCCGGTATCGGTGGTTGCCAGCCGTGCCGTGGAGCCCTCCGACGCGGACAGCGCATCGTTCAGACTCTCGTCGGGCGACGTGGCCGCGCCGACGGTCAGGTCGATCGACCGGGTTGCCCCGTTCGACGCGTCGTCCTCCGGTACGGCAGTGGCAGTCGATGCGCTCAGGGGCAACGTCAACTCCGGACTGGAGAAGTCCTGCGGTGCGCCGTCGTTGATCTGCTGCTGCACCGTGGAGGTGGTGGTGAGGTCCACGTCCTGGGAGTCCGTGTCGCTCGTGGCGAACGCCAGTACGCGACGGGGCTCGGCTCCCGGGTCCACGACCGTGATGGTCGTCGGTGTCACCGCGATCGTCACCTCGCTGGTGGAGGCCGCCTGTTCGGCGTCTTGTTCGGGTTCGGCGTCGGTACTCGAACATCCGGCCACCAGAACCGCCGCACAGCAGGCAGCGAGAAAGCCGGAGCGGACGCTACGGGAGCGAGCGGTGCGGGAACGGACGGTGTGGGTGCGGGCGGTCGACTTCACGGCCACCAGGCTACTGACAGCCTGCCCGGTGACCGGTATCGCGCGGCACGGATGAACGTGCGCCGGCGTCGATGCGCCATGATGGAGAGGTGAGTGACGACCGCGCCGACGACCCGACGCCCGAGACCAGCGATGTCCCGGCACCGAACGAGACCGCGGACCCGCAGGTGACCGATGCCGACAGCGCCGTCGACGGGCCGGCGAAGCCGCTCAAGACTCGTCTGCTCATTGCCATCGCCGCGGTGATTCTGCTGTTCGATCTGGTGACCAAGGTTCTGGCCGTGCACTTCGTCCGGCCCGGCAGCCCGATCGAGATCATCGGCGACGTGGTGACGCTGCGGTTGGTGCGCAACCCCGGTGCGGCGTTCTCCATGGCCACCGGCATGACGTGGTTGCTGACCGTGGTGGCCGTTGCGGTTGTCATCGGTGTGATCAAGATCGGTCGGACGCTGCGATCACCGTGGTGGGCGTTGGGGCTGGGTCTGGTTCTCGGCGGAGCGCTCGGCAACCTGATCGACCGCTTCTTCCGCGCTCCCGGTCCGTTTCAAGGGCACGTAGTCGATTTCGTGTCGGTGGGGTGGTGGCCGGTGTTCAACGTCGCCGACTCGTCCATCGTCTGTGGAGCTATCCTCCTGGTCGCGCTGAGCCTGTTCGGCTTCGAGCCGAACGGCGAACGTGTCACGAAGGCGAAGTCCACCACCTCGGAACAGGCCGACACGTGAGGGAATCGCGTTCGATGCCGGTGCCCGACGGTTTGGACGGAATGCGGGTCGATGCCGGGCTCGCCCGATTACTGGGACTCTCGCGCACCGTCGCCGCCGCACTGGCCGAGGAAGGCGCGGTTCTGGTCGATCACGGTGCCGTGGGCAAGTCCGATCGGTTGGCCGCAGGTTCATGGCTCGAAGTGACGCTGCCCGAGCCCGCTCGTGAGCTGACGATCGAAGCCGAACCGGTGGAGGGCATGGAAATCCTCTACGCCGACGACGACGTCGTCGCGGTGGACAAACCCGTCGGGGTCGCTGCACATGCCAGTGTCGGCTGGACCGGTCCGACCGTCATCGGCGGACTGGCTGCCGCGGGGTTCCGAATCTCCACGTCCGGTGCGCACGAGCGCCAAGGCATTGTGCACCGTCTCGATGTCGGGACGTCCGGGGTGATGGTGGTCGCGACGTCCGAGCGGGCCTACACGGTGCTCAAGCGCGCGTTCAAGGCGCGGACCATCGACAAGCGTTATCACGCACTGGTGCAAGGACATCCCGATCCGAGTAGCGGAACCATCGATGCTCCGATCGGGCGACACGGCAGCAACGACTGGAAGTTCGCGGTGCGCGCCGATGGCAAGCCCAGTGTGACCCACTACGACACCGTCGAGGCGTTCCAGGCGGCGAGCTTGCTGGACGTGCACTTGGAAACCGGCCGCACACACCAGATTCGCGTCCACTTCTCGGCGCTGCGACACCCGTGTTGCGGGGATCTGACCTACGGCGCCGATCCACGGCTGGCCGAACGGTTGGGTCTCGAGCGCCAGTGGTTGCATGCACGTTCGCTCGGCTTCGCGCATCCGTCCGACGGCCGCTGGGTGGAGATCGAAAGCAAGTATCCGGCCGACCTCGAACATGCTCTCGAGGTTCTCCGGAAGGCGTGATGCGCGGATTCTCGGGTGTGGTCGGTGTCGTGATCGTTGCCGCTCTGATGGTCGGTGGCCTGGCCGTCGTCGGACATCTGAACCCGCAGCGGCAACCGGGCATTGCTACCGACCGGCTCGGCCCGGACAGGGGAGAGCAGGTGAGCGACTACCTGGCTCGAGCCGAAGCGAGCCTGCGAACCGACGACACCGAACCCCGCTGGGGGTCTGTGTCGTTCGATCGCGAACTCACGGCCGAACAGGCCTACGCCGCCGCGAGCGGGGTGCGCATTTCGCAGGTGCTCTTTCGTGTGCCGCTCGATCGCGTACAGACACCGATTCTCACGGTCGGCGTTCCGGGCAGTGAGCGGTCGGTGCTGAACTCGACCGCACGCGCAGCGAGCCAGGCGCAGGAATATTCCGGCGCAGGGGAGCGGCAGATGCGGATATCTGCAGTGGCGCAGCGCCGGTTGCTGGCCGGATGCGCGTGCGTGGCGACGCTGGTGGTGCGTGGTACCGCGGCAGAGTTGAGCGAGGTGGCCGGACGCGCGGAAGTGCGGGCGGTGGAGGCGCTTCCGCCCGACGCGGTGTCCGGGAAGTTCGCTGTGGAGCCGCTGCTTCCGGAGTACGTCGACGTCGTAGGGCCATTGCCGGACGACGGGCAAGTTCCTGCCGAATGAGGCAACTTCAGTCTCGTTCGTCACACCTGTCACGTCCTCCCAGGACACACCGGCGGCCTGAAAAATCTGTCGGTTGCACCGCCTAGAGTGAGTGCATTCGCGGCTCGTCTTCATCGAAAACGCACGACCTTCAGGAGAGAACCTTCGTGGCCGATTCGTTCGTTCATCTGCACAACCACACCGAGTATTCGATGCTCGACGGTGCCGCCAAGATCGGGGCCATGTTCGCCGAGGCGGCGCGGTTGGAGATGACGGCGGTCGGCATGACCGACCACGGCAACATGTACGGGGCCAGCGAGTTCTACAACGAGGCCAAAAAGGCCGGCATCAAACCGATCATCGGCATCGAGGCCTACATCGCTCCGGAATCTCGGTTCAACAAGAAGCGTGTCCTGTGGGGTGATCGAAGCCAGAAGTCCGACGACGTCTCCGGTAGTGGTGCGTACACCCACATGACGATGGTGGCGGAGAACGCCACCGGCGTTCGGAACCTGTTCAAGTTGTCCTCGCTCGCGTCGATCGAAGGCCAGCTCGGCAAATGGGCGCGCATGGACGAGGAGATCATCGCCTCGCACGCGGAGGGCATCATCGCCACCACCGGCTGCCCGTCCGGGGAGGTGCAGACTCGGCTTCGTCTCGGTCAGGAGCGCGAGGCACTCGAAGCTGCCGCCAAGTGGCAGGAGATCTGGGGACCGGACAATTTTTTCCTCGAACTGATGGATCACGGCCTGTCCATCGAGCGACGCGTCCGCGAAGGTCTGCTCGATATCGGCAAGAAGCTGTCCATCCCGCCGCTGGCCACCAACGACTGCCACTACGTCACCAAGGACGCCGCCGAGAATCACGAGGCGTTGCTGTGTATCCAGACCGGTAAGACGTTGAGCGACCCCACCCGCTTCAAATTCGACGGCGACGGCTACTACCTCAAGTCCGCTGCCGAGATGCGCGCGCTCTGGGACGACCAGGTACCCGGTGCCTGCGACAGCACACTGCTCATCGCCGAGCGAGTACAGCCGTACGACGAGGTGTGGGCGCACCGAGACCGGATGCCGATCTTCCCGGTTCCCGAGGGCCACACCCAGGGCACCTGGTTGCGCCACGAGGTCATGACCGGGCTGGAGCGTCGGTTCCCCGACGGCCCCGCCGAGGACTACCTGGCGCGGGCCGAGTACGAGATAAAGGTCATCCTGGAAATGGGATTCCCGGCCTACTTCCTGGTGGTCGGTGACCTGATCAATCACGCCAAGGCCGTCGGCATTCGCGTCGGGCCCGGCCGAGGTTCCGCAGCGGGATCGCTGGTCGCCTACGCCATGGGCATCACCAACATCGACCCGCTGCCGCACGGGCTGCTCTTCGAGCGATTCCTCAACCCGGAACGTGTGTCGATGCCCGATATCGATATCGACTTCGATGATCGCCGTCGCGGTGAGATGGTTCGCTACGCCACCGAGAAGTGGGGCAGCGATCGCGTCGCCCAGGTGATCACGTTCGGCACCATCAAGACCAAGGCCGCGATCAAGGACTCCGCGCGCGTGCAGTTCGGCCAGCCCGGTTTCGGCATCGCCGATCAGATCACCAAGGCGTTGCCGCCGCCCATCATGGCCAAGGACATCTCCGTGGCGGGCATCACCGACCCCGCGCACGAGCGCTACAAGGAGGCCGTCGAGGTTCGAGCGCTCATCGACTCCAACCCCGACGTCGCGACCATCTACAAGACCGCCAAGGGGCTCGAAGGCCTGATTCGCAACGCGGGCGTACATGCCTGCGCGGTCATCATGTCGTCGGAGCCGCTCACAGACGCCATTCCGGTGTGGAAGCGAGCGCAGGACGGCGCGATCATCACCGGGTGGGACTACCCGTCGTGCGAGGCCATCGGCCTGCTCAAGATGGACTTCCTCGGTCTGCGCAACCTCACCGTCATCGGTGACGCCATCGACAACATCAAGGCCAACCGCGGCATCGACATCGACCTCGACGCTCTCCCGCTCGACGACCCGGCCACCTTCGACTTGCTCTCTCGCGGAGACACTCTCGGCGTCTTCCAGCTCGACGGCAGCGCCATGCGCGATCTGCTCCGCCGTATGCAGCCCACCGGCTTCGAGGACATCGTTGCCGTTCTCGCGCTGTACCGCCCGGGTCCGATGGGCATGAACTCCCACAATGACTACGCCGACCGTAAGAACGGGCGGCAAGAGGTCAAGCCGATTCACCCCGAGCTCGAAGAGCCGCTCAAGGTGATCCTCGGCGAGACGTACGGCCTGGTGGTCTACCAGGAGCAGATCATGCAGCTTGCGCAGAAGGTCGCCGGGTACACCCTCGGCCAAGCCGACCTGCTGCGTCGTGCCATGGGCAAGAAGAAACTTTCCGAGCTCGAAAAGGCCTACGCCGGGTTCCGGCAGGGCATGTTGGACAACGATTTCTCCGAGGCGGCCATCAAGGCGCTGTGGGACACCGTGCTTCCGTTCGCCGGCTACGCGTTCAACAAGTCGCACTCGGCCGGATACGGCCTGGTCTCGTACTGGACGGCATACCTCAAAGCCAACTACCCGGCCGAGTACATGGCCGGCCTGCTCACCAGCGTCGGCGACGACAAGGACAAGGCCGCGATCTACCTCGCCGACTGCCGCAAGCTGGGCATCACGGTGCTGCCACCGGACGTCAACGAATCCGAGCTCAACTTCGCCTCGGTGGGCAAGGACATCAGGTTCGGACTCGGCGCGGTACGAAACGTCGGAACGAACGTGGTTGCGGCGATCATCAGGGCGCGGTCGGAGAAGTCCAAGTACACCGATTTCTCGGACTATCTTGGCAAGATCGATGCGGTCGCGTGCAGTAAGAAGGTCACCGAATCTTTGATCAAGGCAGGCGCTTTCGACTCACTCGACCATCCGCGCAAGGGTCTGATGCTCATTCACGCCGACGCGATCGACGCAGTGATGGGTACCAAGAAGGCCGAGGCGATCGGTCAGTTCGATCTGTTCGGCGGCGAGGATGCCGACGAATCCATCTCCGCAGTGTTCAACGTTCGGGTGCCGGACGAGGAGTGGGAATCCAAGCATCGGCTCGCTCTCGAACGCGAGATGCTGGGGCTCTACGTCTCGGGCCATCCACTCCTGGGCGTCGAGCACATGCTCGCTTCGAAGTCCGACTGCAACATCCCGACCATTCTCGAGGGTGACATCAAGGACGGCACTCAGGTCACCGTCGGCGGGATTCTGGCTTCGGTGAATCGGCGGATCAACAAGAACGGCCTGACGTGGGCTTCGGCTCAGCTCGAAGATCTTGCGGGCGGTATCGAAGTGCTGTTCTTCCCACAGGCGTACTCGGTGTTCGGTGCCGATGTCACCGAGGACTCGGTGGTACTGGTCAAGGGCCGGGTATCGGTGCGTGATGATCGAGTGTCGTTGGTCGCCAATGACCTGGCGGTGCCCGATCTGTCGATGGTGGGGATCGACAAGCCGCTCGCGGTCAGTCTGCCGACGCGGCTGTGCACCGCGGACAAGGTCGGGGCCCTCAAACGAGTACTGTCCAGTCACCCGGGAACCTCGGATGTGCACCTTCGGCTGGTCAGTGGCGACAAGATCACCACGATGAAACTGGACGACAGCCTCCGCGTGACGCCGACATCGGCGTTGATGGGAGACCTGAAGGCGCTACTGGGGCCGGGTTGCCTGACGGGGTGATGCCTGGCCGGGCGCATGCAGGCCGGTCAGGGCATGCAGCTCGGTGAGGCGCAGCGTCCACCAGGCCGCGACGGCAGCGGCTGCACCGGTGAGTACCGCTGCCTGCAGCGAGCCGGCCAGGACAAGCGTCGCGAGAAATACCAGCGATCCCAGAGCGAGGGCTTCGAGTTTGTAGACCGGCCACGCAATGCCTGCCACGTCGACGCTGCGGAGGACGGCTGCGGGTCGTCGGCTCACCCGAGTGCTCGTGAAGGTCATCGCGTTCTTCTTGGCTGCGTCCGGTGATGATCGATTCGGCCGTCCGGCGGGTGAAGTTCAGACTATACCCATCCAGTATTTCGGGCTACCGAACTTCACATCTGGACCAGGCAATGTTCCCGATGGTGTGGCGTCGCGACGCCGCGAGGTGTTGACTGAAAACCATGCCATTGACAGGAGAATACGAACCGAGTTCATCGGATTGGGCCCGTAAGCAGGCCGAGCTGTACGAGAACTCCGGCGGAACCGAAGGCACGATGATGAACGGCATGCCGGTCGTGCTGCTCACGACCAAGGGCAACAAGAGCGGCAAGCTGCGTAAGTCGCCATTGATGAGGGTCGAGCACGACGGTGAATATGCCATCGTCGCCTCGCTGGGCGGAGCTCCCAAGCATCCGGTCTGGTATCACAATGTCAAAGCCGAGCCGCTCGTCGAGCTGCAGGACGGGACCGAGAAGCACGACTACGTCGCTCGCGAAGTGACCGGCGACGAGAAAGCCGTGTGGTGGGAACGCTCGGTCGCGGCGTACCCCGACTACGCCGACTACCAGAAGAAGACCGACCGCGAGATCCCTGTTTTCGTGCTCGCGCGCGCCTGAAGGCGGTATCGAGCGCGTCTGCCCACTCGATATTCAGATGCCCACCTGTCCAGCTGGGTATTTGAATATTCGGTGGGCACACACCGAAGATCGGTATCGGTCGCCGCTCACCCGGTCCCGAGTGGGGGACCGTTCCACGCTGGTGGCAGCATGTGCTGGTGTCCTCATCCCCTGACCTCGCCGCCCAGCAATCATCGTCGGTAGCCGTCACCGCGGCCGACATCGATGCCGCTGCGCTGCGAATTTCGTCGGTCGTGGATGCGACACCCCTGCAATTGTGCGAGCGCTTGTCGGCAGAGACCGGTGCGACGGTGTACCTCAAGCGCGAAGACCTGCAGATCGTGCGGTCGTACAAAATTCGTGGTGCGTACAACCTGATGGACCAGCTGACCGATGCCGAGCGGGCGGTGGGCGTCGTGACCGCCAGCGCCGGAAACCACGCCCAGGGAGTGGCATTCGCGTGTCGCTCGATGCAGGTGCACGGGCGGATCTACGTCCCGGCGAACACCCCCAAGCAGAAGCGTGATCGCATCCGGGTGCACGGCGGCGATTTCGTGGAACTTATCGTCATCGGCGATACCTTCGATGCCGCGGCCGCGGCTGCGGCCACCGATGTCGCCCGTACCGGTGCCACCATGGTGCCGCCGTTCGACGATCCGCGAACCGTGGCCGGCCAAGGCACCATCGCGTCCGAAATCGTCGAGCAACTCGGCACCGCACCCGACGTCGTCGTGATGCCTGTCGGCGGAGGCGGATGCATTGCGGGCATCTCCAGCTATCTGCGTGAACGCGCACCGCAGACGTCGCTGGTGGGTGTGGAACCGTCCGGAGCGGCATCCATGACCGCAGCGCTGATCGCCGGCGGTCCGGTGACGCTGTCCACCATCGATCCGTTCGTCGACGGGGCCGCGGTACGTCGCATCGGCGATGTGCCGTACGCAGCGTTGCAGTCGTTGGGGGCAACCGTGGTCTCCCATGCGTCGTTGCCACTGATCACTGCGCCGGTGTTCGACAGTTCAGGGCCCAGTGCGTTCATCGTCACGCAGATCGACGAGGGCGCGGTGTGTACCGCGATGCTCGACCTTTACCAGAACGAGGGCGTCATCGCCGAGCCTGCGGGCGCGCTCGCCGTCGCCGCGCTCGACCATCTCGATATAGCGCCGGGAAGCACCGTCGTGTGTCTGGTGTCCGGTGGCAACAACGACGTCTCGCGGTACGGCGAAATCCTCGAGCGGTCGTTGGTTCATCTCGGCCTCAAGCACTATTTCCTGGTGGACTTTCCGCAGGAGCCCGGGGCGCTGCGTCGTTTCCTCGACGAGGTACTCGGACCCGACGACGACATCACCTTGTTCGAGTACGTCAAGCGCAACAACCGGGAGACAGGTGCCGCGCTCGTCGGTATTCAACTGGGTGCAGCGGACGGGCTGTCCGCCCTCCTGGAGCGGATGAGAGCCTCCCACCTGCAGGTGGAGCAGCTGGAGCCGGGTTCGCCGGTGTATCGCTACCTGACCTGAGTCACCGACCGAGCAGGCGATCGACGACGCGTTTGTGCAGTTCGGGGTCCACGGGAGGTAGATCGAGTACTGCTGCGAGGTAGATTCCGTCGCCGACGAGTCGGACGATTTCGGCCTGCACCGGATCGTCGATTTCGGCCCGTAGGCCTTCGTCCCACTGTTGCATCATGTCGACGACCGCATCCTGCACCTCGCCGGAGTTCCCATCCACGCTCCGCAGTGCCGCCAGTGTCGATCGGTACAGCTCGATTTCTTTCTCCGAGATGCAATCGGGTGGTTGCAAATACCATTCCGCGACGGAGGTGCCACCTTCGCCGGCGTCGGCGCGCTGCTGATCGGCTTGAACAGCGAGTCGTCGCACCATGGCGGCAACCAACGAATCCTTGGTCTTGAAGTGGTAGAGCAGGCCGCCCTTCGAGACTCCGGCTGCGGCAGCAACGCTGTCCAGAGTCACTTTCGTCATGCCGTGTTCGAGCAGCATTGTTTCGAGTGAATCGAGAATGCGGTCGCGGGTGTCCGATGACATGAAACTCACTTTACCGGCTGGACGGTTCGAGGTACTCTCGTTCACTGTACCGGCTGGACGGTTGGTACGTGATCGGCTTCGGGCGGCTTCTGCCGTTACCGAGTCCAGAACTGAGGAGATCCAGTGAGTGACGTGCGCACCGGTTCGGTGCACGAGGTCGGCGGAGCGTCCGAGCATCGGGCCGGTCCCAAAGATTGGCTCGGTCTGGTGGTGTTGGCGTTCGCGGTGCTTCTCATCGCCGTCGACGGCACCGTCCTCGACCTGGCTCTGCCGTTCGTCAGCGCGGATCTGGCACCGACCAGCAATCAGCTGCTGTGGATCATCGACGTCTACTCCTTCGTCCTGGCCGGCCTCCTCATCACGATGGGCACTCTCGGCGACCGCATCGGACGTCGTCGACTGCTGCTGATCGGTGCCGCCGGCTTCGGTATCGCCTCGCTCATTGCCGCGTTTTCCGTCAGCGCGGAGATGCTGATTGCCGCACGGGTGCTCCAGGGTATTTCCGGCGCGACGCTGATGCCCGCGACTCTCGGCCTGATTCGCACGATCTTTCTCGATCCGCGCCAGCGGGTCGCCGCTATCGGAGTGTGGGGCGCGATGGCCGGTGGCGGGGCTGCCGCAGGCCCGCTCGTGGGCGGCTGGCTTCTCGAACATTTCTGGTGGGGATCGGTGTTTCTCATCAACCTCCCGGTGATGATCGCGTTGATCGCGCTGGGTCCACTGGTCATTCCGGAGTCGAAGGATCCGAACCCGGGTCGTTTCGATCTGACGAGCTCGGCGCTGTCGATGCTCGCCATCGTGCCGATGGTGTTTGCGGTGAAAGAGACTGCGGCGCATGGATTCGATGTGGTGTATCTGCTCTGTGCGGTGGTCGGTGCAGTTGCCGGGTTCGTCTTCGTCCGTCGCCAGCGGACTCTCGAGGCCCCGATGATCGATATCCGGTTGTTCGCCAACCGTGCCTTCTCGACGGGTGTGGCCACGAACTTCCTGTCCGTGTTCGCGCTCGCCGGCGTGTTGTTCTTCGGCTCGCAGTATCTGCAGCTGGTACTGGGCAACAGTCCGCTCGAAGCCGGGCTGCTGTTGCTGCCGGGTACGGCAGCCAGCATCGTGACCTCACTGCTCGCAGCGGTTCTGGTTCGGTACTTCACGGCAGGCACGGTTCTGGGTGCAGGCATGTTCGCCGCTGCTGCGGGCGCAGGCATCCTGGTCGGTCTCGGAACGGACACCAGCCCGGTGCTGTTCATCGCCGGATTCGTTCTGGTGGGGGCCGGTGTCGGTTTCGCGCTCACGCTGACGTCCAACCTGGTGGTCAGTGCCGTCGAACCCGAACGGGCGGGAGCTGCCTCGGCGGTCTCGGAAACCGCATACGAGCTGGGTATCGCGCTGGGTGTCGCCATCCTCGGCACCGTGGTGATGGCCATCTTCCGACGCGGGATCGACACCTCACAACTCGCTCCCGAACTGGGTGCCCGGGCAGCGGAAACACTCGGCGGTGCCGATGCGGTGGCTCGGGAACTGCCGGATTCGGTGGCGACGGTCCTGCTGGACTCCGCACATGCCGCGTTCGTCTCGGGCATGCACGTAGCGGCCGTCGCCACCGCGGTGGTGCTGGCGATCACCGCCGTGTTCGTGTTGGTGAATTTACGACACAGTCACGATTCGAGCACCGTGACGGAGTGACCGGGAACCGTTGTGGCGGAGCTGGTCTCGTCCGGTTCGGTCGGCTCCCACTCGAGCAGTGGTGAGCCGCCGACCGGCACCGTCACAGCGGATTCGGACAGGTTGCACACCACGCTGAGCCGGCCGCGCCGAACCACTATCCAGTGCTTGTCCTCGTCGTACTCCACCTTCACGTGGTCGAGCCACGGGTCGGTCAACTCGGCCCGGTCACGGCGCAGCCGCAACAGATCACGGTAGAGCGTCAACAGCCTGGCATGGTCGCCGTCGCCCAGCTCGGACCAGTTCAACTTCGATCGCTCGAAGGTCTCGGGATCCTGGGGGTCGGGGATATCGCTCTTGTCCCAGCCGTGTTCGGCGAATTCCGCCTTACGTCCCTCTGCGGTTGCCTTACCGAGTTCGGGCTCGGGATGCGAGGTGAAGAACTGGAACGGAGTCGACGCTCCCCATTCCTCTCCCATGAAGAGCATCGGGGTGAAGGGCGAGGTCAGCACCAGAGCGGCCTTGATCGCGAGCTGGCCGGGGGACAGGTAGAAGCCGGGTCGGTCGCCGATCGCGCGGTTACCGACCTGGTCGTGGGTGGTCGTGTAGGTCACCAGCGAACTGGCCGGGATTCGGCGCGTGTCCAGTGGGCGGCCGTGGATGCGGCCGCGGAAGCTGGAGTACGTTCCGGCGTGGAAGAAGCCTCGCCGCAGTGTGTTCGCCAACCCCTGGAGCGATCCGAAATCGCCGTAGTACCCCTGCCGTTCGCCGGAGACCGCGGCATGGATCGCGTGATGTACGTCGTCGTCCCACTGCGCGTCGAGCCCGTAGCCGCCACCCGACCGTGCGGTGATCAGCGACGGATCGTTCAGGTCGCTTTCGGCGATCAGGGTCAGGGGCCGACCCAGATGCGCTGACAGCGTGCGGGTTTCGATCGAGAGCTGCTCGAGCAGGTGCACCGCGGTGTGGTCGACGATCGCGTGCACTGCATCGAGACGCAGCGCGTCGATGTGGAACTCGGAGAACCAGCGCAGAGCATTGTCCAGGGCGTATCGCCGCACTTCGCCCGAGTCTGCATCGGCGTAGTTGATCGCCTGACCCCAGCTGTTGGCCCCTTCGGTCAGATAGGGGCCGAAACGATCCAGGTAGTTACCGGACGGGCCGAGGTGGTTGTAGACCACGTCGAGGACGACGCCGATGCCGCGGCCATGGCAGGCGTCGACCAAGCGTTGCAGGCCTCCCGGTCCGCCGTACGCCTCGTGCACGGTGTACCAGAGCACGCCGTCGTATCCCCAGTTGTGTACGCCGTTGAAGCCGTTGACCGGCATGATCTCGACGAACGTGACGCCGAGATCGACGAGGTGGTCGAGCTTGTCGATGGCCGCATCGAAGGTGCCCTCGTCGGTGAACGTACCGATATGCAGTTCGTAGATGGACGAACCGGGGAGCTGACGCCCGGTCCACCCCGAATCGGTCCAGAGCGTGGGATCGGTGTCGTACACCTGGGACAGCTCGTGCACGCCGTCGGGCTGTCGGGGTGATCGCGGATCGGGGAGCGCCTTGTCCGCGTCGTCGAGGAGGAACCCGTAGCGACTGTCCGCAGCAGCAGTCACCTCTACTCGCCACCACCCGTCCGAGGAGCGCTGCATGTCGTGTACCGAGTCGTCGAGTTGCAGGCGGACTTTCTGCGGAGTCGGTGCCCATACTGCGAACTCACGGGTCGTGGCCGAAGAAGTCGTTGCCGGAGATGTTGTGGTTGCGGATGTCACGGTGTCACCGTTCCTTCGTTGTCGCGCACCAGAAGTGCAACCGGGAGTGAGGCGAACACCTCGGCCACCGAGACGGTGCCCGTGTGTTCGGCGTCGGTGATGCGGTCGCGCCATCTACCGTCGGGCAGCGTCACGAAGGTCTCCCCCCATCCGTTTTCGGAGATGCCCAGCGACAGCCGGGTGGCCAAGGCGATGACGTCGGCGCTCCCGGGAACCGGACCGCGCGCGAATCCGACGAGATGGTCGGCAGCGGACCCGTCCGCGACGATGGGCGCGTAGGTGCCGCCGACGAAGCTGTCCGGCCGCTCGCGTCGTACGTGCAGTGCCGATCGAACCACGGCCATCTTGGCCGCGCCGGTGTCCACGGACGGCGGACCATCGGTGGACGCGGCCAGCATGGACCGTCGCACCGAGTAGTCGACCGGTCTGCGGTTGTCGGGGTCCACCAGCGAGTCCTCCCACAACTCGGTGCCCTGGTAGACATCGGGGATGCCGGGGCCGGCCAGGTTCAGCAATTTCTGCCCGAGTGCGTCCGAATAGCCGTGCGGAGCGAGCTTCTGAACGAGCATCGTCATCGAGCGCGCGACGGCACCGTCGAAGATCGCGTCGAGCCAGCCGTGCACCGCGGACTCGAAGTCCTCGTCCGGGTCGGTCCATGTCGTCCGACGGGCGGCCTCGCGGATTGCCTTCTCCGCGTAGGCGTGCACGCGTTCACGCAGCTCGGACGTGATCACTCCGTCCACCGGCCAGACTCCGAAAAGGTTCTGCCACAAGAACATTCCTGTTGTTCCATCGGGGCTCGGGGTGAGCTCTTCCCAATCGGTGATGCACCGGGCCCACAGTTCGGGAGTTTGCGAGAGCACCCCGATCCGCGCGCGAACATCCTCGCCGCGTTTGGTGTCATGGGTGGACAGTGTCGTCATCGCGGCCGGCCAACGCTTCGCGCGGTCTGCATTCTTCAGATGGAAGTACGCTGGGCTGCAACCGAAACGAGAAGGATCGCCGCCCACCTCTTGCAGCGAGATCAATCGGTTGGTGCGGTAGAACAAGCAGTCCTCGACACCCTTGGCCGTGACCGCACCGCATACCTGGTCGAACCGCACCGGGGATTCGGTCCCGGCGATCAGGGCCGTGGTCAGAGCATCAAGGCCCGGTGCCAGCTCGGGTCGATCGTCGCCGATTTCGGCGACGACTCCCGGAAGCACACCGGCCAGCGGCGCGTAATCGGTGCGGTACACCGGCACCGCAGCGACGACGGCGACGATCGCGTCGACGACCGAGTCGATATCGACGGAGGTGCCGGATTCGCGGATGACGGCGCGTGCGAGGCGTCGGACCTCGGGGGACAGGTCGCCGCGTGCAACCGCGGTTTTGAGGTCCAGCTCTGTCTCGTGCAGCGTCTCCTCGTCGTAGGCGATGCCCGAGCGCACCTGCGACAGAGCTGTCAGTGCCGGTGCGCCGTCCGGGTCGACGAACACCCCACCGACAGCGGCCAACGCGTCGTATCCGGTGGTTCCGTCGACGGGGAGCGACTCGTCCAGCGGTTCGCCGTCGGCCAGAATTTTCTCGATGACCAGCCAGCGGTCGGGACCGAGCAGCCCGCGGAGCTCGGTGAGGTAGCCGGCGGGATCGGCCAAGCCGTCGGGGTGGTCGACGCGTAGGCCGTCGATCAGGCCGTCTTCGATCCAGCTCGCCACCTGACGATGCGACTCGGTGAAGACGTCGAGGTCTTCCTGCCGAATTCCGGCCAGGCCGTTCACCGAGAAGAAGCGTCGGTACCCGATCAGTCCCGCTGACCAACTGACGAGGCGGTAGGCCTGACGGTCGTGCACGGCCTGAGCGTCGTCACCATCGGTGCCGTCGGCGATGGGGAAGCGGTGCTCGTAGAACGCGAGCAGCGGTCGGTCCTCGGTGCGGTCGACGGTCAGCTCGGCGACGTCGCCGTCGCTCCCGAGGACGGGAATGGCAATCTTGCCGTCGACGCCGTTGTCGGCTCCGAAGTCGATGTCGAAATACGTCGAGTACTGGGAGTCGCGGCCGCGTTCCAGCACGTCCCACCACCACCGGTTCTGCCGCGGATCCTCCACTCCGACGTGGTTGGGGACGATGTCGACGATGATCCCCATGCCCAGTTCGGCGGCGCGAGAATGCAACCGCGTCAACGCATCTCGGCCACCCAGGGCGGCTGACACGGTGGCGGTGTCGGTGACGTCGTATCCGTGTGTCGACCCCTCCGTCGCAGTGAGAATCGGTGACAGATACAGGTGAGTGACGCCGAGGTCGTGCAGGTAGTCGACCACGTCGGAGGCGTCGGCCAGGGTGAAGGCATCGCCCCGCAGTTGTAACCGGTAAGTGCTGGTGGGCAGCGGCATATGTCAGGCAGTCTTTCGTAGAACGAGCAAGGAACGAGCGGTGACTTTCACCGGTGTACCCGCTTCTATCGATTTCTCACCCGCTCCTGTGCGCGTTGCCGTATCCAATGCGACGGTCCACTCCTTGGCGTAGTTGCCATCCGGGGTGACGAACTCGAGAGTTTCGTGATGTGCGTTGAAGCACAACAGGAACGAGTCGTCCACCACTCGCTCCCCGCGCTGATTGGGTTCGGGGATTCCGTCGCCGTTGAGGAATACGGTCAGCGACTTGCCGAAGCCGCTGTCCCAGTCCTCGGGAGTCATCTCTTCGCCTGCGGGGGTGAGCCAGGCTATGTCTCGTGCCTGCTCGCCGGTACGAATGGGACGGCCCTCGAAGAACCGGCGACGACGGAAGACAGGGTGCTCGGCGCGTAAGGCAATCGCGTTGCGCGTGAACTCGATCAGTTCGGCGTTGGTCTCGGCGAGCGACCAGTCCATCCATGCCAGTTCGGAGTCCTGGCAGTAGACGTTGTTGTTACCCTGCTGAGTTCGTGCCATCTCGTCGCCGTGCGCAATCATCGGCGTGCCCTGGCTGAGCAGCAAGGTTGCCATGATGTTGCGAATCTGGCGGGCCCGCAGATCGAGGATCTCGGGATCGTCCGTCGGGCCCTCGACGCCGCAGTTCCACGACCGGTTGTGGCTCTCTCCGTCGTTGTTGTCCTCGCCGTTGGCCTCGTTGTGCTTGTCGTTGTACGACACCAGGTCGTTGAGGGTGAACCCGTCGTGGGCGATGACGAAGTTGATGCTCGCACCCGGTCGACGGCCCGTCGCCTCGTAGAGGTCGGACGATCCGGTCAGGCGTGACGCGAATTCGCCCAGGGTCGCGGGCTCGCCCCGCCAGTAGTCGCGCACGGTGTCGCGGTACTTGCCGTTCCATTCGGTCCACAGGCCGGGGAAGTTGCCGACCTGGTAGCCGCCCTCGCCCACGTCCCAGGGCTCGGCTATCAGCTTCACCTGGCTCACGATCGGATCCTGTTGCACCAGATCGAAGAAGGCGCTCAGTCGATCGACGTCGTGTAGCTCACGCGCCAGGGTCGATGCGAGGTCGAACCTGAACCCGTCGACGTGCATCTCGGTGACCCAGTAGCGCAGCGAGTCCATGATGAGCTGCAGGGTGTGAGGGTGTCGAGCGTTGAGGCTGTTGCCGGTTCCGGTGTAGTCCATGTAGTGCTCGAGGTCACCGTCGACGAGCCGATAGTACGCGGCGTTGTCGATGCCGCGAAAGCTGATGGTGGGACCCATGTGGTTGCCCTCGGCTGTGTGGTTGTAGACCACGTCGAGGATCACCTCGATCCCGGCGGCGTGGAACGAACGGACCATCGCTTTGAATTCGGTCACCGCTGCACCGGGCGATTGGTGCGAGGAGTACTCCGCATGAGGAGCGAGGAATCCGAAGGTGTTGTAGCCCCAGTAGTTTCGCAATCCCTTGTCCAGCAGTACTTGATCCTGCATGAACTGGTGCACCGGCATCAGTTCGATAGCCGTGACACCGAGATGGTTGAGGTGGTCGATGATCACCGGATGCGCCAGCCCGGCGTAGGTCCCGCGCTCGGCCTCGGGGATGTCGGGGTGGTTGATCGTCATCCCTTTGACGTGGGCCTCGTAGATCACCGTCTCGTGGTACGGGCGCTTGGGGGCGCGATCGGCCTGCCAGTCGAAGAAGGGGTTGATCACGACGGTGGTCATCGTGTGTCCGAGCGAATCATGCTGTGGGAAATCGCTGTTCGGTACATCATCATGTGCGACGAGAGCTTCCTCGATGACGTCCCCATCGGCATCGGCGAGGTCGGCAGCGTCCCCGACTGGAACCTCGGTGGCGACCGGATCCGCCGATTCTTCGTCGGCCGGCAGCTCGGCTTCGGGCTCGGGAGCAGGAGCATCCATGTTGTAGGAGAACAGTGAACGGTCACCGTCGAACGAGCCCTCGAAGGCCTTGCCGTACGGATCCACCAGCAACTTGCTGGGATCGCAGCGATGCCCGGCAGCGGGATCCCAGGGGCCGTGAACGCGATATCCGTAGCGCTGACCCGGTACCACCGTGGGCAGGTACGCATGCCACACGTAGCCGTCGGACTCCTCGAAGCGAATGCGAGTCTCGGTGCCGTCCTCGGCGATCAAGCACAGGTCCACTGCTTCCGCGACCTCGGAGAACAAGGCGAAATTGGTTCCTGCTCCGTCGTAGGTCGCGCCCAGCGGATAAGCGGATCCCGGCCATACGGCGATGGCAGGCGTGTCGTCGGAGGGTTCGTGCAGCATGGATCAACCCTACTGTGGCCGGTGGGCCCGGGCTTACCGAGCGCGCGGTGCTCACCTCACGGTCCGGTCCACCAGCCGGTGGCCGATCCGACCTGTCTTCCCAGCTCTGAGGTCAGAGTTCGCGCGTAGGTCGACGTGAGGTGGTGCTCGTCACGATAGATCAGTACATTTCCTTGCTCGACGCGGCACACGGTGTCGTCGCAGACGGCACCGGACAGGTCCAGCGCGGAGAACCCGGGCATCTGGAACGAGGCCGCCAGTGCCGGATTGACAGGATCGAATGCTTCGTCCCTAGCAATGCCGCACGATGTGGCAGTGCCGCCGTCGGCCAGACAATCGTTTGCTCGATAGGGCAGCCACGGGGTGTCCCGAACGCCCAGAATTCCGACACCGTCCGCTGCGAGTTGCCGCCACACTGCGGTGTAGAAGGCGGGGGTGTAGTCCCCGGGGAGCCCCTCCCGAGGCCGCGTGGCCGTGGTGAACAGGTAGGCAGGCTTCATCGCTGCGACCTCGGCGAGCACGGTTTGCGTCCAGTCGAGGCAATCCGGGTATTCGTCGACACCGAGCATCGGCATCGTGTCCACGCTCAATGGGCAGCCCATCTTCAGGAACGTGACGACCTTGAACCCGTGCTGCATACCGAGTGGATCGAGGGCCGACAACCAGTGCTCGGCGTGTGAGCCGCCCGCCAGCACGATGGTTCGGTCGGCGTCCGGGTCTCCGTACGTACACGAGATCGCGTCGGGATTCTCGAAGTCGGCAATGCAGCCTTCGAGCGTGCTGGCGGGTAGATCTTCGGGAGCCGAATACAGCGGGGGGCGGACGTCGGCCGGTTCGGCGCGAACCCCGTCGGTCAGTTCGAGGGCGCCCGGGTAAGTCAGTTCGTCGACCGAGCCGTCGGCCTGCACTGCGGTGACCGACCGGTCGATGTGGGCGTTCCAGCCAATCGAGCCGACCGTGACGGCGACTGCGGCGATCCCTGCGGTGGCAGTGACCGCGATGCGGCCCGGAGTGAATGTGCTCGACTGCGTGGGTCGCTCGATCAGCCGGACGGTCAGCCACGCGAGTACGACCGACGCCCCCACGATTCCAAGACCGCCGAGCACGTCGGCATGGGATCTGCCGGTAACCGACAGGTAGAAGATCAACAGTGGCCAGTGCCACAGGTACAGCGGAAACGCGATCGACCCGACCCAGGCGAAGAACCGGTTGGACAGTGTGGTCGCGACGGCCGTCTCGGAACCGGCGATGATCAACGCCAATGTTGCGAGCACCGGGATCAACGCCAGGGGACCGGGAAACGCAGTGACTCCGTCGACGACGAAACCGCACGCGACGATCACGGTCATGCCGAGAACGGACAGGGCTCCGCGCGCCTTGGCAGCCCAGCGAGACGGCGGCGAGGCTACGTCGACCGAGCTGTTGGTTCGCGCAGCGAAGACCGCCGCCAGCGCGGCACCGAGCATGATCTCCCAGAGCCGTGCACCGGTGTCGTAGTAGTTCCACGCCTGATGCCGTCGAACACCGTCCGCGGCGTACACGAACGAGACAACGGCGATCATGGTGAAGATCACCGCGAAAGTGCGCGGTCGAAGACTTCGCGGTCCTTTCGGGCGGACGGTACGCAGTACCCATGCGAGGCCGAAGACGACAGCGATGGCGAAGAGATAGAACTGGAATTGCACCGCGACCGACCACAGATGCTGGACGGGACTCACCGAGGGGTCGGCTGCCAGGTAGTCGTTCGCTGTCGTCGCCAGTTGCCAGTTCACGTAGTAGAAGACACCGGAGACGAGTTGGTCGCCCAGGTCTGCCCAGCGGGTGCGCGGCAGTAGGAACACCGACGCGACGGCCACTGCCAGCAGCGTGATCAGCAGCGGGGGGCCGAGTCGGCGCAACACCCGCGTGACCCGGGTGATCGGATTCAGGCTTGCTCCGGCCTCGGCCGACCGGAGCAAGGATGCGGTGAAGAAGAAGCCGGACAGCGTCAGGAAAACGTCGACGCCCCCCGATACGCGGCCCATCCAGATGTGGAAAACGACCACGAGTGCGATCGCGACGCCCCGCAAGCCGTTGAGATCCCGCCGCTGCGGTGGTCGACCCTGTGTGCCGGGCACCGAACTGGGTTCGCCCTGGACCGTTGCCGAAAAATCGGTGGCCGAGTTTCCGTAGGTCGGGTGTACGTGCATGAGGGGAAAGTTGCTCCGGCTGTCGATCGACTACTCGTTCGGGTGTGCGATACCGGGCAAACAATACGTGTACTTGGGGTGAAGCACTTCTCGGAGTCTGCTTTCGGCGTCGAGCTGAGCGTGGAAGCCGAATGGTTGGACGACGTCGTGATCTCGGCCTCGTTGTCGCATTCGCACCCGAAGTTGTTCGGCCGGCACTGTCACGGGATCGGTACCGGTGTGGACCGAGAGAGCGCGGCGACCAGTGCTGCGGAATCGTCCACCTGAACTTCGAAGGCGTGCGCAGTACCGTCCACCCTCCACCGCTTCAGAGGCGCGGGTACCGTAACCGTTGTAGCGCAGGACAATTCGATGTCCACGGTGCTCCCGTCCTGATTCGGTAGTACCAGTCTGCCGCCGTCGAGAGTCGGTGCCACGAGGCCGTAGCGGCGGTGGATGCGGGCGGAAACGATGCTCGCGCGGTCCACTGTCGCGACGACCTTCCCAGAAATGCGCAGGGTGAGCGTCGCCGGCGAGAGAACGTGGGGATGGACGCGGGCCAGGGCGACCGACGAGGCGAGCGCGACCAGCGACGCCAGCGACAGTGCGGCCACCACTGCGCTGATCCACGGCACAGGAATGAGCAGATGCAGAACAACCATCTCGATAACGGTGACGACGCCGAACATTGCCGGCATCGCGAGAGTGCCACGTACTGCCGTGAATGCCGTCGAGTCTGCGTCCATCGGCGCGCGCCGCCCCCTCGCCCACAGCAGCAGTGCGTGCCATCTGCCGACCTGCGTCGGAATGTCGGCCGTCATCGAGGATCACCAGGGCGGCTCGGTTCGCTGGTCTGCAGACGTGCGATGGCGTCGATGATCACTGCGCGCTGAGCGGGATCGGGCACGATGTCGTCGAGACTCAGTGGGCCTGCCTCGCGGGCAGTGGCATAGGTCCCCGCCGAGACGAGAGCGTGTATGTCGAGTACCGATGCCAAATCGGTTGCGAGCGAATCGATATCGGCTTCCACCTCCTCGACGTTTCGGCCCTCTATCGCGGCGAATCTGCGCAGCAGCATCAGGTACTTCAGCCGGGTGCCGGGATCGGCCAGCGTCGTCGTCATCGTCTCGAAGAACGACGCGGGAACGGTGCCCGAAATTGCCATCACCTCGAGCAGGTCACGCTCACGCAGCAACGCTTCTCGGTCGGTCTCGTCAGCGGCATCGATCAACGCGGCCAGTGTGTCCGCGGTATCGCGCGGCAGGGCAGTCAGTGGACGATGCTCGACGGCGTCGTCGAGCAGGCCCGACAACCGAGCGTGTTTGCGCGTCAGAGCCTTTTGCTCCGATTCGATACCGACCAGCAGGGCGCGTAGATCGGCGACCACATCGCTCTCGTCCGGTGCAGACCGATCGAGAGCTGCCGCTATGGCGCCGAGCGGCATTCCGCAGTCGGCGAGCCAGCGAATTCTCATCAATCGAACCACGTCGTCGATCGTGTACTCGCGATACCCGTTGGACAGCCGGCGTGGCTCGGCCAGCAGGCCGAGTCGGTGATAGTGACGCACTGTTCGAGCGGTCGTTCCGGCGGCGTCGGCAAGGGATCCGATTCTCATGCGTTCAGTGTGAACCGTGACGCTACGTCAAGGTCAAGAATTCCCGCCGTCGCCTCCGCAGGGGTGCACCCGGGCGCGGCGTATCGTCGGCGTGGTCGTGTGAATCGTCCTGGCTCGCACCGTTCGAGGAAGAGACCTGCCCTGAAGATGGTCGACGCCGATCGTTGGTACCGGGAGATGTTCGAAGCGAGCACGGTCGGTTTGGCGCTTGCCGACGAGAACGGGTTGCTGGTTCTCGCCAACGACGCCTACGCAGCGATCGTCGGTTGTCCGCGCCACCTGTTGCCCGGTCGATCCTCCCGCGAGTTCACCCATCCCGACGACCTCGCGCAGCACGCGGCCATGGAGCAGATCATGGCCGACGCCAAGGCGCGTGGAGAATCGGTCCACCTCGAGAAGCGCTACCTGCATCCCGACGGCACTGTGCGGTGGGGTTGGGTTTCGGCCAGTGAGGTTGCCGGACCGGGGAACCGCACGTGGACGATGGCCGTCGTGCACGACACCACAGACCGGCGGCGGGCAGAGGACGACCTCCGGCACGCCGCGCAAACCGACGCTCTCACGGGATTGCTCAATCGACGTGGATGGCGAGATCGGTTGCACCAGTTGACCACTTCGCCGGGACCCGAGGTTGCCGTCGCGCTGGCCATGATCGATTTCGACCGGTTCAAGTCGTACAACGACAGATACGGTCACGGACGCGGCGATCGAGTGTTGGTCGAGTTCTCTGCTGCTGCCGTCGGTCTGCTCGGTGGACGCGCGTCCATCGCGAGGTGGGGCGGTGAAGAGTTCGCCCTGGTGATGCCGGGTGTGGGTTCGACGACCATGTCTGCCGTGTTGGCCGAGTTGACGGCGATCGTGCCCGACGGCCAGACCTTCTCCGCCGGCTACACGACACTGCGCGTGGGGGAGTCCGTCGACGACTGCTTTGACCGCGCGGACATGTTGCTCTACCGAGCCAAGGGAGACGGCGGTGCACGTTCCTACGGCGACGCACACGTGATCCTTACGTGACGACCGTCAATTCTGTAGGCGACCGAAGCCGGCGACTCCGGAATCGGATGCGAAGTGCAGGGTGTGCACCCTGATCTTGCCGGCTTCGTTGCCGCCGACGGTGATGGCCTCGTCGCCCTCGACCGCGACGATCACGTTGGTGTGTTGGCCGCTGAAGCTGGCGTTGTCGTAGAGCACCACATCACCCACCGACGGCGTGTAGCTCCCCACGGCCTCGAACAGTCCCTGCTGCTGGTAGTACTCCTGCAGGGTGTAGACGCCGGGAATGCGCCACGAACCCGAATGGGGGTTGGACAACGGCAGGCCCGCTTCCTTCATGATCCAGCTGACGAAATCTGCGCACCACGCTTCCTCGACGCCTTCGGCGTAGAACGTTCCCGGCCGCTGCAACTCGTGCTCGGTGCGCAGGAGTTCGAACACCCGTGCCTGATCGGTGGTCAACTCGCCGTTGTTCACCTCGGGAAAGGACTCGGTGTCCCACGGGAAGTATCGGCTCGGTGCCAGCCACAGAACTCCGATCGCCACCACGACGACGACAGCGGTGACGGCTGCCAACCACAGGGGTCGGCGTCGTCGAGTGCGCGCGGCCACGTCGAGGCTCATGCGACCACGGTAGCGCGACGCGGCAGGCCCCTCGGCACAATAACCGTGTGACCACTTCCGAGAACTCGTCGCCCGTTGCTGTTCCGAAGCCTGTCGTGGACTCCGCGCGAGAGGCGTCGCGGATCACCGTACTCACCGGCGCAGGCATGTCTGCCGAGTCGGGAATTGCAACATTTCGGGACGCCGAGACCGGGTTGTGGAAAGACTTCGATCCCACGGACCTCGCCAGCCCCGAGGGCTGGCTGGCCGACAGTGATCTGGTGTGGGGTTGGTATCGGTGGCGCGCGGAATTGGTCCGACGCTCCGAGCCCAATGCCGGTCATGTGGCACTGGCCCAGTGGCAGCAGCGGGCGCACGTCGACATCGCCACCCAGAATGTCGACGACCTCCACGAACGGGCCGGGGCCACGGTTCTCTCGCACGTGCACGGCAGTCTGTTCGAGCCGTACTGCAGCGACTGCGGAACCCGCGCACAGCTCGACGACGTTGCCGACACAGCCGCCGAGGCGGACCAGCGTGTTCCGCCGCCCGAGTGCCCAGTATGCGGTGGGTTGATCAGACCGGGGGCGGTGTGGTTCGGCGAATCGCTGCCGGAGGCAGCGTGGGAGGCGGCCGAGGATGCGGTTCGCAATGCCGACCTCGTTCTCGTCGTCGGCACGTCGGGAGTCGTCTACCCGTTCGCCGGACTGCCTGCTATTGCCCGAAGCGCCGGAGCAACGGTGGTCGAGATCAACCCGGTCGAGACCGAGATCTCGGACATGGCCGATCACCGGTGGCGCACCACGGCCGCGTCGGGATTGCCCGCGTTGGTTGCGCAACTCTGATCTCCCGGACCAGGTCGTGGTACTTCGTCTCGAAGGCTTCGGCACCCTGTTCCGGAAGCAATCAAGGTGTAGGGCTTCGATCCGCCCGAGCAGCGCATCCGAGTATTCCTCGTACTCGGCGACCGTCTCGAGTTCGGCCACGTCTGTCGCCGACAGCGAGTGTCCGAGGCGCAGGACCTGTTTCGTCTGCAGCATCAGTCGAACAGAGGTGGGGAAGCCGGACTGACGAACGACGCGATACGGGATCATCAAGACCCTTCCACTAGTCGACTCAGTGGAAGACGGGCATGCGAACCCTTCGGTTTTTCCATGTTTCCCCTCGATTTGCACGGTTCGCCGTGCAATCCGAATGCAACGACCATCACGTGGAGACACGCGGCGACGGCACGCCTCGGATCGCGGTGACGACGACGCTCGATGCCCGACCTGGGCAGAGCCGCACTCGGTACTGTGGGCGAGAACGGTTTTTCTTTCTCAGGTAGGGATGACAGATGGCTTTGGGCTCCGACCGATTCTGGCGTGTACTCGGCCGCTCCGCGCAGAAGGCGCAGAGCACATCCCGTCAGCACGTCGATCGAGCCCAGGAGCATGCCCAGTGGGCGGCCGATCTCGAAGACGGCGAATTGGCAACGGAGGCGGCCGCCCTCCGTGTCGACGATGCGGCGCGGCTCGACGTTCCGCGATACCTCGCGCTGGTGCGAGAGGCCGGCGATCGCACCCTGTCCATGCGGCCTTTCGATGTACAGCTGCATGGAGCCGTTCGGCTGCTCGCCGGCGATGTGGTGGAGATGGCGACCGGTGAGGGCAAGACCTTGGCCGGTGCCATCGCCGCCGTCGGCTACGTGTTGTCCGGGCGCGCGGTGCACGTCATCTCGGTCAACGACTTTCTCGCGCAACGTGACGCGGACTGGATGCAGCCCCTGTTCGAGTCCCTCGGCATCACCGTCGGTTCCATCGGCGAGTCGTCGACGCCGCAGGAGCGGCGCACCGCCTATGCCTGCGACATCACCTACGCCTCCGTCAACGAGATCGGTTTCGACGTTCTGCGTGATCATCTGGTGCACGACCGTGATGATCTGGTTGCGCCGGTGCCGGACGTCGCCCTCATTGACGAGGCCGATTCCGTGCTGGTCGACGAGGCGCTCGTTCCGCTGGTGTTGGCCGGTTCGGTGTCGGGCGACGTCTCGACGTCGACGGTCATGGATGCAGTCCAATTATTGGACAAGGGTGTTGATTTCGACACCGATGCCGAAGGACGCAACGTGTTCCTCACCGACGAGGGCGCGCTGCGGATGGAGAAGGAACTGGGCGGAATCGACCTGTACTCCGAGCATCACGTCGGAACGACGTTGGTAGCGGTCAACGTGGCACTGCACGCCCAGGTGCTGGTCCAGCGCGATGTCGATTACATCGTCCGCGACGGACGGGTGCAGCTGATCAACGCGTCACGCGGACGCGTGGCCGAACTGCAGCGGTGGCCGGACGGGTTACAGGCCGCGGTCGAGATCAAGGAAGGCCTTGCCCCCACCGAGACCGGTGAGATTCTCGACACGATCACCGTGCAGGCGCTGATCAATCGGTACGCCACGGTGTGCGGCATGACCGGCACGGCCATGGCTGCGGGGGAGCAGTTGCGTACGTTCTACAAGCTCGGCGTCTCGGTGATAGAACCGAACGTGCCGACGGCGCGCGTCGACGAAGTCGACCGTGTCTACGACACCATCGAGCACAAGAATGCTGCGATTGCGTTGCAGGTCCAGAAGATTCACGAGACCGGTCAGCCGATTCTGATCGGAACCCATGATGTCGCCGAGTCCGAGGCGTTGGCCGAGGTCCTCACTGCGTCGGGCGTGGATGTCGTGGTCTTGAACGCGAAGAACGATGCGGAAGAAGCGGCGGTCATCGCTGCGGCCGGAGTTCACGGGGCGGTGACGGTGTCCACTCAGATCGCCGGTCGCGGAACCGATATCAAGCTCGGCGGTCCTGATGGGGCCGATCGCGAGCGCATCGCCGATCTCGGCGGCTTGTTCGTCCTCGGTACCGGTCGCCACACCACCGCGCGGCTGGACAATCAGCTCCGCGGCCGCGCCGGCCGTCAGGGTGATCCGGGTCGGTCGCTGTTCTTCGGCAGCTGGGAAGACGATGTCGTCAAGAACAACATCGGCGACAAGGATGCACCCAAGGGCATCGACGAGTACGGTTTGTTCACCTCGCCTGCAGCCGCCGACCGCGTCGATCACGCGCAGCGCATCGCCGAGGGGCAGATGCTCGAAATACATTCTCGGACATGGCGTTACAATCAACTCACGGCTCAGCACCGTGAGATTCTCGACCGCAGCCGGGCCGCATTACTCGATTCGGACGAGGCGTTGACCTTGCTCGCGGAGCGCTCGCCGAGGCGTGCCGAAGAACTTCGCGAGACTGTCTCCGACGAGACCCTGACCACGGTTGCTCGTCAGATAGTCCTGTACCACCTCGATCGATCGTGGTCCGATTATCTGGCGCACCTGGCAGACGTGCGCGAGAGTATTCATCTGCGGGCACTGGGACGAGAAAATCCTCTGGACGAATACCATCGGATCGCGGTAGAGGCTTTCAAGACGGTGTCGTCGAAGGCGTTGGATCTGTCGCACGCCACCTTCGAATCGGCCGACATCACCTCTGCCGGAATCGATCTGGACGACGCAGGGCTGCGGCGTCCCACGTCCACGTGGACCTACATGGTGCACGACAACCCGTTCGCGTCTCGCGGAAATGCCGGTGCGGCCGGTCTGGGACCGATTTTCGGTGGCTGACGCCGGTCGCGCGTTGGTCGCTCTCGCCTTCGGTGCGAGCATGTTCGCGTGCGGATGCGCGGACTCTTACGGCGAATTTCCCGCCGACAAGACCTACTCCTCCGTAGCTGCTCCCGATTCCTACGTGCCGGTGGACGGAACCACGATCAGGCTCGAATTCGCCGACGACCGCGTCTCGGCGGAGGCCGGATGCAACAGATTGTTCGGCACGGCGGACACCTCGCAGGGACGCATCACCGTCGACTCCCTCGGGTCGACGCGTATGGCCTGCCCTGAGGCGTTGATGGAGCAGGACGCGTGGCTCTCGTCGTTTCTGACGTCCACTCCGCGGTGGTCTCGTAACGACGGCACCATGACCCTGGACAACGGGAGCGAGCGCATCGTCTTCGCGGAGTTCTGACCGATCAGCGGCGGATGCGGTCGGCTGCAGTGTGGCGGACGCCGTCGAGAAACAGTCTCAATCCGAAATCGAATCTGCTCGTCGGGTCGGGGCTGTCGTAGATGGGGGACGCCTCGGGGGTGAGGGCTCCGGCAGAATCCATCTGAATTCTCGCCTGTTCGTCCACTGTCTGGCCGAGCACGTAGTACAGCAGGGTGTCCGCGGTCAGTTCCGCGTCACGCCGCGCGAGTCCTGCTCGAATACACACGGCGGCAATGCGTTCGCGAATGTGGTTGGTGGTCAGCCTCGACGCGTAAGTCGCAGCGACCAGCTCGGCCCCGTCTCGACGGGAGAGGAGCGCGTCGCGTAACCGGTGCGCGATCTGTTCGATCTGCTCGTCCCACGGCGCGTCGGTGGGCGGTGCATCGGCAGTGGCGAGCAGGTGGTCGGCAATCGCGCCGAGCAGGGTCTGTTTGTTGGGGAAGTGCCAGTACAACGCACCCGGTTGCACGTGCAGCGACGTCGCCAGCCGTCGCATGGTCAGGTCTGCCAGGCCGTACTCGTCGAGAATGGCGACAGCGCCGTCCAGCACGTCTTGCCTGTGTAGTTGCACTGCTTCTCCCCACCGTTCGACGCCTACTCGCTTTGACAGTAGTCGAGCATCATGCTTAACGTGAACACCGTTCAACTTGAACGGTGTTCAATTCTGTCGCCGTTCGTCTACGAGGGGATCGGCAATGGACATTTTGCGTAGGGCACGTGCACAGGTGCTCGACGACGGCATCGCGCTGGAACGGTCTCGAGTTCTCGAGATCCTCGAGCTCGGCGACGACCGTCTCGAGGAAACGATGCTGCTTGCGCACGAGGTTCGAATGAAGTGGTGCGGCCCCGAGGTGGAGGTGGAGGGAATCGTCAGCCTCAAGACCGGTGGATGTCCTGAGGACTGCCATTTCTGTTCGCAATCGGGTCTTTTCGCGTCCCCGGTGCGCGCTGCGTGGCTGGATATCCCGTCGCTGGTCGAAGCGGCGAAGCAGACCGCCAAGACCGGGGCAACGGAATTCTGTATCGTCGCGGCCGTCCGTGGGCCCGACGCCAGGCTGCTCGCCCAGGTCGCTGCTGGAATCGAAGCCATTCGCGGTGAGGTCGACATCGACATCGCATGTTCGTTGGGCATGCTCACGCAAGATCAGGTCGACCAGCTCGCCGCGATGGGTGTGCACCGCTACAACCACAACCTCGAGACCTCTCGATCGTATTTTCCCAATGTGGTGACCACACATACCTGGGAGGAGCGGTGGAACACGCTTCGGATGGTGCGGGAGGCGGGCATGGAGGTGTGCTGCGGTGGGATTCTCGGGATGGGGGAGACGCTGGAGCAGCGAGCCGAGTTCGCAGCCGATCTCACTGCACTGGGGCCCGACGAAGTGCCCTTGAATTTCCTCAATCCGAGGCCGGGGACCCCGTTCGGAGACCTCGACGTGCTGCCGGCATCCGATGCTCTTCGCGCCGTTGCCGCTTTCCGTCTCGCGTTACCGCGGACGATTCTGAGATTCGCCGGTGGCCGCGAGATCACGCTCGGTGATCTCGGTGCCGAGCGGGGGATACTCGGCGGGATCAACGCCATCATCGTCGGCAATTATCTGACGACGCTGGGGCGTCCGGCAGAGCAGGACCTCGATCTTCTCGGTGAGCTGCGGATGCCGATCAAAGCGCTGAACTCGACCATCTGATGGGCGTATTAGGGTGGGTCGAATGACGAGCGAGACCCACTACGACCCACATACCGGTCGGCCTGTCACAGCCGAGGCGGGGACGGGTAACAATTCGTTGTCGGTCGCTGTACGCCTCGGGCTCGAACCCCCGCGCTTCTGCGCACGATGCGGGCGGCGAACGGTGGTGCAGATCGTCCCCGATGGATGGACGTCGGTGTGCTCGCGGCACGGACTGCTCGATTCGGCTGCGACGGGTAGGCGCTAGGTGACGACGTCGGAACCGCTCGACAACCCGCGGAGGCGGAGCGCCCGCCGCGTCATGACTGTGGTCGTGGCGGTATCGGTGGCACTGTCCGCTCTGGGCGGCATTCTGTGGGGTCTTCTGGCACCGGCGCAGCAGTTACTCGTGGTGGCTCAGGACCGCGGGGCGGCCCTCACCGGCGAGAGTCTGCACCGATTCGACTCTCTGGCGATGTTCGCTCTCATCTCGTTCGTCCTCGGTCTGGTACTTCCCGTCGGTTGGTGGCAGTGGACGGCGGAGCGGGGTCCACGGCTGTTCGGTGCCGTTTTCGTCGGTGCACTCGCCGGTTCGGTCGTTGCGCTCGGTGTAGGCAACGGCATTGCTGCTCTTCGCTTTCCGAAGGCAGACGATCCCGCAGTTGGGTCGATCGTCGAGGTCGCGCCGAGTATCGCGAGTCCGCTGGCGCTGATCGTTCAGGCGCTGACGGCGTCGTTGGTCATCCTGCTGCTGGCAGCGATGAACCCCCATGACAATTTGCAATACACTGAGGCCGAGGACGCGGAGTCCGAGCCGTTTCCGCCGCCCTCGTTCGATTCCAATCGAGCCGACTGACGCTGCCAACGTATTCACCCCTGCGGAGGACGTAGTGCGGCGAACTCGTCGGTGACTCGAATACTGTTGTCGGCGAATCGGAACAAGGCCGGGGGCCTGCCGCCGGCCCTGCCCGACGGTGCGCGACGGCCGGTGGGTTCGATGACGCCTCGTCGGCTGAGTACTCGCTGCAGGTTGGTGGCATCGACCTGATAGCCGAGCGCCGCACCGTAGATCTCACGCAAGGACGAGATCGCGAAATCGACTGGGGCGAGTGCGAATCCGATGTTGGTGTAGGACAGTTTGGCGACCAGTCGATGCCTCGCGTGATCGACGACGGTTCCGTGATCGAACGACATGTCGGGCAAGGCCGACACCGGATGCCATGCCGTGTCCGAGGGCAGTGTCGGCTCGGTCGAAATCGGCACGAGACCGAGGAACGTCGATGCGATCCGTCGGTCTCCCGGTACGCGATCGGGTTCGCTGAAGATGGACAGCTGTTCGAGGTGAGCAACCGAGCGCAGATCGACCTTCTCGGCGAGCTGACGGCGAGCAGACTCCGCGAGATTCTCGTCGTCACGCAGAGTGCCGCCAGGGAGAGACCAGGTGCCGGCCTCGGGGTCGAGGGCGCGCTGCCACAGCAGGACCGCCAGTTCGGGCACGTCCGGGTCCGAAAACGCTCGAACTTGGAACACCGCGATGAGCACTTCGTGGACGGTGCTACGATGAATCATGTTTTCGATCATAGGTCGAAAACTCCCTCGGAGGAAATTCGGTCACCGACGACCGGATGATCGGTGAAGGAGAACCGTCATGACCAGCAGCGCTACCCGGGTGAACGTTCTGGATACGGCATTCGCCGGAGTCCGCGACATCGTCGACGGAGCAGGTGGCTACGGGGGAGTGGACGCAACTCCGGAATGGGCCGCCGAGGTCAGACGGCTCGCCGACCTACGGGGTGCGACTCTGCTCGCGCACAACTATCAGTTGCCCGCGATCCAGGACGTTGCCGACCATGTAGGCGACTCGCTGGCTCTCTCGCGTATGGCCGCCGAGGTTTCCGAGGACACGATCGTGTTCTGCGGAGTTCACTTCATGGCCGAGACCGCCAAGATTCTGAGCCCTCAGAAAACGATCCTCATTCCGGACCAGCGCGCCGGTTGCTCGCTGGCCGATTCCATCACGGCTGATCAATTGCGCGAGTGGAAGGCCGATTTTCCCGACGCCGTCGTCGTCTCGTACGTCAACACCACCGCCGAGATCAAAGCGCTGACCGACATCTGCTGCACGTCGTCCAACGCGGTCGAGGTCGTCGAGTCGATCGACCCGGGCCGCGACATCCTGTTCCTGCCCGATCAGTTCCTCGGCGCGCACGTCAAGCGCGTCACCGGGCGCGAGAACCTGCACATCTGGGCCGGTGAATGCCACGTCCACGCCGGTATCAACGGCGACGAGCTGGCCGAGAAGTCGCGCAGCCACCCGGATGCCGAGTTGTACGTGCACCCCGAATGCGGTTGCGCCACTTCGGCTCTGTACTTGGCCGGAGAAGGCTTCGTTCCTGCCGACAAGGTCAAGATTCTGTCCACCGGTGGCATGCTCGACGCTGCCCGTGCCACCGCATCGAAGCAGGTTCTGGTGGCCACCGAAATCGGCATGCTGCACCAGCTTCGCAGAGCGGCCCCCGATGTCGAGTTCCTCGCTGTCAACGATCGCGCATCGTGTGGGTACATGAAGATGATCACTCCCGCCGCGTTGCTTCGCTGCCTGGTCGAAGGACGCGACGAGGTGCACGTCGACCTCGAAACCGCGAACATCGCCAGCAAATCGGTGCAGCGGATGATCGAGATCGGTACCCCCGGCGGCGGCGAGTGAATCCGTCCGTCGCGTGGGAAACCGCAGCTGATCTCGTCGTCGTCGGCGGCGGCATCGCCGGACTCACTGCGGCGCGCACCGCAGCCGCCCGCGGTCTGCGGGTGCTGACCGTCAGCAAGGGAAGCTCGACCGACACCGCGACGCAGTACGCCCAGGGCGGAATCGCTGTCGTCGGCGTTGAACTCGACGATTCGATCGAATCGCACGTAGCGGACACGTGCGCCGCCGGTGCCGGACTGTGCGACGAGGACGCCGTGCGCTCCATCGTCGCCGGCGGGCGCGCATCGATCGCGTCGCTCGAGGCCGCGGGTGCGGTGTTCGATCGCGCCGACGACGGCGCCGTCGCTCGTACCAGGGAAGGCGGCCACAGTGTGCGCCGCATCATCCATGCCGGCGGCGACGCCACCGGTGCCGAGGTGCAGCGCACACTCGACGGTGCGGTACCGGCGGTGCAGTTCGACACAACGGCGCTGCGGGTCCTGACCACCGGCGGCGAAGTCGCCGGTTTGCTCGTCCGCGGTCCCCGCGGCGTCGGAGTCGTTCACAGCCCGACGGTTCTCCTCGCCACCGGCGGACTGGGACAGCTGTTCTCGTGCAGCACCAACCCGGCCGGCGCGACGGCCGACGGCATCGCACTCGCCCTCGAAGCGGGTGCCCGCGTGGCCGACCTCGAATTCGTGCAATTCCATCCGACGGTGCTGTTTGCTGCCGGCACGACGGGCCGTCGCCCGTTGATCAGCGAAGCGGTACGCGGCGAGGGCGCTCACCTCGTCGATGTCTCCGGCCGCGCGTTCATGGCCGGAGTGCATCCACTCGGCGATCTTGCGCCGCGCGACGTGGTGTCCCGGGCCATCGCCGAACTCCTGCACGACAGCGGCGACGACCACGTGCTGCTGGACGCCCGCCTCGTGGAGCATTTCCACGAGCGATTCCCGACTGTGACCGCCTCGTGCCTCGAGGTCGGGATCGATCCGACTACCGACCTCGTTCCGGTGGCTCCGGCCGCGCATTATTCGTGTGGAGGAGTGGTGACGGATACGGCCGGCCGCACCTCGGTTCCGGGCCTGCTCGCCGCTGGTGAAGTGGCCCGCACCGGATTACACGGCGCGAACAGGTTGGCGTCGAACAGTCTGCTCGAAGGTCTCGTCGTCGGTGAGCGTGCGGCGCTCGTGGCTGTCGAACGGGTGGGTAGAAGGGTTCAGGTGACAAATCTCGCGTGGCCCACCTATCGCCGCCTCGACCGCGCCGTGCTGCAGCGCACGATGACAGCCGACGTCGGCGTGGTACGCGATGCAGCGGGACTTGCTGCGGCACACCGCGTCCTGGCGCACGGCGTCGTATCGGAACCGCCGGTCGACGCACGTGCTGTCGAGGATGCTGCATTGACAGCTGCTGCGGAGGTGATCGTCCTGGCCGCGAACCATCGGCGCGAGAGTAGGGGGTGCCACACCCGACGCGATTTTCCCGAGTATGCACCGGCGCAACGTCGTAGCCTGCACATCGAACGAGATCCCGAGGGACAGCTGGCAATCGTGAACGACGACGTGATGACGGGAGCACTTTGACATGACCGATATCTCGACCGAAGTGAACCCGGGCGTGGACCGAGCGGAAGTGCTCGCGCTGATCCGGACCGCGTTGGCCGAAGACTTGCGCTTCGGTCCCGACATCACCACCGCAGCAACGGTTCCCGAGGGTTCTGTCGCGACGGCCTCGGTGGTATCACGCCAGTTCGGCACGATCGCCGGCCTGGATATCGGGCTGCTGGTCCTCGACGAGGTGATCGGTTCGGAGAATTATTCGATCGTGCACCGCATCGACGACGGGGCGAGTGTCGAACCGGGGCAGGCCGTTCTGACGGTCGAGGCCCCGACCCGTGGGTTGCTCACCGCCGAGCGCACGATGCTCAACATCGTGTGTCACCTCTCGGGGATCGCCACCGCGACGGCCGGCTGGGTCGCCGAGGTGGCCGATACCGACTGCAAGATCAGGGACAGTCGTAAAACGCTGCCGGGCCTGCGGTCGCTGCAGAAGTACGCGGTGCGCGCCGGCGGAGGCGTCAACCACCGCATGGGCCTGGGCGACGCCGCGTTGATCAAGGACAACCACGTCGCGGCGGCCGGCTCGGTCGTCGCTGCTCTGAACGCGGTGCGGGCCGCGGCGCCGAACATCGCCTGTGAAGTGGAGGTCGACAGCCTCGAACAGCTCGACCAGGTACTCGCCGAGAACGTCGAACTCGTGCTGCTGGACAACTTCGCGCTGTGGCAGACGCAGATGGCCGTGCAGCGTCGTGACAAATTCGCTCCCGAGACCAAGCTGGAATCCTCGGGCGGGTTGACGGTGGACGTGGCACGGGAC
Organism: Rhodococcus sp. NPDC078407; assembly: GCF_044542515.1. Lineage (NCBI taxonomy): Bacteria > Bacillati > Actinomycetota > Actinomycetes > Mycobacteriales > Nocardiaceae > Rhodococcus > Rhodococcus sp. NPDC078407. The sequence continues at coordinate 90,317 of NZ_JBITUQ010000001.1, read as the reverse complement.
TACGCCCGGACGGGGGTCGACTTCCTTGCCGTCGGCGGTCTGACACACTCGGTGACAGTGCTCGACCTCGGCCTGGACATGTAGTCGAGCCTCGTGATGTGAGGGAAGATCTTCGAAGATGGAAGCGCAGAGTGCCCGCCTCGACAGCTGGATCTGGGCGGTGCGATTGTTCAAGACGCGGTCCGCGGCCGCCGCTGCCTGCCGCAGTGGGCACGTCCGCGTCAACGGAACCCCCGCCAAGCCCGGTACGCGAATCGGCCCGAACGACGAGATCCGGCTCCGGGTCGACGGGCTGGAGAAGATCGTCGTGGTCGTACGGGCGATCACCAAACGAGTCGGTGCCGCTGTCGTTCCCGAGTGCCTGATCGACCGCAGTCCCCCGCCGCCGCCGAAGGAAGTTCTGGCCTCCGTACCGAGGCGTGATCGAGGAGCAGGTAGACCGACCAAGCGCGATCGTCGCGAAATCGATCGACTTCGGGCTTCGCCCTCGTGAGCGTTTCGCGTACCTGAGGGGGCGCAAAACACGCACGACGGGCGGAGCCCGATTAGCGACGCTTACCGCTGCGGCGGGTGTTCGTTTTCGTCTTGGCAACCGGGCGGGCAGGCTTGGAGGGGTGCGCTTTCTTCTTCTTCACCGGCACGTCGTCTGCCGAGCCTCGTGAACTTCGGGTCGACCGTCCTCGAACGATGCCGATGAACTCCTCGATGCGGTCGTCCTCGTGCTCGGCGACCCAGGCCAGCGCAATCTGGGTGTGCTCGACGTCGGTCACCGGACGGTAGACGAGATCCTTACGCGCGTTGAATCGGGCGACCGAGTGCGGCACGATTGCCATCCCCAGCCCGGCGGCCACGTACTCGAACGTTTCCGCAACGCTGTTCATGGGGGGCAGGGCAGGACGACTTCCGACTTCCAGTTCCGTTGCTACAGCAGCCCATTCGGGCACAGTCGCGGGATTGGCGAGCAAGTGTTCGTCGGCGAGATCGAGCGCGGTGACGGAATCGAACGCTGCAACTGCGTGGTCTTTCGGGACCACTACAACCTGGACTTCCTGATATAGGCCGATCGCGTTCAGGCCCGCGCGATCGATCGGCGGTCGAACGAAGCTCACATCGACCGTTCCGTCGTGCAGGGCCGACACCTGTGTCTCCGGCGTCGTCGCCATCACGGACAGCGTGACGTCCGGAAATCGATCCGCCCAGATGCGCGTCCACTTCGTCAGCGTCACGCCTTCGGCGTATCCGATGGTGAACGTCGTCGGCTCGGCGGCAGCAACCTGAGCGAGCTCGGCCAACCGGTCGTCTTCGGCAATCTCCGTCAGAGCCCGCTCGAGCAAAGCTCGGCCGTCGGCGGTGAGTTCGGTGGGGGAGACCCCCGGAACGAAGAGGTCGACGCCGAGCTGCTCCTCGAGTTCCACGACGGTCTTGCTCAGGCGGATTCGCGAAATCCCCAGCGACTGAGCAGCGCGGGCGAAATGCAGTTGCTGCGCCACTGCCGCGTACCAACGCAGGGTCTGCACATCGATGTTCACGGTGTCGACCCTATGGGACGAAGCGGGCTGGGAGAGACGGTGGCGTCGAGAGCGTGCGTCGGCGGATAAGCTGTTGCGGTGAGCTCGGAGAACAAGCAGCAGACCATGAAGCCATTGACCGCGGCGAACAAGCTCGGGATCTACCTTCCCGCAGCGCCGGAAGAGTTCCAGAACTCGATGGTCAGCAGGTCGGAACTGGACGCCTTGCGTAACGATCCGCCGCAGTGGCTGACCGACTTGCAGACCAACGGACCCTTCCCCCGCGACGTCATCGCCAAGAAGTTGGGTGTGTCCATCGCAGGCCTCGCCCGCGGCGGTGTGACCGAGGCCTTGACCAACGACGCCATCGAGGAACTCGTCGCCAGCCCGCCGCAGTGGCTGGTTCGTGAGCGACGCACTCAGATCCAGGTGCGCAAGGATGCCGAACGTATCAAGGAGAAGCAGGAAGCGCGCCGCACCTCGAGCAACCGACCGACCAAGCTGCGCAACCTCTAGCGCGAGACGATCCCGTCGAGGTAGAGCCATCGGCCGTCCACTCGGACGAATCGGCTCACCTCACTCATGGAGCCCGCTCCGTCGGGATGCCGGTATCGAGCTCGGAACTCGACGGTTCCCGCGTCGTCGAACAGCCCCCCCGCATCGGTTGCGAGAATATCGAGTCGGTACCACTGCTGATCGGGGTCCACATCCAGCTCCGACGGTGCCGTGTCGGGATGCCACGAGGAGTGAAGATAGTCCACATCTGCGACGGCAAATGCAGTGAATCGAGATCGCATCAGCTTCACGGCCGTCGGCGCGCTCGCATCGCCGCGCAGGTACGGCTCACAGCAGGCGTCGAATGTTTCTCCACTCGAGCACGGACACCGTCCAGTCACTCGTCGACAACTTCGACGGTGTAGGTACCGAGTTCGTGCTCGTCCCGCTTGCCGACGTCCTGAATCCACGTGTTGGCTTCGAGGAGAGTGTCGAACAATCCCAACGGAATCGGGTCCCCGCCCAGGGCATTCTTCATGATCACGCGGTACTTCCTCATGGTGTCACCCTACGGACGGTCGCGAGAAACGTTGCGGCAGCGAAGAACATGCCGGCGAACGTCCGATTCATCGTCTTCTGCTGGCGCTGCGATTTCATCAATCGCAGCACCCGCGAGGCCAATGAGGTGTAGCCGGTCATCACGAACATGTCGACCGCGACCATCGTCGCGGCGATCACCAGATACTGAACGACGAGTGGTCGCGTCGGATCGAGGAACTGGGGTAGCACGGCGACCATGAAGACGACAGCTTTGGGATTGCTGGCATTGACGAGGAAACCTCGGGCGAGCATCGTCGACCCACGGTCGGCCACTGCGGGGACGTCGGCGACCTCGGTCGGGGCTGCCCGCCACTGCCGAACGCCGAGGTAGACCAGGTAGGCAACGCCGAACCACTTGATTGCGGTGAAGGCCACAGCCGAGCTGGCCAGAACAGCTCCCAGTCCCACGGCCACGATGGCGATCTGCAGGAGCAGGCCGATCTGCAGTCCGAAGATGTTCAAGTACCCGCGGCGCAGGCCGTAACGAAGCCCGGTGGACATCGATGCGATGGCGCCCGCGCCGGGGGAGAGACTGATGACGATGCTCGCACCGAGGAACGCAAGCCACACTGACCAGTTCAACTGTCTCCCATTACGTACTTGGACCACATCGAAGCGTTCGGCGGTCCAACCTGTGATTCTGCCATGCGCGACGCCGTCGAGCAGCCGCAATACTTGGCGTATCCCTGGACTCGCAGCATCTGGCACCACGGCTACGCCGGTTCGTCACCTATGTTCGGTGCGCCGCCAGTGATCGGACAGCGGTTCGATGCGTTGGAATACGAAGGCTTCCGTGCGAGGGTTCTTCGCAAGAGGTTCTTACAGGCTGATACCGATGCTGTCGAGAATTGGTTGCAGGACGTTCACAACGAAGTCGGCAAGCACGAACCCAACGAACTCGACGGCAGGTCTGGCCCATTCCGGTGCCCACGGATACGGATACGGACTACCAGGCGACGCACTGGCTACGCCCGCCGTCATGAAGAGCACGAGACCTACGGTGACTGTGACCGTGGCAACTCTCAATCTGTTCATGCCGCTGGTATCGCCACCACAGACTATGCGTTACCGACTTCCCGTTCGGACTCACACGCCGACGCAGTACATGGAGTCCTCTCACTACGTGCGTCAACCGGCATCGTGTCCGGTGGACGGGTGTCGATCCTGGCTTTGCGGGGTAGACGCTGCCCATGGCAGACATCAGAACCATCGACACAGGTCCGCAGCAGGTCACCCGACAGACCGAGGTGCGTGCACCGGCAGAGGAGCTGTTCGCCATCGTCGCCGACCCCACCCGGCATGGCGAATTGGATGGGTCGGGCACGGTCAAGGACACCGTCCGCGGCCCTGAACGTCTCAGCACCGGTGCCAAGTTCTCCGTGGGCATGAAGCAGTTCGGCGTGCCCTACAAGATCACCAGCACCGTCACGGAGTTCATCGACGCCGACAAGCACAAAGTCGTCGAGTGGCAGCATCCGATGGGGCACAGCTGGCGCTGGGAATTCGAGGAGAAGCAGCCGGGCCTGACCACGGTCACCGAAAGCTTCAAGTACGGCACCGCCAAGGTTCCGAAGGCGCTCGAGCTGTTCAAGTTTCCGCAGAAGAACGCGCAGGGAATCAAAAGCACACTGCAGAACCTGGCGGCCCGCTACGCCTGACAGCCGTAGCGACAGCACTCGCTGTCCACAATTCGCGTCAGGACGCCGAATCGGATATCTACGAGGCGAATTGTGGACACCAGGTGAGTTGCCCTGCTCTATCCTGACCGGCATGCCGATCGATCCCGACACCAAGAACTGGACCTGGGTCCTCGAACGATCTTGCCCGGACTGTGGGTTCGACTCGAGTGCCGTCGAATACGACGCCGTGCCCGGGTTGATTCGCGGTGACGTGGAGCGTTGGATCGCCGTGCTGCATCGCGGGAACGCGGCAGTGCGGCCCGACGATTCGACGTGGTCGGCGCTCGAATACGGCGCACACGTCCGCGATGCGCACCGGATATTTCTCTCTCGGCTCGCGTTGGTGCTGACCGAGGACGATCCCGAGTTCGACAATTGGGACCAGGACGCCACCGCCGTGGCCGAGAAATACAACGCCCAGAATGCGGCGACCGTGGCGTCGGAACTCGGGGAAGCGGCTCATGCCCTGGCCGACGCGTTCTCGGCTGTGCCGGTGGAGGACCGCGGTCGGCGGGGTCGACGCAGCGACGGCTCGCATTTCACCGTCGAGACTCTTGCCGCCTACTACATTCACGATCCCATTCATCATCTGTGGGACGTGCGGGGCTGAGCCGAATTCGGTGGAACTATCCTGGTGGTTCGGACAACACTGATTCGACCGAACCCCGGCACCGAACCGACTCCACGAAGGGGCCCACTATGCCTGCCCGCATCGAGCTCGCGCGCGTCGATCTACGCGGACGAACTCCATCCACCGCCGAACTACGCGGCGCACTTCCCCGAGGCGGAGTGGATGTCGATTCGGTACTGCATCAGGTTCGCCCCGTTGTCGACGCCGTCCAGGAGCGCGGGGTCGATGCAGCTCTCGAGTTCAGCGAGAAATTCGACGGAGTCCGACCGGACCGGATTCGAGTTCCCCAGCAGGAGTTGATGCGCGCACTCGACGAGTTGGATCCGGCGGTTCGGGCCGCGCTCGAGGTCGCGATCGAGCGAACCCGTCTGGTGCACTCGGATCAGCGTCGGACCGATCACACCACCCAGGTGGTACCCGGCGGCACCGTGACCGAGCGCTGGATCCCCGTCGATCGAGTCGGCCTGTACGTGCCCGGCGGCAACGCGGTGTATCCGTCGTCCGTCGTGATGAACGTGGTGCCTGCGCAGATCGCCGGCGTCGGTTCCCTCGTGGTGGCCTCGCCACCGCAGAAGAATTTCGGCGGCCTGCCGCACCCGACGATTCTGGCCGCAGCTCAGCTCCTCGGTGTCGACGAGGTCTGGGCCGTCGGCGGAGGCCAGGGCGTTGCGCTGCTCACCTACGGCGGCGTCGACACCGACGGTGGTGAACTCGCCCCGGTCGATCTGATCACCGGTCCCGGCAACATCTACGTCACCGCCGCCAAGCGGCTGTGCCGTTCGCTCATCGGAATCGACTCCGAAGCAGGCCCCACCGAGATCGGGATTCTCGCCGACGCCACCGCAGACCCCATCCACGTGGCAGCAGACCTGATCAGCCAGGCCGAGCACGACGTCATGGCCGCCAGTGTCCTGGTGACCGACAGTCTCGAACTCGCCGATGCCGTCGATGAGGCAGTGAACGCGCAGATGGCGTCCACTCGGCACGCTGAGCGCGTGGCCACCGCGCTGAACGGGAGCCAGTCCGGCATCGTGCTGGTCGACGACATCACGCAGGGATTGGCCGTGGTCAACGCCTACGCCGCCGAACACCTCGAGATCCAGACGAAGGACGCTTCCGACGTCGCAGCCCGGGTGCGCAGCGCCGGTGCTGTCTTCGTCGGCGCGTGGTCGCCGGTGAGCCTCGGTGACTACTGCGCCGGGTCCAATCACGTGCTTCCGACGGCCGGGTGTGCTCGACACTCCTCAGGTCTGAGTGTGCAAACGTTTCTCCGTGGCATCCACGTGGTCGACTACAGCGAAGCTGCGCTGAAAGATGTTGCCGCACATGTCATTGCACTGGCAAACGCGGAGGATCTGCCGGCCCACGGCGAAGCGGTACGGCTGCGGTTCGAGGGGTTGCGCACCAGTGGTGCGTCATGAGTGATGCTCTGGGGCAAGGCGTCTCGCTGGACGACCTACCGCTGAGGGAGTCGCTCGTCGGTAAGTCCCCCTACGGCGCACCGCAGTTGACCGTACCGGTGCAACTCAACACGAACGAGAATCCGCACCCGCCGACGCAGGCACTGATCGACGATGTCGCGGATTCGGTCCGGACCGCGGCCGCGCAACTGCATCGGTACCCCGATCGCGATGCCGTCGAACTACGGGCCGACCTGGCGCGCTATCTCACGAAGCAGACCGGCTTCGCGGTCGAGACCGCCAACGTATGGGCAGCCAACGGCTCGAACGAGATTCTGCAGCAACTACTCCAGGCGTTCGGCGGACCCGACCGCACTGCGTTGGGTTTCGTGCCGTCGTACTCCATGCACCCGATCATTTCTTCCGGGACTCAGACCGAGTGGATTCCGGCGACGCGTCGAGCAGACTTCTCGCTCGACGTCGACTATGCGGTGCAGGCGATCCACGAGCGCAGGCCCGACGTCGTCTTCGTCACCAGCCCCAACAATCCGACCGGTCACAGCATCGACGAGGTCGATTTGCGCCAGATCCTGGACGCCGCAACGGGAATCGTCGTGGTGGACGAGGCGTACGCCGAATTCTCTTCGGCCGCAAGCTCAATCGGACTGATCGAGAGCTACCCGAGCACGATCGTCGTCAGTCGAACCATGAGCAAGGCGTTCGCGTTCGCCGGTGGCCGGCTGGGATATCTCGTTGCTTCCCCGGCCGTGATCGACGCAATGTTGTTGGTGCGTCTGCCCTATCACCTTTCGGTGGTCACCCAGGCCGCCGCTCGCGCAGCCCTGCGGCACGCCGACGACACCTTGGCGAGCGTGGCCGAACTGTCGGCCGAACGCGATCGTGTAGCACAAGCGCTTGCTGCCCAGGGGTACGACGTCGTCCCGTCCGACGCCAACTTCCTACTCTTCGGTCGGTTGACCGACACGGCTCGAACGTGGCAGCGATACCTCGACGACGGCGTCCTCATCCGCGACGTGGGTATCCCCGGATATCTCCGCGTCACCATCGGACTCGCGCACGAGAACGACCGGTTCCTCACCGTCAGCGCAGCACTCGCATCGACCGAAAGAGCAGAGGCACCGAAGTGACCACACCCGCTCCCCGTATCGCCAAGATCGAGCGCACCACCAAGGAATCCGACATCTCGGTCGAGCTGAACCTCGACGGCACCGGCATCGTCGACATCTCCACCGGGGTGCCGTTCTACGACCACATGCTCACCGCCCTCGGGACCCATGCCCGTTTCGACCTGACGGTTCGGGCAACGGGTGATATCGAGATCGAGGCACACCACACGGTCGAGGACACCGCGATCGTGATCGGACAAGCTCTGGGACAAGCCCTGGGCGACAAGGCCGGCATCACCCGATTCGGCGACTCGTTCATTCCGATGGACGAGACGCTCGTGCATGCGGCCGTGGATGTGTCCGGACGGCCCTACTGCGTGCACACCGGCGAACCGGACTACATGGTGCACTCGGTCATCGGCGGCTACCCGGGTGTTCCGTACTCCACGGTTATCAACAAGCACGTGTTCGAGACTCTGGCGTCGAATGCTCGCATCGCGCTGCACGTCCGCGTGATCTACGGCCGCGACCAGCACCACATCACCGAGGCCGAGTTCAAGGCGGTCGCGCGGGCGTTGCGTCAGGCCGCCGAATACGACCCTCGGGTCACCGGCGTGCTGTCCACCAAGGGAAGTCTGTGATCGATCGACCGGCGCTCGTGCCTTGACCGGCCTGCGCTCGATCCGCGGCCTTCCGGCCGCAATGGCGATGGGTGCGGCTGCATTCGGCGGTTGGGGTCTGCTGCTCCCGGTAGTACCACTCGCGGTCTCCGAATCGGGGGCGTCCGACGCGGTCGCGGCGGCCAGCACCGCGATCTTCATGGCCACCACCGTCATCACCCAGCTGTTCGTACCGGCCATGCTGGTTCGCGTCGGCCATCGTCCCGTGCTCGCGGCCGGCTGTCTGCTGCTGGGTGTTCCCGCACTGCTGTTCATCGTGTCCGTCGAGGCCGGTCCGGCATTGGCGGTATCGGCCCTGAGGGGAACGGGCTTCGGCATGCTCACGGTGGCCGGAGCGGCCATCGTCGCCGAGTTGGCCCCCACTTCTCTGCTCGGTCGAGCAACGGGCGCGCAGGGGATCGCGGTAGCGCTGTCTCAAATGATCACTCTGCCTCTCGGTTTGGTGATCTTCGCGGCAAGTCCGGTGGCAGTGTTCGTACTCGGTGCCCTGGTGCCTGCGGCGGGCCTGATCGGAGTGGCGCTCCTGCCGCCCACCAGACCGGCACTGCAACCGCCGAAAATCGAGCGGGTTCGCCTCGACGCCCGACTGTTCCTGGTGCCGTGTCTCGTCATCGCGTCGGTGTCCGCGGCCTACGGCGGAATCACCAGCTTGCTGCCGATCGCCGAGTCGAACCGAGCCGCGATGATCGGTCTCTCTCTGGCCGTCGTCAGCGCCGCCATGCTCGTCGGCCGGTACACGGCAGGAACGGTCGCGGACCGCGTCGGCATCGGACGTTCCGTCGTTCCGGCGTTGGTGTCGGCTGGGTTCGGCGTTGCACTGTTCGCGATTGCTGCGCTGGGCAACATGCCGGCGGCGCTGTTCTTCGTCGCTGCAATACTGTTCGGAATCGGGTACGGCGCATGCCAGAACGACAGTCTGGTGATGGCGTTCGACGCCGCCGGGCCCGCTCGCTACAGCAGCGCGAGCGCCGTCTGGAACATCAGCTTCGATGCGGGAACCGGTGCGGGTGCTCTCGCGCTGGGAGTTCTCGCCACGAGCGTCGGGTACACGGCGGGATTCACCGCGGCGGCCGCCGCGGTGGTCATGGTTGCGGCGGTGGCGCTGATCGCCCGACCACGCCCCGATAGACTTTCCTCATGACTTCTGTGGTGTTGCTCGATTACGGCTCGGGCAATCTGCACTCGGCGAAGAGGGCGTTGGCCCGGGTCGGTGCCGACGTGACGGTGACCTCGGACTTCGACGAGGCGTTGAACGCGGAGGCGCTCGTCGTCCCCGGAGTCGGCGCTTTCGCGGCGTGTATGGAGGGCCTGACGGCTGTTCGAGGTGAGCGCATCATCGGGCGCCGTCTCGCGGGTGGACGCCCGGTACTGGGCATTTGCGTCGGGATGCAGATTCTTTTCGACCGTGGTGTCGAGTTCGGCGTCGAAGCGGACGGTTGCGGCGAATGGCCGGGCACGGTCGAACGTCTGCAGGCGGACGTTCTCCCGCACATGGGGTGGAACACCGTCGAGGCCCCGGAGAACAGCGTGTTGTTCGACGGCATCGACCCACAGACACGGTTCTACTTCGTCCATTCCTATGCCGCGCAGCGGTGGGAGCTCGAACCCGGTGACACCATCGCTGCGCCCCTGCTCACATGGGCCGATCACGGCGGCCGATTCCTGGCCGCCGTGGAGAACGGTGCCCTGTCGGCCACCCAGTTCCACCCGGAGAAGTCCGGGGACGCCGGTGCCGCGCTGCTCGAGAATTGGGTTCGGTCGGTGTGAGCGAGCGCGAGTTCTCGCTCGGCCGGTTGGCCTTCCGATCACTCGGCGCGGCCGTGGCGGTGCTGGCTCTCGCCACTGCCCTGATCGCCGTTCTGCAGCCGAGCGCAGGGGCAGCTCTGGCGATTGCCTTGGCCGGTGTGGTCGGGGCAATCGCTGCACTGGCGGTGGTGTCCACTCGCATGACGCGCAAGGAACTCGGTCCCGACAACTGACGGTCCGTCGCCGCGGCATGCGAAGCTACGCAGCGGGCACCCCGTTTTGAATTCGGTGCGAGTCGGCCCGTAGCATAACCGCACGTGAGCCTGGTCTTATTGCCTGCTGTCGATGTCGCAGGCGGCGAAGCTGTTCGTCTCGTTCAAGGAGAAGCCGGGAGCGAGACCAAGTACGGGTCGCCTCGCGACGCCGCGCTTGCATGGCAGAACGACGGCGCGGAATGGGTCCACCTCGTGGATCTCGACGCCGCGTTCGGACGGGGGTCCAACCGGGAGCTGCTGGCGTCGGTCGTCGGCGAACTCGACGTGAAGGTGGAGCTGTCGGGCGGCATTCGTGACGACGATTCGTTGCGCGCTGCGCTTGCGACGGGCTGTGCGCGGGTCAATCTCGGCACTGCAGCCCTCGAGGATCCGCAGTGGTGCTCGCGTGCGATCGGTGAGTTCGGCGATCGTGTCGCGGTCGGCCTCGATGTGTTGATCGTGGACGGTGCGCCGCGTCTGCGCGGACGCGGTTGGGTCAGCGACGGCGGCGACCTGTGGGAGGTCCTCGAGCGGCTCGAGCGCGACGGCTGCTCGCGCTACGTCGTCACCGACGTCACCAAGGACGGCACGTTGACCGGGCCCAACCTCGAACTGCTCGCCGACGTGTGCGCCAAGACCGACAAGCCGGTCATCGCGTCCGGCGGTGTGTCCACCATCGCAGATCTCGAAGCGATCGCCGGACTGGTCGATCGTGGGGTAGAAGGTTCCATCGTCGGAAAGGCGCTGTACGCCGGACGTTTCACGCTGCCCGACGCCCTCGCCGCGGTGTCTCGGTAGCAACGAATGACGCTTCCCGAGGAACCGACTCGTCTGCTCGAGCTTGCCGGCGGATTGCTCGACGGCATTCGTGATCGGTTCGTCGCAGGCGTCGGCGCGCCGAGCGCAGTGCAGAAGGGGCCCGACGACTTCGCGACCGCGGTGGATCTCGAACTCGAACGCAGACTCGGTTCCGAATTGTTGGATGCGACCGGAATCGCCGTTCACGGTGAGGAATTCGGCGGACCCGATCTGAACTCCGGGCTCGTCTGGGTACTCGACCCGATCGACGGCACGTTCAACTACTCGTCGGGTTTGCCTTCTGCGGGAACGTTGCTGGCGTTGCTCGACGACGGAGAGCCCGTCCTCGGTCTCACGTGGCTTCCGCTGGTGGATCAGCGGTTCGCTGCTGTGGCGGGTGGCCCGCTGCTGCTGAACGGCGTCGCACTCCCGATGTTGCAGCCGAAGGTATTGCGCGAGTCGATGATCGGCTTCGGTGCCTTCAACGTGGCCAGCCGTGGTTCACTACCCGGGCGGTTCAGGTTCCGTATTCTCGAAGAGTTGTCGATGCATTCGTCGCGCCTGCGGATGCACGGTGCTACCGGAGTGGATCTGGCCTACACCGCCAGCGGTGTTTTGGGCGGCGCAGTAGTCTTCGGCCATCGAGCCTGGGACAACGCTGCGGGTGCGCTGCTGGTGCGCGCAGCAGGCGGAATCGTCACCGACCTCGCGGGAGCACCCTGGACTGTCGACTCGACGTCGGTGCTCGCGGCAGGGCCCGGCGTGCACGGCGAGCTGTTGAAGGTGATCACCGAACTCGGTGCCCCGGCCGACTACCTGGAAGGACCTGCGAGATGAGCGTCGCGGTCAGAGTGATTCCGTGCCTCGATGTCGATGCCGGACGTGTGGTGAAGGGCATCAACTTCGAGAATTTGCGCGACGCGGGCGATCCCGTCGAACTGGCGGCTGCCTACGACGCGCAGGGTGCCGACGAGCTGACTTTTCTCGATGTCACCGCATCGACATCGGATCGAGGAACGATGCTCGACGTCGTCAGCCGTACCGCCGAGCAGGTGTTCATTCCGCTCACCGTGGGCGGGGGAGTGCGCACGGTCGCCGACGTCGATCGTCTGTTGCGGGCCGGTGCGGACAAGGTCAGTGTCAACACCGCCGCGATCGCCCGACCGGAGTTGTTGCGTGAGCTCAGTGAGCGGTTCGGGTCTCAGTGCATCGTGCTCTCGGTCGACGCTCGTACCGTTCCGCAAGGGCAGCAGGACACACCGTCGGGGTGGGAAGTCACCACCCACGGTGGCAAGCGCGGAACCGGTATCGACGCCGTCGAGTGGGCAGTACGCGGTGCCGAACTGGGCGTGGGAGAGATCCTGCTCAACTCGATGGATGCCGACGGCACGAAGGCCGGGTTCGACCTGCCGATGATCGCTGCCGTCCGGGCTGCCGTGCACGTGCCTGTCATTGCCAGCGGCGGAGCGGGCGCGGTGGAACACTTTTCGCCCGCAGTGCACGCCGGAGCGGACGCCGTTCTCGCGGCCAGCGTCTTCCACTTCGGCGACCTCACCATCGGCCAGGTCAAAGACGCGATGCGCGCCGAGCGCATCGTCGTCCGCTAGCGAAGAGGATCTCGATGACTCTCGACCCGACGCTGGCCGCTCGGCTCAAGCGCAACGACGCCGGACTGTTCAGTGCTGTCGCGCAGGAACGATCCACCGGTCAAGTGTTGATGGTCGCCTGGATGGACGACGAGGCACTCGCCCGAACTCTCGAAACCCGCAAGGGCACTTATTATTCGAGATCCCGGCAGGAATATTGGGTGAAGGGTGAGACGTCGGGGCACACGCAGTACGTGCACGAGGTTCGGCTCGACTGCGACGGTGATGCCGTGCTGCTGGTGGTCGACCAGGTCGGTGCGGCATGCCATACCGGCGCGCACACGTGCTTCGATGCCGACGTGTTGATGGGTCCCGAGACGCCTCAGGCGTGACCGGTCCCTGCTGCAATTCCCTTGTCCAACTGAGCCAACAGGGTCGCGCTCAGTGTCGACATTTGCGCGACCTCATCGTTCGAGAGCCCCTCGAACACCAGCGCCTGCACCGTGCCGACGTGCCCCGGTGCCGCGTCGACGACCTTCGCCATGCCCGCGTCGGTCAGCACCGCGTGGGAGCCGCGGCTGCCCGGAATCGATTCTCGGCGAACCCAACCCGCCTTCTCGAGCTTGGTCACCACGTGTGACAGTCGCGAGAGCGATGCGTTCGCGTACTCCGCCAGGTCTCGGAGTTGGATCCGTCGCTGCGGGTTCTCACTGACGGTGGCGAGGACGAAGTAATCGAAGTGGGTGAGCTGTGAATCACGTTGAAGCTGGGCATCCAACGCTGCCGGAAGTCGAGTGACGAGGGCGACGAGCGACCGCCAGGCCTCCTGTTGGCTCTCGGTGAGCCAGCGGGGGTCGACCGCGCCTTCGGGTGTCGCCTCCTGCGGTGTGGTCGACGTGTCCATTGCGGGGAACCTCTCGATCTCTGGTCGTTCCTGCAGGCACCACCCCTAACCGGATAGTTGTGGTCTGCACATGATGCCTCGAGGTTCCCCCCACCCGAAGCATCGCGTCGGGTAGAAGATCTACGTGCGATGCGCGCGTAGGTATTCCAGAGCTTTGTCCGCGTGAGCTTCGAACCGGACTTCGCTCGAGAAGGTCTCGAGGACCTTCCGGTCGGTGCCGATGACGAACGTCGCGCGCTTGACCGGGGAGAGCTTGGCCAGCAATCCGCGCTTGACGCCGAACGCGGTCGCGACGGTGCCGTCCTCGTCGGAGAGCAGCGGGTAGTCGAATGACTTGGAGGCGGCGAACTCGGCCTGCTTCGCGACGGCGTCGGCGCTGATGCCGACGCGGGTGGCACCGACCTCGGCGAACTCCGATGCCAGGTCCCGGAAGTGGCACGCCTCGGCGGTGCAACCTGGGGTGAAGGCAGCGGGGTAGAAGAACAGGACTATCGGACCGTTCGACAGCAAATCGGTCAGTGTTCGGGTCTCTCCGGTCTGATCCGGTAGGGAAAAGTCGGGAACGAGCTCGCCTGGTTTCATGCTCGGCAGGCTACCGCGAGCAACAACCCCTGCCGGGAGCGGAGCCTGTGGAGTGACCAGGAAGTCGGGAGCGGAGCCTGCGGAGTGACCAACTATGTCGGGAGCGGAGCCTGCGGAGTGACCATCGAGTCGGGAGCGGAGCCTGCGAAGTGACCGATATGTCACGAGCGGAGCCTGCGGAGGGAACCGTGGGCCGAACCTGGGAGGATGGGACCATGCACGGCGAGACGACCACCGACTCCAGTCCCACCTCCGGTACCGACAACTCGGATTCGACCACCTCCCGTGAGGTGTTTCGGCACCTCGCAGCCGAGCATCGTGTGGTTCCGGTGACGCGAAAGGTGCTTGCAGACTCCGAGACTCCGTTGTCGGCGTACCGGAAGCTCGGTGCCGATCGACCGGGCACGTTTCTGCTCGAGTCCGCCGAGAACGGCCGTTCGTGGTCGAGGTGGTCGTTCATCGGTGCAGGCGCTCCGGCGTCGTTGACGGTCATCGACGGCGAGGCGGCCTGGCGCGGCAACGTCCCGGCAGGGGTGCCCAGTGGCGGCGATCCGCTCGAAGTTCTGGCCAGGACCCTGGAGTTGTTGCACTCGGAGCGGGTGCCCGGTCTGCCGCCCTTGACCGGCGGGATGGTCGGCTATCTGGGATACGACTCGGTGCGGCGTATCGAGAAGCTGCCCGAACATGCTCAGGACGATCTCGGGGTGCCCGAGCTGGTCATGATGCTCGCAACCGATCTGGCGGCCGTCGATCACCACGAAGGTGCGATCACTCTGATCGCGAATGCGGTGAACTGGGACGGTACGGACGATAACGTCGACGAGGCCTACGACGACGCCGTGCGCCGCCTCGACCGCATGTGCGCCGACCTGTCGAAACCTGCCGCGTCCACTGTCTCCACCGTCTCCAAGCCCGCACCACAGTTCCGTCGGCAGCGAACCTCCGAGGGATTCGGGGCCGACGTCGTCCGATTGGTGGAGGAGATCGAAGCCGGAGAAGCGTTCCAGGTGGTCCTCTCGCAGCGTTTCGAGATGGACACCGAGGCGTCACCCCTCGATGTCTACCGCATGCTGCGGGCCTCGAACCCCAGCCCGTACATGTACCTGATGCATGTTCCGGGAGACAACGACGAGACGGCCTTCTCCATCGTCGGATCGAGCCCCGAAGCTCTGGTGACGGTGTTCGACGGTCTCGCCACCACACATCCGATCGCGGGCACGCGGTGGCGCGGTACTTCCGAGGAAGAAGACGTACTGCTCGAGAAGGATCTGCTCGCCGACGAGAAGGAGAACGCCGAGCATTTGATGCTCGTGGATCTCGGGCGCAACGATCTCGGGCGCGTCTGCGCTCCGGGCACCGTGCGCGTGAGCGACTACCGCCACATCGAGCGATACAGCCACGTCATGCACTTGGTGTCGACGGTGACGGGCCGTCTGGCCGAGGGCAAGCGTGCTCTCGACGCGGTCAAGGCCTGTTTCCCGGCGGGCACCTTGTCCGGGGCTCCGAAGGTGCGGGCCATGGAACTGATAGACGAATTGGAACCGACGCGACGCGGAATCTACGGCGGCATCGTCGGGTATCTCGATTTCGCGGGTGACGCCGATACCGCCATCTCGATTCGTACCGCTCTGATCAAGGACGGCACCGCATACGTTCAGGCAGGCGCGGGGGTCGTAGCCGACTCGGTCGCGGAATACGAGGACGACGAGGCGCGAAACAAGGCCATGGCGGTGCTGGGTGCAGTTGCGGCCGCAGAATCGCTCCGCGAGGTCGGCGGACGATGACCGAGCGATCCGGTCGCCGCGCGTCGGCCGCTGTGCCGGTTTTCCTCCTCGTGTTGGCCTCGGCGTGCCTCTGGGGCGCATCGCGCATGACGTGGGTACGGGTGACGTCGGCGGACGGCCTCGGGGAGAACCGAACCGACGACCTTCTGGGCGGCACGTGGGCGGCCGCCACCACACCGCTGGCGTTGGTGTTGCTGGCGGCGGTGGCTGCGTCGTTCGCGGTCCGTGGGTGGGCCTCTCGGGTGCTGTCCGTGGCGATTGCGGTGGTGGCCGTGGCGGCCGCTGTTCCGGCCGTGCGCCTGCTCGTCGTGGGAGCCTCCGATTCGGAGGCGGCGGCACTTGCAGAGCTGCCCGCGAGGGCTCAGGTCTCGATGACGGAGGTATCGGTTCTGCCGGCGATCGTCACCCTGATCGGTGCGTCGGCCGCCCTCGCTGCGGCGGTGGTGTCGATTCGGAAAACGGTTGCCTCGCAGGTACTCTCGTCCAAGTACGATGCCCCGGCCGTGCGACGTGACGAGGTGGCTCGACGTGTTCGAGGTTCTTCGTCCGACGACGCCGCGCCGGACGAGGGTGAAGACCTCACCGAACGCATGATGTGGGACGCGCTCGACGCGGGCGAAGACCCTACCGACGAGTCCGGTACCCCGCGTTCGTCCGAACGCGACGGACCTCTACGCTAGGTCCGACGCCGATGAGATTCCTCACATCGACCGTCGACGCTCAGAAAGGACTGGGGGCCACCATGACTGTTCTCGACTCGATTCTCGACGGTGTACGGGCCGACGTGGCCGCGCGTGAATCGGTGGTCGATTTCGCCGCCGTCAAAGCAGCAGCGAAAGCAGCCCCGGCACCTCTCGACGCGGCGGCTGCTCTGCGCGAGGACGGTATCGGCGTCATCGCCGAGGTGAAGCGTGCGAGCCCGTCCAAGGGTGCATTGGCCGATATCGGTGACCCGGCGGTTCTGGCTCGCGCGTACGAGCAGGGCGGTGCCCGCATCATCAGCGTCCTCACCGAGGAGCGTCGTTTCCACGGATCTCTGGCGGACCTCGACGCAGTACGCGCCGCCGTCTCGATTCCGGTGTTGCGCAAGGATTTCATCGTCGGTCCGTATCAGATCCACGAGGCTCGCGCCCACGGTGCCGACGTCATCCTGCTGATCGTCGCGGCACTCGAACAGGATGCGCTCACGTCGCTGCTCGATCGCACCGAATCGCTCGGCATGACGGCACTGGTCGAGGTGCACACCGAAGCAGAGGCGGATCGTGCCCTCGAGGCCGGTGCCACCGTGATCGGCATCAACGCCCGCAACCTCAAGACGCTCGAGATCGATCGAGACAGCTTCGGCCGTATCGCGCCCGGGTTGCCCAGCGAGATCATCCGCATCGCAGAGTCCGGGGTGCGGGGAACGGCCGATCTGCTCGCCTATGCCGGAGCGGGTGCGGATGCCGTCCTCGTCGGCGAGGGCTTGGTCACTGCGGGCGATCCGCGGACCGCCGTGTCGGACCTGGTGACGGCGGGAACGCATCCTTCGTGCCCCAAGCCCGCACGCTGAGCCTGCACGGCCGACGCGGCATCCGACCCGAGCGCGGCGGCGGTCCGCCGTTGGGGCACACTGGACCGGGTGAGCACCAGCAATTCTTCTTCCATCACGGACGCCCCGCAGGCAGTCCGTTTCAAGGGCGCTGATCTGCCGCAGAGCAGCATCGGCCTCACCGATCGCAGCGCGCACGAGCCGGATGTGGGCGGGCACTTCGGTGTGTACGGCGGTCGGTTCGTCCCCGAAGCGCTGATGGGCGTGATCGAGGAAGTCACCGCCGAGTACGAGAAGGTGCGCAGCGACAACGAGTTCCTCAACGAGCTCGATCGGCTGCAGCGCGACTACACCGGCCGACCGTCGCCGGTTTTCGAGGCAACTCGGCTCTCCGAGCACGCCGGTGGCGCTCGAATTCTGCTCAAGCGAGAAGACTTGAACCACACCGGTTCTCACAAGATCAACAACGTTCTCGGGCAGGTTTTGCTCGCGAAGCGAATGGGCAAGACTCGCGTCATCGCCGAGACCGGTGCCGGTCAGCACGGCGTCGCGACCGCGACGGCCTGTGCCTTGATGGGTCTCGACTGCGTGGTGTACATGGGCGAGGTCGACACCGAGCGCCAGGCACTCAACGTAGCCCGAATGCGCTTGCTCGGGTCGGAAGTCGTGGCAGTGAAGTCCGGTTCACGCACTCTCAAGGATGCGATCAACGAGGCACTGCGCGACTGGGTCACCCACGCCGACAACACCTACTACTGCTTCGGTACCGTCGCCGGGCCGCATCCCTTCCCGGTCATGGTTCGTGATTTCCAGCGCATCATCGGCCTCGAAGCGCGACAGCAGGTACTCGCTTCCACCGGCAGGTTGCCCGACGCCATCGCAGCCTGCGTCGGCGGTGGATCCAACGCGATCGGCATCTTCCACGCGTTCATCGACGACGCCGACGTTCGGTTGATCGGCTTCGAGGCGGCCGGCGACGGCGTCGAGACGGGTCGTCACGCTGCGACGATCAGCGGTGGAACGCCGGGTGCGCTTCACGGCGCGTACTCCTACCTGCTGCAGGACGAGGACGGTCAGACCGTCGAATCTCATTCCATCTCAGCAGGATTGGATTATCCGGGTGTCGGTCCCGAGCACTCGTACCTGCACGATATCGGCCGCGCGGAGTATCGGGGCGTCACTGATACCGAAGCGATGAACGCCTTCAAGCTGCTGTGCCGCACCGAGGGCATCATTCCCGCCATCGAGTCCTCGCATGCCATCTCCGGGGCGTTGACCCTCGGCAAGGAGTTGGGCGAAGGCGCAATCATTCTGGTCAATCTGTCCGGACGTGGAGACAAGGATGTCGACACCGCCGCCGAATGGTTCGGTCTGATCGACGGAGACGGCGAGCCGAACGTGGACGACGAAGTGGGTATCAAGGCATGAGCAACAACGACTCTCGCCTGTCCGGGACTTTCGCTCAGTGTCGCGCCGAGGGGCGCGCAGCGCTCGTCGGCTACTTGCCTGCTGGCTTCCCGACGGTGCCGCGCTCGGTCGAGGTGTTCAAGACCATGGTCGACGCCGGATGCGACATCGTCGAGGTCGGAATCCCGTATTCCGATCCGGTGATGGACGGCCCCACGATTCAAGCTGCTGCCGACGTGGCCCTTCGATCCGGCGCTCGGGTCAAGGACGTGTTCGGTGTCACCGAACACGTTGCTGCTGCGGGTGGAAAAGCAGTGGTCATGACGTACTGGAATCTGGTTCTCAAGTACGGCATCGAGAACTTCGCTCGCGATCTCGCCGGCGCGGGCGGGCTCGGAATCATCACCCCGGACCTCATCCCGGACGAGGCGCAGGAGTGGATCGAGGTCTCCGATCGGTACGGACTGGACCGGATTTTCCTCGTCGCTCCGTCGTCCACCGAGGAACGGCTCGTCAGTACCGTCGAAGCAAGCAGTGGCTTCGTCTACGCCGCGTCGACGATGGGAGTCACCGGGGCTCGCGACGCGGTGTCGTCGATGGCTCCTGCACTGTCGGCCCGCATCCGAGAGCATTCCGACATTCCCATCGGTGTCGGCCTCGGTGTTCGCTCGGGTGCTCAGGCCGCCGAGATAGCCCGCTACGCCGATGCCGTCATCGTCGGATCGGCGTTGGTCACTGCCGTGGACAATGGACTCGACGCGGTGCGTGGCCTGACGACGGAACTCGCCGAAGGTGTCCGTTCCGCTAACGTAGCGTCGTGACTTCGACCGATATCCTTGCCTACATTCCCAGTCCCGCGCAGGGGGTGTGGCACGTCGGACCACTGGCTCTGCGGGCCTACGCCCTGTTCATCATCATCGGCATCGTCGTGGCCGTGGTGTGGGGTGATCGCCGTTGGGTCGCCCGGGGCGGAACCAAGGGCACAGTCCTGGACGTCGCTGTCTGGGCCGTCCCGTTCGGTCTGCTCGGCGGGCGTCTGTACCACGTGGCGACCGACTGGAAGACGTACTTCGGTCCCGGTGGAAACCCGATCGAAGCGCTGTACGTCTGGAACGGCGGTCTCGGTATCTGGGGAGCGGTGTTCCTCGGCGGCGTGGGTGCCTGGATTGCGTGCCGTCGACGGGGGATCCCGTTACCTGCGTTCGGTGACGCCGTCGGTCCCCCGATTCTGCTGGCCCAGGCCATCGGCCGCATAGGCAACTACTTCAATCAAGAACTGTACGGTCGCGCCACCACGCAGCCGTGGGGGCTGGAAATCTACGAGCGAGTCGACTCGAGCGGCCGGTTGGATCCTCTGAACGGTGTGTCGACGGGGATCGTCGAGAAGGTCGTTCATCCCACGTTCCTTTACGAACTGCTGTGGAGCGTCGTGGTCGTCGCCCTCCTGGTGTTCATCGACCGCAGGTACACGATCGGCCACGGACGACTGTTCGCGTTGTACGTCGCCGGATACTGCGCCGGACGGTTCTGGGTCGAACTCATGCGTGACGATTTCGCCACCACGATCGCCGGTATCCGCGTCAACAGTTTCACGTCTGCGATCATTTTCGTTCTCGCCGTCGCGTACTTCGTGATCGCCACCAAGGGGCGCGAGGATCCTGCGACCCTGAAATCGAACGACGACCCGGACCACGACAACAATGCAGGACGCGTCGGTGGGCCCGACAATGCTGACCAGTCGCCCTCGGACGAGTCGGGCGAGGTCGAGGTGCGCGGCGTTTCCGGAGACGGCAAGGACGTGCGGGCGCTCGACGAGACAGCAGACGAGAAAGCCGAGGAAGAAGGCAGTACGCGTGGTTGATTTCGACAAGTCCTACGGTCCCGACCCTGAATCCGGTTCCAGCACAGGCCAGTCCAGCGACGTCGGTAAGGATCCGGCTGTGTCGTTCGGAACGCCGTTCGACTACGACGCCACCGCTGAGGCATCGTTGTCGGAGCCGCCCGCCACCTCGGAGTCCGCGCCGTCGCACGGCCCAACCGGACCGACAGGGCCGGGATGGGATACGTACTCGGGCATCGGAAACGGTCCGGGTTGGTCCAGCACACCGAGCTACCCGGCACCGAGTCCGGACGGCAGCATCGACAACCCGGTCGGCGGATTCCCGCCACCCCAGAACTACTCACCTCAGAATTATTCTCAGCAGGGTTATCCGCCCCAGAACTACCCGCAGCAGGGTTATCCGCAACAGGGTTATCCACAACAGAACTACGCACCCCAGAACTACCCGCAACAGAACTACCCGCAACAGAGCTACCCGCAGCCGGGTTACCCACCTCAGAGCTACCCGCAGCAGTGGCCCGGGCAGTACGGAGATTTCGGTGCTCCTGCGGGCTATCCGGGCGGTTACGCCTACGGCGTAGGTCCTGATGCTCCGCACGGCCGCGACCCGATCAGCGGTGAGCCGTTGTCGGACAAGTCCAAGATCGTCGGCGGTCTGCTGCAGATATTTCTCGGCTGGCTGGGTGTCGGTCGCTTCTACATCGGCAGTACCGGTATCGGTGTCGCGCAACTACTCCTGTTCTTCTTCGGCGTTCTGCTCACCGCAGTGTTCGGCCTCGGGCTGATCCTGTTGTTCGGGCTCTTCGTCTGGCATCTCGTCGATGGTGTGCTCATATTGATCGGAAATGTCACCGATGCCCAAGGGCGAAAACTGAGAGACTGAGCGAGTGTTCGCACCGCATCCGCGTAAGGGAGCTCGAAGTGAATGACTCAGGTACATCCCCGTCCGAGGGAACCCCAGGAGACGGAACCGGTCCGACGGAGCCGACGATCTCGTTCGAGAAGGGTGCCCCTCAGGGATCGGGACCTGTCTACGGTGCACCCGACCCCAATTATGCAAACCCGTATCCCGGCGCCCCCGATTCCGGTGGAACGGATCAGGGGCAGTATTTCGGATCCCCGTCCGGTGCCGGATATCCACCGCCCGCGGATGGTTCCGGTCAGTACTTCGCGCCCCCGCCGTACGCGAGTCAGCAGTACGGCGGTACCCAGTTCGGCGGTCCCCAGTACGCCGGTGGGCCCGGCTTCATGGACCCGATGGCGCCCTACGGCCGTCACCCGGTCACCGGTGAGCCGTTCTCGGACAAGCAGAAGCTGACGGCAGGTCTGCTAGGGATTCTGCTGGGCGCGTTCGGAGCGGGACGTTTCTATCTGAATCAACCGGGCATTGCGGTGGCGCAGATTGCTGTTACGTGGCTCACCTGCGGAATCGGCGGGATCTGGCCGCTGATCGACGGGATCCTGATGCTCACCGGCAGTGTCCGTGATCAGCACGGTCGCCCACTGCGAGACTGAAACCGTCTGCACGGTAGCCGGCATTCGCGATTGCATCGATGCGGATACCAGCTGCTACGATTTCGCCATCCGGGAGGATCCCGGATTCGTTCTCGGGCCAGAGCTGTCCCGGTGAATTCCCGACAGGCGTATCGAACTCGGCTCATCCGACCGTTCCGGTCGGTGTGTCGACCAGCCGGCGGGGTTGCCGAGACTCACGGTGCAGCGTCCAGGACACTGCACCGCCTTCACGCACCCACCGGCCGACGTGGAGGTGATCGTGGTGCTGTTCTCTCGGATGCCTGCGGAGCAAGGTCTGTACGACCCGAGCTTCGAGAAGGATTCCTGCGGCGTGGCGATGATCGCCGACGTCGCGGGTCGCCGCTCCCATGCCATCGTCGCCGATGGCGTTCTGGCACTGGAGAATCTGGAACATCGCGGCGCAGCCGGCGCCGAACCCAACAGCGGTGACGGCGCAGGAATTCTCATTCAGCTGCCCGTCGAACTTCTCACCTCCCTCGCGCCCTTCGAGCTTCCTGTTGCCGACGCCGCGGGTGACAACACGTTTGCGGCCGGTGTGTGTTTTCTGCCGCAGGGTATCCGCGAGCGGGCGATCGCCGTCGAGCGCGTTGAAGCCGTTGCGGCCGAGGAAGGTCTGGACATTCTGGGCTGGGTCCCGGTCGAGGTGGATCCGGATCGTGCCGACGTCGGTGTCACCGCCCTCGGCTGCATGCCGTACATGAGCTACCTCTATGTCACCGCCCCCGAGGTCGACGGCGTGCGTCCGGCCGGAATCGATCTCGACCGGCTGGTGTACGGATTACGCAAGCGCTCCGAGCGGGTCACCCCCGAGATCGAGGCCGAGGGATCGGGGCTGTTCTTTCCGTCGCTGTCCGCACGCACCATCGTCTACAAGGGCATGCTCACCACGATGCAATTGCCGCTCTATTTTCCGGAGCTGCGAAACCCGTTGTGCAGAAGTGCAATTGCCATTGTCCACAGTCGATTCTCCACCAACACGTTCCCGTCGTGGCCGCTGGCACACCCGCATCGCTACGTGGCACACAACGGTGAGATCAACACCGTCAAGGGAAACCGGAACCGCATGCGGGCCCGGGAAGCGTTGCTCGCGAGCGACCTGATCCCCGGGGACCTGGAGCGCTTGTTCCCGATCTGCAACCCCGATGCCTCGGACTCGGTGTCCCTGGACGAGGTGCTCGAACTGCTCCACCTGGGCGGCCGCAGCGTGCCGCACGTGGTGATGATGATGGTGCCCGAGCCCTGGGAGAACCACCGCACGATGGATCCACGGGTGCGGGCCTTCTACCAGTTCCACTCGTCGATGATGGAGGCCTGGGACGGTCCGGCGTGCGTGACGTTCACCGACGGCAGCTACGTCGGGGCGGTGCTGGACCGCAACGGCCTTCGCCCCGGCCGCTGGTGGCAGACGACGGACGGCCGCGTGATACTCGCCAGTGAGGCCGGCGTACTCGACGTGCCGCAGTCCGAGGTCGTCGCCAAGGGACGTCTCGAGCCGGGAAAGATGTTCCTGATCGATACCGTCGCCGGGCGTCTGGTGCCGGACGAGGAGATCAAACTCCAACTGGCAACCGAACATCCGTACCAGGAGTGGCTGCACGCCGGCCTGCTCGAGATCAAGAGCCTGCCCGAGCGGGCGCACATCCAGTACAACCACGACTCGGTGGTCCGCCGACAGGTCGCGTTCGGCTACACCGAGGAGGACCTGCGTGTCGTACTGACCCCGATGGCAGCATCCGGGGGAGAACCGTTGGGCTCCATGGGCACCGACACTCCTGCGGCAGTCATGTCGCAGCGTTCGCGTCAGCTCTACGACTACTTCATCGAACTGTTCGCCCAGGTCACCAACCCGCCGCTCGATTCGATCCGCGAGGAGATCGTGACCTCGCTCGCACGGGTGATGGGTCCGGAGCAGAACTTGCTCGAGCCTACTGCGGCGTCGTGCAGGCAGATCGTGTTGCCGTGGCCGGTACTCGACAACGACGAGTTGAACAAGATCATTCATATCAACGACGACGGCGACCATCCTGGGTTGTCGGCGACGGTACTGCGTGGGCTCTACGAGGTGGAGCGCGGCGGTGAAGGTCTCGCCGAGGCCATCGAGGACTTGCGCGCTCGGGCATCGGAGGCCATCGCTGCCGGGTACCGCACGCTGATCATCTCGGACCGCGACTCCGACCACACCCGCGCTCCGATTCCGTCGTTGCTGGCGACCTCGGCCGTTCACCATCACCTGGTGCGGACCAAGGAGCGCACCAAGATCGCTCTCGTCGTCGAATCCGGCGACGCACGCGAAGTCCACCATTTGGCGCTCC
The DNA here is from genome assembly GCF_044542515.1 of Rhodococcus sp. NPDC078407. Taxonomy (NCBI): domain Bacteria; kingdom Bacillati; phylum Actinomycetota; class Actinomycetes; order Mycobacteriales; family Nocardiaceae; genus Rhodococcus; species Rhodococcus sp. NPDC078407. Next base: position 65,917 of record NZ_JBITUQ010000001.1, on the reverse strand, counting down.
TCATCGGGTTCGGTGCCGCGGCGGTCAACCCGTACCTGGCGATGGAATCGATCGAGGATCTGGTCGGCGAGGGCGAGTTGACCGGCGTCGAACCGACGATCGCGGTCCGCAACTACCTCTACGGTCTCGGCAAAGGTGTGCTCAAAGTGATGTCCAAGATGGGCATTTCGACGGTCGGTTCCTACACCGGCGCACAGGTTTTCGAGGCGGTCGGTCTGGACCGCGAGGTGGTGCGCGAGTACTTCAAGGGCACCGTCAGCAAGCTCGGCGGCGTCGGCCTGGACGTGCTCGCCGAGGAGGTCAAGCTGCGCCATCGCAGGGCGTATCCCGAGAACCCGACCGACCGCGTCCACCGCCGGTTGGAGATCGGCGGCGAGTACCAGTTCCGGCGCGAAGGTGAGCTGCACCTGTTCACTCCCGAAACGGTGTTCCTGTTGCAGCACGCGACCCGCACCGGCCGTTACGACGTGTTCCAGAAGTACACCGACGAGGTGGACCGACTCGCCCGTGAGGGCGGTGCCCTGCGCGGACTGTTCGAATTCAAAGAAGCTGTGCGGCAGCCGGTTCCGCTCGACGAAGTGGAATCGGTCGAGTCGATCGTGACGCGGTTCAACACCGGAGCGATGAGCTACGGATCCATCTCGGCCGAGGCGCACGAAACGATGGCCGTCGCGATGAACAATCTCGGCGGGCGGTCCAATTCCGGTGAGGGCGGTGAGGATGTCGACCGCCTCTACGACCCGACGCGGCGCAGTGCCGTCAAGCAGGTGGCCAGTGGTCGCTTCGGGGTGACCAGTGACTACCTGGTCAATGCCACCGACATTCAGATAAAGATGGCGCAGGGAGCCAAGCCCGGCGAGGGCGGTCAGTTACCCGGCTACAAGGTGTATCCGTGGGTGGCGAAGACCAGACACTCGACACCGGGCGTCGGCTTGATCTCGCCGCCCCCGCATCACGACATCTACTCGATCGAGGATCTCGCCCAGCTCATCCACGACCTCAAGAACGCCAACGAGAACGCGCGAGTGCACGTCAAGCTCGTCAGCTCCGTCGGCGTCGGGACGGTCGCGACGGGCGTGAGCAAGGCGCACGCCGATGTCGTCCTCATTTCCGGATACGACGGCGGAACCGGCGCGGCGCCGTTGACCTCGCTCAAGCACGCCGGCGCACCGTGGGAGATCGGTCTCGCCGATGCCCAGCAGACCCTGGTGCTCAACGGGCTACGCGACCGCATCACCGTGCAGTGCGACGGCGGCATGCGCACCGGTCGCGACGTGATCGTCGCTGCACTGCTCGGCGCGGAGGAATTCGGATTCTCGACGGCTCCACTGATCGTTGCCGGATGCATCATGATGCGTGTCTGCCATCTCGATACGTGCCCGGTCGGTGTCGCAACGCAGAACCCGGAGCTACGCAAACGGTTCACCGGCAAGCCCGAGTTCCTCGAGGACTTCTTCAAGTTCATCGCCGAGGATGTCCGAAAGTATTTCGCGCAGCTCGGTTTCCGCAGCATCGACGAGGCGGTCGGTCACGCCGATGTGCTCGAGACCGCGGCCGGGGTCGCGCACTGGAAGAGCAAGGGCCTCGACCTGGCCCCGATCTTCGCGATGCCCGTCGACCGGCACGGTGCCCCGATGACGCAGCGTCGACGCCTGCGGGCGCAGGATCACGGTCTCGACTTCGCACTGGATCGAACCCTGATCCAGCTGGCCGAAGGCGCGCTGGAGGATGCGCATCCGGTGAAACTCGAGCTCCCGGTACGCAATGTCAATCGCACGGTCGGAACGCTGCTGGGGGCCGAGGTCACTCGGCGGTACGGCGCGGTCGGGCTGCCGGACGACACCATCCACATCGCGTTCACCGGATCGGCCGGTCAGTCTCTCGGGGCCTTCTTGCCGCCGGGCATCACCATCGACTTGGTGGGCGACGCCAACGACTATGTCGGAAAGGGACTGTCGGGCGGCCGCATAGTCGTGCGCCCCGCCGAGGATGCGCCGTTCGTCGCCGAGGACAACGTGATCGCAGGAAACACGATTCTCTACGGTGCCACCTCGGGCGAGGTGTACCTGCGGGGTAAGGCAGGGGAGCGGTTCGCGGTCCGGAACTCCGGAGCGATCGCGGTGAACGAAGGGGTCGGTGATCACGCCTTCGAGTACATGACCGGCGGTCGTGTCGTGGTGCTCGGGCCCACCGGTCGCAACGTGGCGGCGGGAATGTCCGGTGGTATCGCGTTCGTCCTCGGTCTCGATCCGGCGGACGTGAACATGGCAATGGTCGAACTACAGGTGCCCAACCCGGACGATCTGGTGTGGCTGCGCGAGACCGTCGAGAAACATCGCCGTTGGACCGGATCGACCGTTGCGGCCTCGTTGTTGGCCGACTGGCCCCGCCGGTCCGCGCTGTTCACCAAAGTCATGCCCGTCGACTACCAGCGGGTGCTGGAAGCGACTCGAATGGCGCGCGCCGAAGGGCGCGACGTCGATGCTGCGATCATGGAGGCTGCACGTGGCTGATCCACAGGGTTTTTTGAAAGTCGTCAGGCGTGATGCTGTCAAGCGTCCGATCGGCGAGCGAGTCAAGGACTGGAACGAGGTGTACTCGCATCAGCCGACGACCGAACGCGCGGCGGAGGTGTCCGATCAAACGCGACGCTGCATGGATTGCGGAATTCCGTTCTGCCACTCCGGAACTGCCGGTTGCCCGCTGGGTAATCTGATTCCCGAGTGGAACGATCTGGTACGCCGTGACCGGTGGGACGCGGCCAGTGATCGACTGCATGCGACCAACAATTTCCCGGAGTTCACCGGTCGGGTGTGTCCGGCTCCGTGCGAATCGGCCTGTGTGCTGTCCATATCCGAGGCCGCAACCGGCGGAAGTGTGACGATCAAGCGAGTCGAGCAGACCATCGCCGACCTCGCCTGGGAGCAGGGCAGTGTCGTCCCGCAGCCGCCCACGATCACCACCGGTAAACGAGTGGCCGTCGTGGGTTCCGGCCCCGCGGGACTGGCTGCGGCGCAACAGCTCACGAGGGCCGGGCACGATGTCACCGTGTACGAGCGGGACGATCGTCTCGGCGGACTATTGCGCTACGGCATCCCCGAGTTCAAGCTCGAGAAGTCGGTGCTCGATCAGCGGTTGATGCAGATGCGGGCCGAGGGAACACATTTCGTGACCGACTGCGAGGTGGGTATCGACTTCACGGTCGAGCAGCTTCGCGATTCCTTCGACGCGGTGGTCCTCGCGGTCGGAGCGCTGAGGGCTCGAGACAACACCGAGGTGATCGGTCGTGAACTCGACGGTATCCACTTGGCGATGGAGCATCTGGTGCCGTCGAACAAGGAATGCGAGGGCGACGGGCCGACGTCGATTTCCGCCGCCGACAAGCACGTGGTGATCATCGGCGGCGGCGACACCGGAGCCGATTGTTTGGGAACGGCGCACCGCCAGGGTGCCGCATCGGTGACGCAACTCGACTACAACCCCGCGCTGCCCGGCGCCCGCGACGAGAGTCTGTCGCCGTGGCCGTCGTGGCCTTTGGTGCTGCGCACCTCGCCCGCACATGCCGAGGGTGGCGTCGTGCGTCATCAGGTCGCGGTCCAGCGGTTCCTCGGCGACGAGCGCGGCCACGTGCGTGCCATGGTGCTGGCCGAGGTGGAGGTGCAGCGCGACGCGGACGGTCGACGCATCGTCACGCCCATCGGGGAGGAGGTCGAACTACCCTGCGATCTTGCGTTGTTCGCCATCGGATTCGAGGGAGTCGAACACGGTCCGCTGCTCGACGACTACGGCCTGGCGCTGACCAAGCGTGGCGCGCTGTCGTGTGGCCCCGATTGGCAGACGACGGCGCCGGGCGTGTTCGTCTGCGGTGATGCACACCGCGGTGCTTCATTGGTCGTGTGGGCAATTGCGGAGGGGCGATCGGCCGCCAACGGCGTCGACGCATTCCTCACCGGGCATTCGGAACTACCGTCGCCGGTGCACCCCACGGCACTGCCTCTCGCGGTGGTGTGACACTCATCTCTGTACCGGTTCAGGTGCTTTCAGCAGCGGCTGAGCGAGGCTACCCGCCGGTAGTGTTGTCGCGCGTTCCTCTGCGATAGAGAACGGCGCATCCAGCGGCTACGCTCGCAACCGTGAGCCGACGTACGAAGATTGTCTGCACCCTTGGACCCGCAACCGCAACCACAGAGCGCATCCGCGAACTCGTAGAGAGTGGAATGGATGTCGCACGACTGAACTTCAGCCATGGTGATCACCCCGATCATCAGGCCAACTACGAGAGGGTTCGCGCAGCATCGGACGCCACCGGCAAAGCCGTGGGCATTCTGGCCGATCTGCAGGGACCGAAGATTCGTCTGGGCCGCTTCGCCGAGGGCTCGACCACGTGGGCCAGCGGTGAGCTGGTCCGAATCACCGTCGAGGAATGCGAAGGCACCCACGACCGTGTGTCGACCACCTACAAGGAATTGGCCCAGGACGCGAAGGAAGGCGACCGCCTCCTCGTGGACGACGGCAAGGTCGGCCTGGTCGTCACCGGCGTCGAGGGCAACGATGTGCTGTGCCGCGTCACCGAAGGTGGACCTGTCAGCAACAACAAGGGTGTGTCTCTGCCCGGCATGGACGTGTCCGTTCCGGCCATGAGCGAGAAGGACATCGCGGACCTCGAGTTCGCACTCGCGCTGGGATGCGACTTCATCGCGCTGTCGTTCGTTCGCTCGCCTGCGGACGTCGAACTCGTCCACGCCGTCATGGACCGCGTCGGCCGGCGGGTTCCCGTCATCGCCAAGCTCGAGAAGCCGGAGGCGGTCGACAACCTCGAAGCGATCGTTTTGGCGTTCGACGCGATCATGGTGGCCCGCGGTGACCTGGGCGTCGAGTTGCCGCTCGAGCAGGTTCCGCTGGTGCAGAAGCGAGCCATTCAGATCGCTCGCGCCAACGCCAAGCCCGTCATCGTCGCGACGCAGATGCTCGAATCGATGATCGAGAACTCGCGTCCGACGCGTGCCGAGGCCTCCGACGTCGCCAACGCGGTGCTCGACGGCACCGACGCGGTGATGCTGTCCGGTGAGACCTCGGTCGGTAAGTACGTGATGGAGACCGTGCGCACGATGGCTCGCATCGTCGAGACGGTCGAGACCGAGGGCGACAGTGTTCCGCCGCTGACGCATGTACCGCGGACCAAGCGAGGCGTGATCTCCTACGCTGCCCGCGACATCGGCGAGCGACTGGACGCGAAGGCACTTGTTGCGTTCACCCAGTCGGGCGACACCGTTCGACGGTTGGCTCGCCTCCACACCAAGCTCCCGTTGCTCGCCTTCACCTCCATCTCCGAGGTCCGCAGCCAGCTGTCGCTGAGCTGGGGCACCGAGACGTTCCTCGTTCCCGACGTGGGCTCGACGGACGCGATGGTCAAAGAGGTCGACAAGGCGCTGCTCGAACTCGGTCGGTACAACAAGGGCGATCAGGTCGTGATCGTGGCCGGTGCCCCTCCCGGCACAGTAGGCTCGACCAACTTGATCCATGTGCACCGAATCGGAGAAGAGGACCGGTAAGTGGTCGAAGCGGGGGGAATCGGTGTCAGCGAGAGCGCGCCGAGCAGTACAGCAGTGAAGACCGATCTCGAGACGCTTCTCGATCTGCTCGCTTTGGAGGAGATCGAGGAGGATGTGTTCGTCGGGGTTCACCCCGAGCAGGTGGGGAGTAGGACGTTCGGGGGGCAGCTCGTAGCTCAGGGCCTGATAGCGGCAAGCCGCACCGTATCCGGTACCTCACGGGACGTGCATGCGATCAATGCGCATTTCATCCGCGGCGGCGACGTCAAAAAGCCGATCGAGTATCGGGTGTCACGGCAGCGCGACGGCCGAGCCTTCGCCAATCGTCAGGTCACCGCAGTGCAGGACGGCAACGAGTTGTTCGTCATGCTCGCTGCCTTCCAGGACTTCGGCAAGGGACTGGAGCACAGCGTCGAGGTGCCCGAGGTGCCGTACCCCGATGCACTACCTCCGCTCGGCGATCACTTCGTCGGCTACGAGGACCGGCTGCAGATGTTCGTCGACGCCCTCAAGCCGATAGACATGCGCTACGCGAACGATCCGGCGTGGATCATGCACGGTACCGGCGAGAAGCTCAATCACAATCGAGTGTGGATGAAGGCCGACGGGGACCTGCCCGACGCGTCGATCTTTCACGCGGCGACCATGGGCTACGCGTCGGACACCACCGTGCTCGATTCGATCATCACCACGCACGGCCTGTCCTGGGGGCTGGATCGGATCGTCGCCGCGACGGTCAACCATTCCATCTGGTTCCACCGCCCGTTCCGGTTCGACGAGTGGGCTCTCTACGCCACCGAGTCACCGGTCGCGGCCGGCTCGCGTGGCCTCGCCACCGGTCGCTTCTTCTCGATGGACGGCCAATTGCTGGCCACCGTCGTGCAAGAAGGGCTCATTCGACACTTTCCGAAGCGGGTCCGCGACTGAACGCGGTGGCCCAGGCCTGAGTTTTGGCGGCGAGGTCCAGCGACGCATGCGCCGGACTGGTCGACGGCAATCGACGGAACTGCACGTGGGGAACCGGCAGTTCCGTCGCAACGTACCGTCGGTAGCTCTCGGCCGCCTTGGCTCCGTTGAAGAATACCCGGTCGATGCCAGGATTCTCGGCGAACAACGTATTGAAATCGTTTGTCTCGATGGATGATTCGACGATTGCCGAATCGAGACTGCCGGCACGCGTGCACAGCTTCAAGACGTCCCAGACGGCGATCCCGTGGCCTCGGAGACTGTCTGTGCGTTCGTCGTAGGGAAGTTCCGGGCCCGCTCCGAACAGCGTTCCCATGATCGGCCAGAACGCATTTCGTGGATGCGCGTAGTACTGCTGCGCGGCCAGTGAGGCGACGCCGGGCATCGACCCCAGGATCAAGGTGGTGGCCCCCGGGGACACTATCGGCTCGAAACTGTGCACGACGTTCATGGCGCGATTACAGCAAATCCCCGCGGGGCTGCCGGACGGGGGACCACAATGGAGGTCATGTTGGATCCACGCGTACTCGACAACAACGAACTCGAAGCCGAACTCGCCGCGCTGCGCCGGGGACGCGACGCGGCCATGGACGAAGGCGCGCGGGATGTCTCGACCGCCGACACCGATCACCTGATCGCGCGGTTCGAGGAGGAAATCCGCAAGCGGCACCAGGATTCGGTGTCCGATCAGCCCGGTGTCGACCTGCCCTGACCGAGGATCAGAACGACGCAGGCCGCAGTCGAGGCCAGAATCCTGACGGTGTTCCACAGCGTCCAATTCGCCGTGAACCTCTGCCACATGTCCGCGCCTGCCGGACTCGCCGGATCCACCGCTGCCAGTGCATCGTTGAGTCGGACGTTGAACGCCACCGTGACAACGAAGCAGCCCACCACGTAGAGCGCCGCCCCCGCACCGACCGAAGCGGTTCGTCCATTTTCGCCGAACACCGCGAGAACCGTTGCGGCAGTGCAGTTCAAGGCGGTGCCGACGAACAGCACCAAGAACACCGGATTGAGTATTGCCGCGTTGAATCTCTGCATCGCGGCGATCGCGTCGGGCACCGGCAGTGTCGCCAGGCCGGGGAGCACGCTGATGGAGAAGGCGAGCAGTATTCCTGCGACGAGCCCGCATCCGACTGCCGCAACCAGAGTGGCGGTCTCGAAGAAAAGGTCGATCATCGGTGCTGCTTCCTGTGGAAACGTCGTTCTTGACGTAGGGGCCGCCGGTCAGTCGAGTAGGTGACGGAGATAGCTGTTCGGGTCGTCGAGGTAGCGACGCCAGTGTTGCACCAGTTCGAGTTCGTCCCAGGTACTTCGCCGCAAACCGTGTTCGCCCACTTCGACGATGTCCGCACCCGGTGTCGACGCCAGGATGGGAGAGTGCGTGGCACAGACGATCTGAGCCCCCTCGTCGCCCAGCTCGGACATCAGGGCAACGAGCTGCAGGGACGCGGTGAACGAGAGGGCAGATTCCGGCTCGTCCAGAACATAGAAGCCGGGTTCGGCCAGCATCGCACCGAACATGGCCAGGAAGCCCTCGCCGTGACTCATCTCGGCTGTGTTCTCTTCCCAGAAACCCGGGACTCCGCCGAGGTTCTCGGCCATGTCGAACGCGGTCTCGGCGCGCAGAAAAAAGCCGCGCTTGTTCAGTCGTGGGCCACGGAGCATTCGGGAACCGCGCGGCGTGGTCTCGAGTTCGAGCACCTCGCCGAGGGCGCTGGTCACTTCGTCGAGGCGACGCGACTGCTGCGCAGCGCGACCCCCTCGGGCATCGATTCCGAAACCCTCTGCGATCGCCTCGACGAGGGTCGACTTACCGGAACCGTTGTCGCCGACCAGAATTGTGACCGGTGCCAAGAATTCGAGACCCTCGCGAGCGAGGTCCGCGACAGCAGGGACGGTGAAGGGCCAGTCCGGCCCGACATCGTCGGTAGGCACATGGGCACGCTCTACGAACATGATTCAGGCAGTGACCAGGCGATCGACATAACCGGTCTGGTGGGCGGTGTCAGCGCTGCAGGTGTAGTAGACCCACTGAGCCGAACGGTCCGCCGAATCCCCGAACCGATGGTCGACCTTCGCCGCGCATAAACTTCCCGCACTGGTGTCGTGGCAACGAAGACTGCTGGGTATGTACATCGCTCCACTGTAGGCGCGATCGTGGGCGATAGTGACCGTCGCCGCTGTGCTGTGGTGCCCTCGGTGAGACTCGAACTCACACTGGACGGGTTTTGAATCCGTTTCCTCTGCCAATTGGGATACGAGGGCTGGCGTCTTTCAAGCAACGATTGACGAGTTTAGAAGACGCGCTTTCGGCCCCGCACACCGGTACCCTTCAGATGCTCGACGGCCCTGACGGGCGAAGACTGTCAAAGGAGACCGATACAGATGAATGCTCCTGGTGCGCACGGTACTGGCAAGCCCCCGCTTCGTGTGGTGGTGGCCGAGGACGAATCCCTGATTCGATTGGACCTCGTGGAGATGCTCCGCGAGGAGGGCTACGACGTGGTCGGTGAGGCGGCCGACGGTCAACAGGCGGTCGAGTTGGCCGTCGAACTGCGTCCGGATCTGGTCTTCATGGATGTGAAGATGCCGCGTCGCGACGGCATCGACGCGGCGTCGGAGATCGCGGAGAAGCGCATCGCCCCCGTCGTCATTCTCACCGCGTTCAGTCAGCGGGAACTGGTCGAGAAGGCTCGGGATGCCGGTGCGATGGCGTATCTGGTCAAACCGTTCACCAAAGCCGATCTCATGCCCGCGGTGGAGTTGGCGGCCAGTCGGTTCAGTGAAATCTCGGCTCTCGAATCCGAGATTGCGGACCTGCAGGATCGACTGGAGACACGGAAGTTGATCGAGAAGGCCAAGGGCATCCTGATGGAGTCGCAATCGCTCACAGAACCGCAGGCGTTCAAGTGGATTCAACGCGCCGCGATGGATCGTAGGACGACGATGAAGGCCGTTGCCGATGTCGTGATCGAAACACTCGGTACTCCTGCGAACAAGCCTGCAGCAGAGGGCTGATCGGCGTGCGAAAGCTACGGCCACGTAAAACTTCGACTCCCTAGGTCACAGTCAGGTCACGAGCGTCGTTCTAGGCCTTGCGAATCGACTCCGAGCATTAGCGTCTGATCCACACGTGAGCCACATGTAACTCAGGTGCGCTTCAACGACGAGCAATTTCAAGGAGAACCTAGATGGCAATTCGGACCTATGTCCGCACGGCTGCGGTGCTGAGCGTTACCTCGCTCGCACTGTTCGGCTGTTCGTCGAGCGACGACTCCGGCTCGACCGACTCCACCAGCGCCGCCGGCAGCACTGCAGCCGCGGAAACGACCGTCTCCACCGATTGCGAGCCCGAGCAGGCCACGGCAGGGGCCGCGCCCGTCACCGACCCTCTGGTCGTCGGGACCTTGCTGCCCAACACCGGCAGCCTCGCATTCCTGGGACCGCCCGAGGTCGCCGGTGTGCAGCTCGCGGTGAACGACATCAACGCGGCCGGTGGCGTCCTGGATCAGCCGGTCACGCTCATCCCCGGCGACTCCGGTGACACCACCACCGACACCGCTAACACCACCGTCGACCGTTTGCTCGCAGGCGGTGCCGACGTCATCGTCGGTGCGGCCTCGTCGGCCGTTTCGCTTCAGGTCATCGACAAGATCACCAGCGCGGGCGTCGTGCAGATCTCGCCGGCCAACACGTCCGACCAGTTCGTCTGCTACGCGGACAGCGGCCTCTACTTCCGCACCGCACCCACCGACGTACTGCAGGCTCAGGCCCTGGCAGACCTCATCGCCCAGGACGGTGCCCAGCGGGTGTCCATCCTCGCCTTGAACGACCCGTACGGAACGGGCCTGGCCAACAACACGGTGGAGAACCTGGAAGCCGCGGGTATCGCCTCCGATCAGCTCCAGACGATCATCTACGACCCCAACGCGCAGTCGTACAACGCCGAGATCGACGACGTGAACAACTTCGCACCCGATGCCGTCGCAGTGATCGGCTTCGACGAGTCTGCTCGCATCATCACCCGTATGCACGAGCTCGGGATCGGACCGTCCGACGGCATGTTGGTCTACGGAGTCGACGGCAACATGGGCAACGCACTCGGGGAGTCGATGGCTCCGGGCCTGCTCGACACGATGCGGGGCACCACGCCGCTGACCGACGTCGGCACCGCGTTCCAGGATCGACTCAAGACCGTCGATCCCGCGCTGGTCGATTTCAACTACGCCGGTGAGTCCTACGACGCCGTGGTGATTCCTGCGCTGGCAGCCGTTCAAGCCGGATCGACTGCGGGCGTGGACATTGCAGCCAACATCAACAGTGTCACCAAGGACGGCGAGAAGTGCACGACGTTCGAGGAATGCCTTCCGTTGCTGCAGGCCGGCACCGACATCGACTACGACGGTGTCACCGGTGCGCTCAACTTCAGTGACGCGGGCGAGCCGGCAACCGGTTCGTACGGCAACCTGGTCTTCGGCCCGGACAACACCCTCACCACGGACGGATACATCGTCGTCGGTGAGTGATCGCTAGACGCGTGCACACGAAGGCCCGAGTCCGAACACGGACTCGGGCCTTCGTCGTCCCAGACGATCGGCACGGGCGCAGAGAACAGCCCCGGTTCGGATCACGCCGAACCGGGGCTGTGCGCTCTCGCGGGAACTGTTACTTCTTCTCCTTGCTTCCCGCCAGTGTGCCGAGGTAGAGCTCGATCACCTTCGGGTCGTTCATCAACGCCGGGCCGGTGTCGGTGTAGGCGTTGCGGCCCTGATCGAGAACGTAACCGCGGTCGCAGATCTGCAGGCACCGACGAGCGTTCTGCTCGACCATGATGATCGAGACTCCGGCCGCGTTGATCTTCTTGCAGCGGATGAACACCTCGTCCTGGAACATCGGAGACAACCCGGCCGACGGCTCGTCGAGCAGCAGGACCGATGGTTCCATCATCAGCGCGCGGCCCATGGCCACCATCTGTCGTTCACCGCCCGAGAGCGCGCCGGCTTTGACCTTTCGCCGGTCGCTCAGGAGCGGAAAGAGTTCGCTGACGAAGTCGAAGCGCTCGTTGAACTTCTTGGGACGCAGATAGATTCCCATCTCGAGGTTCTCTTCGATGGTGAGCGACGGAAACACATTCTGCGTCTGCGGGACGTAGCCGACGCCTTTCGTCACCAGTACGTGTGCTTCCGCGGACGTGATGGTGTCCCCGCGTAGTTTGACGCTGCCCTCCCGCACGGCGACGAGCCCGAACAGCGTTTTCAGCAGGGTCGACTTGCCGGCCCCGTTGGGTCCGATGATCCCGACGATCTCGCCGTCGTTGAGGAAGAAGTTGCACTCACTGAGGATGTTCACTCCGGGGATGTACCCGGCGACCAAGCCGTCGGCGCGCAGCAGAGCACCCTCGGCGAGGCGGGCGTGTTCTCCTGGTGTCGCGGCGAATTCTGCCGGCGTCAGTGTCTGTTCGCTCATCAGTTGACCTCCTTGGCCCGGTGGGACCCACCGTCGGTGGTGTCGGGCTTCACGAACTCCGGCTCCGACAGATCGCCCCCGGCCGAAAGCTCCTCGGCCTCGGCCTTCTTCAGCGTCTCTGCCAGTTCGGCAGTGGCACCGACGGGATTGCCGTCGGCGTCGAATTCGAGCGCTTGATCGTGGTGGCTACCGAGATATGCATCGACGACGGCACCGTTGTTCGAGAGCTCCTCCGGTGTCGATTCGGCGATGACACTGCCCTGTGCCATCACCACGACCCAGTCACTGATGTCACGGATGACATCCATGTCGTGTTCGACGAAGACGACCGTCATGCCGTCGTCGCGCAGTGACTTGATGTGCCCCAGAAGTGACTGCGTCAGTGCGGGATTGACCCCGGCCATCGGCTCGTCGAGCATCACCACGGATGGGTCGGTCATCAGCGCGCGAGCCATCTCGAGCAGTTTTCGCTGGCCACCGGACAGTGAGCCGGCGAGGTCGTCGGCCTTGGCATCGAGTTTGAAGCGGGCAAGCAACTCGTTGGCGCGCTCGGTGACCTCGCGCTCCTGGGCTTTCCAGGTCCAGGGCAGAAATGTGTTCAGTATTCTTTCGCCGCGCTGCCCGGTGGCACCGAGGCGAACGTTGTCCAGCACTGTGAGTTTCGACAGTGCTTTGGTGAGCTGGAACGTTCTGACGACTCCCTTGCGGGCGACCTGATGCGGATGCATCTTGCCGAGTTCCTGACCGTCCATCGACCACGTGCCGGTGTCGGGGCGATCGAACCCGGTGAGCAGATTGAACAACGTCGTCTTGCCTGCACCGTTGGGGCCGATCAGACCGGTGATGCACCCGCGTTGGATCTCCAGATGCGCGACGTCGACGGCCTTGAGTCCGCCGAACGTGCGCGAGATGCCGTCCACGACGAGAGTCGGATCGGGTTTGGCCGAGCCGGGTTCGCCCGCTACTCCGGCGAACAGCGTCGCACGCTGATCGGCGTCGAGAGCCATGGCCGCCCGTGATTCGAGGGTGCTGGGATTCTTGTTCGGCGAGTTCTTCGCGTCAGGCATTGAGCTGAACCTCTCGCTTGTTGCCGAGAATGCCCTGGGGTCTGAACACCATCAGTAGTGCGATCAGGATTCCCAGGAGGACGAATCGGGTGGCACCGACCTGCTGCTCGGTGAGATCGAGCAGCGGATCGGGCCCCGAGATGGCTTGACGCAGAATGGCGTCCGGGATCGACAGCAGGAACCAGAACAGCATGGCTCCGACCACGGGGCCGAAGACCGTGGCTGCGCCACCGAGGATCAGGGCTCCGAAGGCGAAGAACGTCTGCGCCGTGGAGTAGAAGTCGGGGTTGATCGACTTGGTCTGCAGAGCGTTGAACACTCCGCCCATGCCGCCGATCACGCCACCGAGCACGAGCGCTTGCATCTTGTAGACGAAGACGTTCTTGCCGAGCGAGCGCGCAGCATCCTCGTCTTCGCGCACTGCCTTGAGAACGCGGCCCCATGGGCTGTGCGTCAGGAGGTAGACGACGCCGCAGAGGATGAGGACCAGCGACCAGCCGACGACCATGGCCCACAGATCGTCACCGTAGAACTTCACCCCGAGGAAGTCGTATTGCTTGCCCGAGTCGAATGGGCTCAGCGAGGTGAACGGATCGGCGAATCCGAAGAGGCCGTTGGTCGATGCGGTCACCGAGTCGCTGGCCGTGGATCTGAAGACGAGACGAAGGATTTCCGACGCGGCGATCGTCACGATGGCCAGATAGTCCGCGCGCAGTCGTAGCGTGGGAATGCCCAGCACCAAAGCCAATAGACCGGCGGCACCGAGACCGACCAGAATTCCCAACCACAGCGGCTGCTCGTAGGTGATGGTCATGATGCCGACGCCGTAGCCGCCGAGCAGGGCAAAGCCGATCTGACCGAAGTTGAGCAGGCCGGCGTAGCCGAAGTGCAGATTCAGGCCGATGGCGAGCAGTGCGTAGAAGATCGCGGACGGCCCGACGAGCTGAGCGAGTGAAACCTGGAGTGCTCCGAGAATATCCATGAGGTCACCCGATCCTTTGCCGCGAACCGAGAATGCCCTGCGGCCTGACGATGAGGATGAGTATCAAGACGAGCAGTCCTCCGATGTACTTGAGATCGGGATTTATTACCAGCGTCGACCACTGCACGAGCAGACCCACGATGACGCAGCCGAGGAAGGCCCCGTACGCGGTTCCCAAGCCGCCCAGGGTGATTCCGGCGAACATCAGCAGTAGCAGCTTGAAGCCCATCTCCCACTGCACGCGACCGGCGAGTTCGGAGAGACCGAACAGCACACCGCCGAGGGCGGCGAGACCGCCGCCGAGGCACCACACGAACGTCACGACACGCTCGACGTTGATACCCGAGGACGCGGCGAGGTCGCGATTGTCGGCAACGGCACGCATGGCCTTGCCGATTCGGGTGCGCTGCAACATCAGTGCCACACCGACCAGAACCACCACGCTGATGATGATGCACGCGAGGTTGACGTTGGTGATGGCGAACGGGCCCCACTCGTTCTGGGTCTGCGCCTGGTAGTCCGCAAAGGGCTCGGCTCGGTCCGAGAAGAAGATGAGAATCAGGTAGCGGAGCGCGATCGCGAGGCCGATGGACACCACGAGCTGAGCGATGAGCCCGGTACGACGTTTTCGCAGCGGTTTCCAGATGGCCGCGTTGTTGAGCCATCCGATGGCGACGCCGACGACGATGGCAAGGATAGTGGCCGGGATGAGCTGAATGCCCATGGTGACGTTGAAGACCCAGGCCGCGACCGCGCCCAGCGTGACCAGCTCGCCGTGCGCGAAGTTGGTCAGTCCGGTGGTTCCGAAGATCAGGCTCAGGCCGACGGCCGCGAGTGCGATGACGAGTCCGAACCGAAAGCCGTCCACAGTCGTTCGTAGGAACTGCTCCCAGACCGGGACGCTGGTGGCGGTTCGGGCCTCGCCGAACGAGAAGATGACGGTGTTGGATCGTCCGGCCTGCACATCGCGCTGCACCTCGCCCTGGACGCTGACGCCGTCGGGCAGCGTTTCCCCAACGACCTGGAATGTGTATGTGCCGGGAGACAATTCGAGAGTCCATCGGCCGCCGGCTTCACTGGTGGTGCGGGCCACCTCGGAGCCGGACTCGTCGAGCGCTGCGACGTCGACGCCGACAAGCCGCTCGCCGCCGTTGTTGAGAGATCCCGCGACGTCGACCGCGTCTGCGGGCGGTGCCTGTTCGGCACTGGTCCCCGGCGCTGCCGGGGGAGTGGGGGTAGGTTCCTGGGCCGATGCCGGCGCGCTGAACAGCAGCGCAGCAATGGAACTCAGGATGGCGAGTAGAAGTGTTCGCTGTAGGAGGCGAACGGCAGATCTTGCGCGCAACCTCGGCGGTTGCACCCTTCTGGTCCATCGAACATTTGGAGCCACGCACGTCCTCCGGACGGTTGTCGTTGTGCCACGGGTAAGTAGGTTTCCTGCAATTGTCGGACTCTATCCGCTGAAACGACGCAAAATCGGCGACTGAGATTTCCGGCAAGTATCGGTTGTGTTTCGCGGTACGCGCCGCTGGGCGTGAGTGCGATCGCGTGCTGGCGCGTGCATCCGGCTACGAGTTGTCGGACCCGCTCCCTAGACTGGTCAACCGTGAGCCCAGTAACCGAGAACAGTGCAGCGCCCGCAGCCGAAACCGATGCGAAGGCGGGCGGGGAGCGGCCGACGTTGCTGCTCATCGACGGCCACTCGATGGCGTTCCGGGCCTTCTTCGCTCTGCCAGCGGACAACTTCAAGACCACGAGCGGTCAGTCCACCAACGCCGTGTACGGGTTCACCTCCATGTTGATCAATCTGCTCAGGGACGAGAAGCCGACGCACATCGCCGCGGCGTTCGACGTGTCGCGGCAGACGTTCCGCGCCGAGCGGTTCCCCGAGTACAAGGCCAACCGGAGCAAGACGCCCGACGAGTTCGCCGGCCAGGTCGACATCACCAAGGATGTGCTCGGGGCCATGGGTATACCGGTAATGGCCGAGGCGGGATTCGAGGCCGACGACATCATCGCCACCCTGGTGACGCAGGCGGAGGCGCTCGGCTATCGCGTTCTCGTGGTCACCGGTGACCGCGATGCTCTTCAGTTGGTCACCGACAACGTGACGGTGCTGTATCCACGCAAGGGTGTCTCCGACCTCACCCGGTTCACCCCGGAGGAAGTCGCCGGAAAATACGGCTTGACGCCGTCGCAGTATCCGGATTTCGCGGCCCTACGCGGAGACCCGAGCGACAATCTCCCCGGCATACCCGGGGTCGGCGAGAAGACGGCGACCAAGTGGATCATCGAGTACGGGTCGCTCACCGCCCTCGTCGACAACGTGGACAAGGTGAAGGGCAAGGTGGGCGATGCACTGCGGGCCAACCTGTCCAGTGTGGTGCTCAACCGTGAGCTCACCGAGATGGTGCGCGATGTGCCGTTGCCTTACACCCCGGATCAGCTCGAATTGGCCCCGTGGGACCGCGAGAAGATCCACGCTCTGTTCGACGACTTGGAATTCCGAATTCTGCGGGACAGACTGTTCGAGACTCTCGCGTCGGTCGAACCCGAAGCAGAGGAAGGGTTCGACGTCCGGGGTGGCATCGTCGCGCCGGGCGAACTGGCCGCGTGGCTCGAAGAACACGCATCCGACGGCCGACGCACCGGCCTGTCCGTTCTCGGACCGCGCAGGCCGTTCGACAGCGACGCGACATCGGTGGCAATCGCTGCAGCCGACGGTGAGGGCGCGTTCGTCACGACGACAGCTCTCGACGAATCCGACGAGCGCGCGCTCGCGGCCTGGTTCGTCGATCCGGCGCAACCCAAGGCTCTGCACGAAGCGAAATGGGCGCTGCACGCGGTGCGCGGGCGGGGTTGGACGCTGGCAGGATTGACCACCGACACCGCGCTGGCCGCATATCTCGTCAGGCCGGGTCAGCGTTCGTTCAACCTCGACGACCTGTCGCTGCGTTACCTCAAGCGAGAACTTCGCGTCGAGGACGGGGGTGAAGGTCAGATGTCTCTGCTCGACGCAGAGGAGACCGCGGATGCGGCATTCGCCGAGGGCGAGATCCTGAAGGCGCGAGCGGTCATCGACCTGGCCGACGCACTGGACGCCGAGCTCGCGGCCATCGAATCGACCACGCTGCTCTCCGAGATGGAGCTTCCGCTACTGACGGTGCTGGCCGATGTCGAAGCAACGGGTATCGCCGTGAACGGTGATCACCTCCGCTCGCTGCAATCCGGATTCGCTGCGCAGGTGGACGAGGCAGCGAACTCCGCCTACGGCGTGATCGACAAGCAGATCAACCTCGGGTCACCCAAGCAGTTGCAGGTCGTGCTGTTCGAGGAACTCGACATGCCCAAGACCAAGAAGACCAAGACCGGGTACACCACCGATGCCGATGCGCTACAAGGGTTGTTCGAGAAGACCGAGCATCCCTTCCTGAAGTTTCTGCTCGATCACCGAGATGCGACGCGAATGAAGGTGACGGTCGACGGCCTGCTCAAATCCGTTGCCGCCGACGGACGAATCCACACCACGTTCAATCAGACCGTCGCGGCCACCGGGCGTCTGTCGTCCACGGAACCGAACCTGCAGAACATTCCGGTGCGCAACGAGGCGGGACGGCACATCCGCGACGGGTTCGTCGTCGGTGCGGGCTACGACACGCTGCTCACCGCCGACTACAGCCAGATCGAAATGCGCATCATGGCGCACGTCTCCGGCGACGAGGGGCTGATCGAGGCGTTCAACACCGGTGAGGACCTGCACAGCTTCGTCGGCTCCCGTGCGTTCGGAGTTCCGATCGAGGAGGTCACCCCCGAACTGCGTCGTCGGGTGAAGGCGATGTCGTACGGCTTGGCCTACGGTCTCAGCGCGTTCGGTCTCGCCGCGCAGCTGAAGATTTCCACGGACGAGGCGAAGCAGCAGATGGAGGCGTACTTCGCGCGATTCGGTGGCGTGCGCGACTACCTGCGCAACGCTGTCGAGGAAGCGCGCAAGGTGGGGTACACCTCGACGCTGTACGGCCGTCGCCGCTACTTGCCCGATCTCAACAGCGACAACCGTCAGCGCCGCGAGGTGGCCGAGCGCGCTGCCCTGAACGCGCCCATCCAGGGCACGGCCGCCGACATCATCAAGGTGGCGATGATCGACGTGCACAAGTCGCTGGCGGAGTCGACGTTGAAGTCGCGAATGCTGTTGCAGGTGCACGACGAATTGGTGCTCGAAGTTGTCGAATCCGAGCGTGAGGAGGTCGAGGCGCTGGTACGCGACAAGATGTCCTCGGCCATCGAATTGTCGGTGCCTCTCGAAGTGTCGGTCGGCACCGGCCGCAGCTGGGACGCCGCAGCGCACTGATTCAGCCTATGGCCAGACGAAGGGCCGCTCACCGAAGTCGGTGAGCGGCCCTTCGCGTCGTTTCAGCGAGGCGAGTTCACTCCGCTGCGGGAGCCTGCTCGGCGATCTGCTGCCGAACGACGTCCATGTCGAGTGCCTTGATCTGACCGACGAGGTCTTCGAGCGCCGGAGCAGGCAGTGCGCCGGGCTGCGCGTAGACCAGGATTCCCTCGCGGAACGCCATGATCGTCGGGATCGACTGAATCTGAGCTGCTGCGGCCAGGCCCTGCTCGGCCTCGGTGTCGACCTTGGCGTGCACGACGTCGGGGTGCGCGTCGGACGACTTCTCGAATGTCGGAGCGAACTGGCGGCACGGGCCGCACCAGGACGCCCAGAAATCGACCAACACCACGTCGTTGCTCGTCACGATCTCGTCGAAATTCTGCTGGGTCAAAGTCTGAGTGGCCACGCGGTCCCTTTCCATTGATTGCGCTTCTTGTGTGTCTCAACGCGGCCGGTCGCCGGAATCATCCCGAGTGCGACGGGGCTCCCGGTCTCAGGCGGGCTGTGTCACGCGGGCTGTCTCATACGGGCTGGGGCGCGGCGCGGAACGTGCGACGGTACGAGTTGGGCGTGGTGCATCGCAATCTCACGAAGTGCTGCCGAAGTGCCGCGGCGTTGCCGAAGCCGACGACCTCGGCGATGGAGTCCATCGAGAGATCGGAGTTCTCCAGCAACTGCTGCGCCGCCAGTACTCGTTGGTCGTTGAGCCAGCGTGCGGGCGTGGTTCCGGTTTCGGCCGCGAACTTGCGGGCAAAGGTGCGCGCCGACATGTTCACCCGCGCCGCCAATCGACCGATGGTGAGCTCGGATCGAAGATTCTCGGTCATCCAGTCCAGCAGCGGAGCCAGGGTCTCGATGCGAGTGGCGGGCAGGGGACTGGTGACGAATTGAGCCTGGCCGCCGTCACGATGCGGAGGAACGACCATCCTGCGGGCGATCCCGTTCGCCACGACACTGCCCTGGTATTTACGCACGATGTGCAGGCACAGGTCGATGCCCGCGGCCGTGCCCGCGCTGGTGAGTACGTTGCCTGCATCCACGTAGAGGACGTTCGGATCCACTCGAGCCAGAGGGTATTTCGCGGCCAGCGAGGCCGAATGCCGCCAATGCGTCGTGCAGGGTCTGCCGTCGAGGAGTCCTGCTTTGCCGAGTACGAACGCACCGTTGCAGAGGCTGGCGACCATGGCGCCTCGGTCCACTGCCTCACGCAGTTTGGCGAGCAGGGGTTCGATGGATGCGTCGTACTCGGTACCGCACACGAAGCTGCCGTCGACCGCCGCCTCGGTGCCTCCGGCCGGGATGATGATCAGGTCGGCACTGTCCAGGCTGGCGAGATCGTGTGGCACGTCGATGGTGTAGCCGACACGGGTGCGGATCGGTTGGGGGACACCCGCGATCAGAGAGAAGTCGTAGGTGGGCAGGCCCTCGTCCGAGCGATCGAATCCGAACACCTCGCAGGCGACGCCCAGCTCGAACGGTTCGGTCAACGGCATCAGCGCGACTACCACTCGATTCAACATGCTCAGAAGTATGGCAGTAATTCGTCGAGAAGTGGCGTTACTGCCACTCGCGCACCGTTTCCGCAGGTTGGAGGCTAACGGCATGACAATTGTATTGGTAGTTGTGCTGGTGTTCCTGGCCCTCGACGCCCTGGTGGTCGGAGGCTTCACTCCCGATACCCACACGGAGGTGAGTCAGTTCGGCGATTTCCGGTTCTAGGATGCCGGGGTCAGCCGATCCGCCACTCGCGTTTGGCCTCGCCGTCCCATCGGCGCAGCGCAACCGCAGATCCGACCAGATCGACGACGTCCACCGAGAGCAGGCGCACCGCTGCTCCTGCTTCCTCGGGCGTCAACCGTCGGGCCACCGTCACGTGCGGTGTCCATCGACCGGGTTCGAGGTGGTCGAACGAGCCTCCGCCCACGGCCGTGTGCAGCCGGGCGTGCAGATCGAGCAACTCGCTCGACGGAACGACCAGTCGCGCCAACGTGATCGTGCGACCGCCGAACACGACGAGCCCACCGAGACGCACGTCGAACTGATCGAACCAGACCGCATCACCGTCGTCCACCGAAGCCGGCATCGACGACGCCACCGCAACGGTGATGTGCGGGCGGTTCGACTCGCCGCGGTGACGGTTCTGGCTCGGGAGTCCGGCGTCGGAGAGTGCGTCCCACTCGCGGCGAACCGCTGCGTCGAGGCCGGAGTCGAGTAGTAGTTCTGCGGACTGCACCATGGAGGCCATGATGTCGCAGACGAACGCTCGGAATGCAACGGCGCTACGGATCGGGGCCATGACCGGCGACGGCATCGGCCACGAGATCGTTCCCGCAACGATCCGGGTGGTCGACGCAGCCATCGCGGCGGCCGGGGCACCGGCAATCGATTGGGTTCACCTACCACTCGGTCACGGTGCCATCGACGAGTACGGCACGCCGATGCCCGAGACCACGTTGCAACAGCTGGCCGAACTCGAATGTTGGATTCTGGGCCCACACGACAGTGCTTCGTATCCGGAACCGTTTCGTTCGCAGCTGACCCCGGGCGGGCGAATTCGGAAGCACTTCGACCTGTTCGCCAACATCAGACCGGCCACAGCGCTTGCCGGCGTGCGGGCGATGTCGCCGGACATGGACCTGGTCGTGGTGCGGGAGAACACCGAAGGCTTCTATGCCGATCGCAACATGTTCGTCGGCAGTGGAGAGTTCATGCCGACTCCGGACGTCGCGCTCGCGGTCGGAGTGTTCACTCGTGCGGCCTGCGAACGCATTGCACACGAGGCGTTCTCGCTTGCGGAGCGACGCCGTCGGAAGCTGACCATCGTGCACAAGACGAATGTGCTGTCGATGACGACGGGATTGTTTCGCGATGCCTGCCGATCGGTCGGTGAAGAGTTTCCGCATGTCGAGATCACCGAAGAGCATGTGGACGCCCTCGCGGCGCATCTCGTTCGACGCGGTCAGGAGTACGACGTCATCGTGGCCGAGAACATGTTCGGAGACATTCTGTCGGATCTGACGGCAGAGTTGTCCGGGTCGCTCGGCACGGCTCCGTCCATCAATTCCTCGCAGACCCAGGCCATGGCCCAGGCATCACACGGATCGGCTCCGGACATCGCGGGAAAGAATCGTGCCAACCCCATCGCGCTCTTCCTGTCTGCTGCGATGCTGCTCGAGTGGCTCGCCCCGCGGCATCGAGACGAACGGTTGGCCGCGGCCACAGGCAGGATTCGGCACGCGGTCGACGCCACGGTCGAATCCGGAGTCGCCACAGCCGACCTCGGTGGGCAGGCGTCGACCAGTGCCTTCACCGAGACCGTCGAGGCCAGAGTGCATCGCCGCTGAACTGTGGAATCAGAACGGTTTGCGACTGCTGAAGATCGCAGTGCCGGGAAACAACTGCCCGCGCAGTGGGCTCCACTGGCCCCATTCTCGATCCAGCCACTCCGGCCAGTCCGGCTCGACGATGTCGCGCACCTCGAGACCTGCGGCAACCAGTTCGCGCACCCGGTCGCCGATCGTGCGGTGATGCTCCACGTAGCTGGGGGTTCCGTCGGCGTCGTACTCGACGTACGGGGTGCGGTCGAAGTACGGAATCGTCGCGGTCAGCCCGCCGACCCCCGGATCGTCGGGGAACACCCAGCGCATCGGGTGGTTGACGGCGAACACCCAGATCCCGCCCGGTCGCAGTACCCGCGCCACTTCTTTCATGACGTTGCCCGAGTCCGCGACGAACGGAACCGCCCCGAACGCCGAGCAGACGATGTCGAATCGTTCGTCGCCGAACGGCAAGGACTCGGCACTGGCCTGCACCAGCGGAACCGTCGAACCGCCCGCGGCCATCGCGTCGACGCCTTGCCGCAACATCCCCATCGAGATGTCGAGACCGATGGCTCGGGCCCCCTGAGCGCCGAGCCAACGGGCGCACGGTGCGCTACCGCAACCGACTTCGAGGATGTCCTTGCCGTCGACATCCCCCAACAGGTGCACATCGCCTTCGTGCAGTCCCTCGGGACACCAGACGAATTCCCCGGATGCGGTCGACACACCGAGAAACGCGCCGTGCGTACGGTGGTAGTTGTCGGCATCCGAGTCCCACCAGAGTCTGCTGGCGCGATCGCTCGAGGCCGAATCGATTCGGCCGCGGCCGGGGGTGGACGACGGTACGGAAAGATCGCTCACACGCAGACTCTAACCGGGTTTGTGCTGGTACTGCGCCGTCGCGTACCCTGATCACCGCGAGTGTGTTCATGCTGCGCTCAGGTCGGGTCCGCCCGTCCTCGGTGTTCGCGGAGTCGGCGGCAGTTTCGTCGTCTGCACTCGTGCTGCACATGTTTCACAGGTCCGACCGAACATCCATCAACCGATACCCAACCCGTCCGGAGCAACTCAACACATGCCCTCAACCACAACCTCACCGCAGGTGGCCGTCAACGATATTGGCTCCGCAGAGGATTTTCTCGCAGCCATCGACGCGACGATCAAGTACTTCAACGATGGTGACATCGTCGAAGGAACCATCGTCAAGGTCGATCGCGACGAGGTTCTACTCGACATCGGTTACAAGACCGAAGGTGTCATCCCTTCTCGCGAGCTCTCCATCAAGCACGATGTCGACCCCAACGAGGTCGTCTCCGTGGGAGATGAGATCGAAGCACTCGTCCTCACCAAGGAGGACAAGGAAGGCCGCCTGATCCTGTCCAAGAAGCGAGCTCAGTACGAGCGCGCTTGGGGCACGATCGAGGAGCTCAAGGAGAAGGACGAGGCCGTCAAGGGCACCGTCATCGAGGTCGTCAAGGGTGGACTCATCCTGGACATCGGTCTCCGCGGCTTCCTGCCTGCCTCGCTCGTCGAGATGCGTCGTGTCCGCGACCTCCAGCCGTACGTCGGCAAGGAGATCGAGGCCAAGATCATCGAGCTCGACAAGAACCGCAACAACGTCGTCCTGTCGCGTCGTGCGTGGCTCGAGCAGACTCAGTCCGAGGTTCGCAGCGAGTTCCTGCACCAGCTGCAGAAGGGCCAGGTCCGCAAGGGCGTCGTGTCCTCCATCGTCAACTTCGGTGCCTTCGTGGACCTGGGTGGCGTCGACGGCCTCGTGCACGTCTCCGAGCTGTCCTGGAAGCACATCGACCACCCGTCCGAGGTTGTCGAGGTCGGCACCGAGGTCACCGTCGAGGTTCTCGACGTCGACCTGGACCGCGAGCGTGTTTCCCTGTCGCTCAAGGCAACTCAGGAAGATCCGTGGCGTCAGTTCGCTCGCACCCACGCGATCGGCCAGATCGTGCCCGGCAAGGTCACCAAGCTGGTTCCCTTCGGTGCATTCGTGCGCGTCGAAGAGGGCATCGAGGGTCTTGTGCACATCTCCGAGCTGGCCGAGCGCCACGTGGAGGTTCCGGACCAGGTCGTGGGTGTCGGCGACGACGCACTCGTCAAGGTCATCGACATCGATCTCGAGCGTCGCCGTATTTCGTTGAGCCTCAAGCAGGCCAACGAGGATTACGCAGAAGAGTTCGATCCGTCCAAGTACGGAATGGCCGACTCGTACGACGAGGGTGGCAACTACATCTTCCCCGAGGGCTTCGACTCCGAGACCAACGAATGGCTCGAAGGCTACGAGAAGCAGCGTGAAGAGTGGGAAGGTCGCTACGCCGAGGCCGAGCGTCGCCACAAGATGCACACCGCTCAGATGGAGAAGACGGCCAAGGACGAAGCTGCCGAAGCCGCCAACACCAACTACTCCTCCGAGTCGGGTCAGGCTCCCGCCGATGCAGAAGGCGACGCTCCCGCAGCATCGGCTCCCGCGTCGACCGGTGGATCGCTGGCCAGCGATGCGCAGCTCGCTGCACTTCGCGAGAAGCTGTCGGGCAATGCCTGATAGAAGTGGTCCACCTGTGAGGGTGTGACACCGAGCCCCGGTTCTCCACGTGAGAACCGGGGCTTTCTCGTTCGAACGAGATGAGCGGAGAAAGTGCATACACGACAATGGACCCGGTTCTGATGAACCGGGTCCATTCGAGGAGGGGGAGTGCGAACTACGCGGCGGTGGCTGGACTCCACTGCCCAACGCTCGCCGTGCGCTTGCGCATGCTGGCGAAGCTGTGGCGGGCGGGGGTCAAGAGGTTGGTGAACCAGTTACGCCGGTGGTCGGCCAGCGCCGAGGCAACTTCTGGAATGAGAATGCAGTGAACTCCTGCATCCATGCCGAGGCGGTGCCGACCCGGTTGGATCTGATTGCTTTGCATGGGTGTCCTTTTCAATAGCGGTGGGTCGGCACATCGAGGTCGCGTTCGTCGAAGATAACCGACAGACCTCCGAAACCGGTGCATTTGGGGCTGGTGTGCATCGGCGTGTTCGAGTGACAGACTGGGTGCATGCTGAGACTGGGACTGACCGGCGGAATAGGTGCCGGAAAATCGACCGTTGCCAAGGTGCTGACCGAGCTGGGAGGAGTTCTCGTCGACGCCGATGTATTGGCCCGTGAAGTCGTGGAACCGGGAACGCCTGGGCTGCAACAACTGACGGACGCGTTCGGGTCCGACATTCTCGCCCCCGACGGCTCGTTGGACCGTCCGGCGTTGGCGTCCGTGGCGTTCGGGGACGAGGAATCCCGCAAGAAGCTCAACGCCGTCGTGCACCCGCTGGTCGGCAAGCGGACTGCCGAGTTGATCGATGGTGCAGCCTCGGATGCTGTTGTGGTGCAAGATATTCCGCTGCTGGTCGAAGGTTCGATGGGTGCGTTCTTTCACCTGGTCGTCGTCGTCTGGGTCGACGCGGAAGAACGAGTGCGCCGACTCACCGGCCAACGAAACATGCCCGAGCACGATGCCCGCGCACGGATCGCCGCGCAAGCCACCGACGATGCGCGGCGCGCTGCGGCAGATGTGTGGATCGACAACACCGGTGCGCCCGGCAGTGTCGACGAGCAGGTTCGGGCGTTGTGGCACGAGCGGCTGATTCCCTTCGAGCGCAACATCCGAGAGGGCATCGTCGCCCGTACACATCCGAAACAGGTGACGGCGGACCCGGCGTGGGACCTGCAGGCCCGCCGAATCGTCGGGCGTCTCGCGCTCGCGTGCGCGGACAAAGCCGTCAGGATCGATCACGTGGGTTCCACCGCGGTGCCCGGGTTGGATGCCAAGGATGTCATCGACATTCAGATCACTGTGCGCGGTCTCGACGACGCCGACGCTGTCGGGGAACAATTACGCCGCGCAGGGTTCCCTCGCGTGGAGGCCAGCAATTTCGACGAACCGAAGCCCGCGTACGGCGTGGGCGGTGAGACCGATCCAGCCGTGTGGGCCAAGCGGTTTCACGGCAATGCCGACCCCGGCCGGCCGGCAAACGTACACGTCCGGGTGGACGGTTGGCCCAATCAGACCTTCGCACTGCTGTTTCGTGACTGGCTTCGGGCGGACGCAGCGGTCGCGACGGAATACGCGGGAATCAAGCGTCGTGCATCGGAGGCCGCCGCGGGGATCACGGACTACAACTCGGCCATCAACGCCTACGAGGACGCGAAAGCCCCGTGGTTCGATGTGGCATACCGTCGTGCATGGCAATGGGCGAAAGACACCGATTGGTCGTCGTGACCGCCGGGGCACCAGCGTTGTCTGCGGGCTCTGATCCGGGTAGGTCGATCGCGAAGGTGGGTTGAACTTCTCTCGTCTGGGGGTATCAGCACCGGCATGACGCCACGCGAATTGCCCGCCGACCCGAAACCGCAGGACGCTGGGGATTCGGAGAGCGGACTCGGAGGCAGTCCCTCCGCGTCTCGGTTCGAGGCCTTTCGGGAACTGGCGCAGGCCAGAGCCCGAGGAGAGATGGTGTTTCTCCCGCGTCACCTCACCGGTCACGAGCGGCGCAGACACGTGCGTCAGACCATCCGCGAGGATCACGAAACTCGGATCGCGAACAAGGACGAAGAAGCCATCGCCAAGTTCGAGAAACTACACAAGAGCGTCTTCTCGTTCTTCCGCGGAACCTGCCTGTTGTTCTACCGCGATATGGCGGGCGAGGACGCGTGGATGCCGACCGTCCTGGCTCTCGGCGACGTCCACCCGGAGAATTTCGGAGTGATGCCGAGCGTGGACAACGTTCCGATCTTCGGGCCCAACGACTTCGACGAATCGTTCTATGCGCCCTTCACCTGGGACCTCAAGCGAGGGGCAACCGCCTTCATGGTCGGGTCCGCGGTGGAAGGCGGTAAGGGACGCAAGAAGCAGCGGAAGATTGCCGCGTCCTTCGTGACGGGTTACCTAGAAACCATGGAGCAGCTGGCTGCGGACTCCAGTGAGCAGCACCAGCAGATGCGCCAGGACAACGCTCCGAAGTTGATTCGGAAGCTGATCGAGGACTCGTTGGAAGATCGATCGCACTGGTTGGCCAGGAAGTATCACGACGAATA
Organism: Rhodococcus sp. NPDC078407; assembly: GCF_044542515.1. Classification (NCBI taxonomy): domain Bacteria; kingdom Bacillati; phylum Actinomycetota; class Actinomycetes; order Mycobacteriales; family Nocardiaceae; genus Rhodococcus; species Rhodococcus sp. NPDC078407. The sequence goes on along the minus strand of NZ_JBITUQ010000001.1, from coordinate 39,088 downwards.
CAGCTGGGGTTTCCGAGCGGACGACGAGCATGTTCCGATCACCCATCGGGTCCCCGAGTTCCAGAATGCGCTCGAGCGATTCATCGAGAATTTCGGTGTCGACATTCCGGACCGGGCGGGAGAACTGAAGGTCAAGGATGTGTGCAAACGGCTCGGGCAAGGCACCGCGTCACCGGGCTTACCCCGGTACTACCTGAAGGTGGAGGGTCCGCGTCAGGACGGCACCGACGACATCATCATCGAGTTCAAGCATGCTCGGCGATCTGCCCTGGACGGTCTCACCCCACCGGGCGAATACGTGGTCGACGGAGACGCCGGACGCATCTCGCATGCGCAAGGTGTATTGCTCGTCGGTGGCGACCGCTTCTACGGTGCGGCCGAGGTGGACGGCGTTGCTTTCATGGTTCGCGAACGGGCACCGTTTCGCAACGACATCGATCTCGACGACCTGTCCGGCAAACAATGGAAGACGTACGCAGAGATCTGCGGCCGGTCCCTGGCGAATTCCCACGCGCTGTCCGACGAGGCAGGCTTGATCGACCGTGACATCGAGCCCGACATACTCGCTGCCACCGGCCCCCGCGAGTTGTTCGTGGACGACATAGTTGCCTTCGCAGACGATGCTGCACAGCGGGTGCGTGCCGATCACGAGCATTTCCGTGCGGACCACGAGATGGGCGCGTTTCGGTTCGTCGACAAGGTGTTTCGATGAAGCGGACTCAGGAGGGCTTGCCGTTCCATTCGGTCGGCATTCCTATGGACGCGAGCCACGCGTTCAGGTCGTAGTCGTGCCGCGTCAGTCCTTCGATGGCCGTGATCGATCGGGACAGCGCGAGCTCGGCCGTGGGGGTGTCGAGGTGTTGCGCCACCCTGGCGTCGAACAATTCGTCGACGTCCAGCAGGTCGTAATCGCGGCCGGTACGAACGCTGAGGTCGAGGTAGTGGTCGATGGATGTCCATCGGGTGGCACCGGCGGTGTACTCGCCGATGTCGACGTAATAGTCCTGGTCGCGCGCATGTGCAGGGAGGTAGTGGAACACCGAGGCTCGGAGCCCGAGCGCGGGCAGTAGCCAGGACTCGAGGTAGTCGAAATGCGCGTGGTCCGAGGGGCGGGCCATGTACAGCCCCCACGGTTCGACGCGGTACTCGTCGACATCTCTCACGAAGCCCTTCGGATCGGTGTTCGTGCGAGATGCGAGGTCGAACGTCTCGTGTTTCGGGGCATGAACCTCGAGGTGTGTATCGGCTGACATCTGGGCGGCCATGCCTGTAGAAGCTACCGGGAACCGACCGGCCCGGTTGGTCCGACGGAACTTGTCGGGGGTCGCGTCTAGGCTTGGGTAATGGCGTTTGCATCCGAACATCCCGTTGTCGCGCACTCCGAACACCGTCCGGTGGGCGCGATCGAGCGCACCGGTCCGGCGTTCGAGGTCGTCAGCGAGCACACCCCGGCCGGTGACCAGCCGACAGCTATTGCGGAGCTGGAACGCCGGGTCAAGGCCGACGAGAAGGACATCGTGTTGCTCGGTGCCACGGGTACCGGCAAGTCGGCCACCACCGCGTGGCTCATCGAGAAGTTGCAACGTCCGACGTTGGTGATGGCACCGAACAAGACCTTGGCCGCGCAGTTGGCCAACGAGCTTCGAGACATGTTGCCCAACAACGCCGTCGAGTACTTCGTCTCGTACTACGACTACTACCAGCCCGAGGCGTACATCGCCCAGACCGATACCTACATCGAGAAGGATTCGTCCATCAACGACGACGTCGAGCGTCTGCGGCACTCGGCGACGGCATCGTTGCTGTCGCGCCGTGACGTGGTCGTGGTCGCATCGGTGTCGTGCATCTACGGTCTCGGTACGCCGCAGTCCTACGTCGACCGGTCCATCGAGCTCGAGGTCAACGTCGAGGTCCAGCGCGATGCGCTGCTGCGGCTGTTGGTCGACGTGCAGTACACCCGCAACGACATGGCGTTCACCCGCGGATCTTTCCGGGTTCGCGGCGATACCGTCGAGATCATTCCCTCCTACGAGGAGCTGGCGATTCGCATCGAGTTCTTCGGCGACGAAATCGAAGCGCTCTATTACTTGCACCCGCTGACCGGGGACATCGTCCGACAGGTCGATTCGGTACGCATCTTCCCGGCCACGCACTACGTCGCCGGTCCGGAGCGGATGGAACGAGCAGTCAAGGACATCGAAGCCGAACTCGAGGCTCGTCTGGCGGAACTGGAAGGCAAAGGCAAACTGCTCGAAGCCCAGAGGTTGCGAATGCGGACGCAATACGACCTGGAGATGATCAAACAGGTCGGGTTCTGCTCGGGTATCGAGAACTATTCGCGGCATATCGACGGCCGCGGGGCGGGCACCGCACCAGCCACACTGATCGACTACTTCCCCGAGGACTTTCTGCTCGTCATCGACGAGTCTCACGTGACGGTGCCACAGATCGGTGCCATGTACGAGGGCGACATGTCGCGCAAGCGCAACCTCGTCGATTTCGGGTTCCGCCTGCCGTCCGCGACCGACAACCGACCGTTGACGTGGGAAGAGTTCACTCAGCGCATCGGTCAGACGGTCTACCTCTCGGCAACTCCGGGAAAGTACGAGCTGGGGCAGACCGGGGGAGAGTTCGTCGAGCAGGTTATCCGTCCTACCGGACTGGTCGACCCGAAGGTCGTGATCAAGCCGACCAAGGGTCAGATCGACGACCTGGTGCACCAGATCCGGGAACGCGCGGAGAAGGACGAGCGTGTACTCGTGACCACACTGACCAAGAAGATGTCGGAGGATCTGACCGACTACTTGCTCGAGCTGGGTATTCGCGTCCGCTACCTGCACTCCGATATCGATACGCTGCGACGAGTCGAGCTGCTCCGGCAACTTCGACTGGGCGAATACGACGTACTGGTGGGCATCAACCTGCTCCGCGAGGGTCTCGACCTCCCGGAAGTGTCACTGGTGGCGATTCTCGATGCCGACAAGGAAGGGTTCCTGCGCAGCGGTACCAGCCTTATCCAGACAATCGGTCGTGCCGCGCGAAACGTCTCCGGTGAAGTACACATGTACGCCGACAAGATGACCGACTCGATGACCTATGCGATCGAGGAGACCGAGCGTCGACGCGAAAAGCAGATTGCGTACAACAAGGAGAGGGGAGTCGATCCGCAGCCGCTCCGCAAGAAGATCGCCGACATTCTCGACCAGGTGTATCAGGAAGCTGAGGACACCGACAACGTCGTCGAGATCGGTGGATCCGGTCGCAACGCCAGCCGTGGACGACGAGCGCAGGGCGAAGCCGGCAGATCGGTCAGCACCGGTGTGTACGAGGGCCAGGACGTGTCGTCGATGCCGCGGGCCGAGCTGGCCGACCTGATCAAGAACATGACCGATCAAATGATGAATGCCGCACGTGAGCTCAAATTCGAGCTCGCCGGCCGGCTGCGAGACGAGATCCAGGATCTGAAGAAGGAACTGCGCGGGATGGATGCGGCCGGCCTCAAATAGCCGGGTGGAGCCTGCGCATAGACGTCGAATGGCTCGGTTACGGTTCAGTGATGGACGCAACCACTGCCGGCCGCACCTCGCGCGCGCTCGAATTGATTCACTCGATGACCTATTTCCTACCGGAGACGCAGGACGCGCTGGTCGCCACCGGGTTGCCGCCGAGGGCCTGTTACTTCGCGGGCCGGGCAGCGCCCCTGGGAAGGGTCGGTGCCGGTGTCGTCACCGCCACGTTCTACAACTTCAATCGGGAGCTGGTGGCACCGCTCATCCCCGCCGCCTGGGACATCGCGTCACCCGACGAGATCATGACCATCCGGTACGCCACTCTCGATGCCGCCTTCGGGCGACTGCTCGGACCCGAGGTTCTGACGTCCGCCGACATGGCCGAGGCCGCCGATTTGGCGTCGATCGCGGCCCGCGGAATTCCCGGTGACGACGGTCGACCCCTGTATGCGGCGTACGCCGAGCTCGACTGGCCCAGCGCACCGCATCTGGTGCTGTGGCATGCGCTCACCCTGATCCGCGAATATCGCGGCGACGGCCACATTGCAGCACTGCAGACGGCGGGATTGAACGGCTTGGACGCGCTGATCACCCACACTGCCACCGGCTACGGCTTCGAGAAGGAGTTCGCGCGTAAGCGTCGTGGCTGGTCGAGCGAGCAGTGGGACGAGGCGGTCGCGTCCCTGTCCGATCGTGAACTGCTGACGGCCGACGGCGCATTGACCCAGGACGGCAAGGACCTCCGCACCCTGGTCGAGGACATCACCAACGACCTCGCTCTGGCTCCGTGGGCCGCGCTCGGCGAGGACGGTGCCGCTCGGCTGGTATCGCTCGCTACGCCGTGGCGCGAGTCGATCGTCGGCCAGGGTGCCATTCCCGAAGGCGTCTTCGGGCCTGCGATCAAGAAGAAGTAGTTCGTCTCAGCTGGTGATGTCCTTGGTGCCGAAACGACGCCACGCGATCAGCCCGAACAGAGCCGCGTATGCGATGGCCGAGAACGAGCCGACCACCATGTCGTTCCAGTCGATGCTCGTGCCGAATGCATCGATCCACGAATTGGCGTAGTGCCCCGGTAGGTAATTGCGTAATGATCCGAGTGCGGTGATCTGATCGAGAATCTGCATCAGAATCGACGTCATCACCGCGCCGCCGACGGCCCCGAGAGGGGCGTCGGTGAGAACCGACAGCAGCATTGCCAGGCCGGCCACCCAGAGCAGATTGATGCCGATGTAAGCGACCGCGATCAGCAGCCGCACCAGCGCGGTGCCGTAGGGCAATCCCTCGCCCAGCGGGGTGATCAGCGACTCCGCGCCGTACAGCACGGTGCCTATCAACAGTGACACCACGACGAGCACCACGATCGCAGCGCTGGACAGCGTCGCCGACACCAAGGCCTTCTGCGTCAGCAGACGACTTCGAGGCACCGGAATGGCCAGCAGGTATCGGAGACTCGACCACGAGGCTTCGCTTGCGACCGAGTCGCCGAAGAACAGGGCCACCACCACGATCAGCAGGAATCCCACGGACATGAACAGAGCGAAGATCGTGAAGTTCATGCCTCCGCGAGTGCCCAGCTCGATGAGTCCGTCGGCATCGGAGTCCGCATTCGAGCTGCCGACGGTGAAGGCAATGGCCAGGATCACCGGCAGCAGGGCCAGGAAGCCGATGGCCAGCTGAGTACGACGACGTCCCAGTTGCCTGCGCAACTCGGTACGGAACGGCAAGGTGCTGCCGCCGGTGTACCCGGCAGCGCGCCCGTCGGCATGCGTGGTGCTCATGAGCGATCCTTGCTGGTGTCGGACTCCTTGATGGCAGAGCCTGGGGTGTCGCCGATGGCAGATCCCGGGGTGTCACGATGGACGAGGTCGAGGAACACGTCTTCCAGGCGCGTCGATTGCGAGAATCCGCGCACCGAGACCCCAGCGGTGACGAGCTCCCTGATCACGACGGCGGAGTCCGCGTCGGTCAGGTCGACGGTCACGGTGCCGTCGTCGACGATCACTGCGCCGTCATGGCCCGAGGCGTCGAGTACCGACCGAGCGCGGGTGGCGTCGTCGACTCTGATCTCCGTCTGTCCGCCTGCCGCAGTGAGTTCGCGGACGGTGCCGGAACTGATCACCGATCCGCGATTCATGACGACCACATGGGTACAGGTCTGCTCCACTTCGGCGAGCAGATGGCTCGACACCAACACGGTTCGTCCGGTCTTCGCGTAGTTGATCAGCACATCGCGCATCGTCCTGATCTGCGGTGGGTCGAGTCCGTTGGTCGGTTCGTCGAGGACCATCAGATCCGGCAGCCCCAGCATGGCCTGGGCGATCGCGAGCCGCTGTCGCATGCCCTGGCTGTAGGACTTGACCTTGCGTTCGATCGCGGTGCCCAGGTCGGCAATCTCGAGGGCTTCCTCGAGATGAGCGTCCTCGATCGGTCGGCCTGTCGCTTCCCAGTAGAGGCGCAGATTCTGCGTCCCGGTCAGGTGCGGCAGGAACCCGGACCCCTCGACGAACGAGCCCAACCTCGACAGCACCGGGGCACCGGGCGTCACCTTGTGGCCGAAGACGCGGATGTCGCCACCGCTGGGCGTGATCAGGCCCATCAACATGCGCAGGGTTGTGGTCTTCCCCGCTCCGTTGGGCCCGAGGAGACCGAGAACCTGGCCTTGCTTCACCTCGAAGCTGACGCCGTCGACGGCGCGGAAGCCGTTCGAGTACGTCTTCGCCAGATCGGTGATCACCAGGGGAGTATCGATCAGGTCCTCGTCCACCTCGGCGACTGCACGACGCCTGGTCCGCACGACTCCGGCCACGATTGCACCGGCGACTGCGAGCAGGACGACTCCGATGCCGATCAGCGGTGCCACCGGTACGGTGCTGTTCGCGCTGGCCACGGCGGGGACGGTGGGCAACACGATGGTGTCGTCGGTCATGGCCACGCTGAACTGCGCCGGTTCGAGCGGAACGGCATAGGCCTGATCGGTCGTGGAGATGCTCAGTTCGAGGCGATGACCCTGCTGGACTACATAGCTGATGCCCGGTAGCGCAACGGTGACCTCGACAGGATCGATGCCGTCGGTGTCGGGAAGGCGGATCGCCGAGACCGCACCACCCGGAAGCGTTCTCGTGCCGTTCGGTGCAACGTCGTAGAGCTTCGCGAACAACACCGATTGCCCCGGCGAGGCCAGCGACGCCACGCGCAGATTCACCCGCGGGGTGCCGGTGATCGTCACGGTGGAATCGACGGGATCGCTGGTAAACGTTGCCGACTGGCCCGGCAGGTCGGCGGTGAGGGCCGCACCGGCCCCAGTCGATCCGAGAGTCGAGAGCACCGAGCCCAGACCGGGTATCGACGAGATCGCCGAGGGTGACGCGCCGGGTGGACGAATGATCGACTGGTTCTCAGCCGTGGCGGCGAACGTCACCGACCTGGTCTCCGTGGGATCGGACGCGGGGGTCAGCCCCGGGTAATCGGGAGCGGTCATTCGCCGGTCGCGGTCGCGGTCGCCGCCGCGGTCGTCGACTGCACGCTGAGTGGAGTAGACGAACGGCTCACTGCCGGCGCCGGAGTCCGAGTCGGGGGCGATGCCGGAGTCTCGCAGCGTCGCGTCGAAGAAGTCGGCGACGGCTCGATCGCTCGTCTCGTTCGTCCCGCCTGCGTCGTGTCCTCCGTCGAACCACCGAACAGTGACGCTTCCTCCGGCGGCCGCGATCTGCCGCGCCGTGGCGTCGGCCTGATCCACTCCGAACAGGGTGTCCTGGGTGCCTTGAACCAACAACGTCGGTGCGGTGATGTTCGACGCCACCGCGACGGGAGAGTGGGCCGTCAGCAGATCGAGCAGCTGTTGGCTGGGGATCCCTGTCACCGCAGATTGGACGTAGGCGTCGCAGAACTCGGGGGCGAACCTGCCGCATGCAGATGCACCGTCCGCAGTCGATGCTTCGGTGCTTGGACTGCTGTCGTTTCCGGTCCCCCCGGGCGGTGTGCTCGCGGCACCCGCTCCGAAGAACACTCCGGCCCATCCACGCTTGAGGACACCCGGGCCGCCGTACGGTGCCGCAGCGGGAGTGGTGCCGTTGTCGAGGGCTTCTCGACCCTCGGTGGACGTCACGCCGTAATTGGGAAACAGCGCCTGACCGAGATCGTTCCAGGTGATCGCAGCAGCGATGGAGTCGACGCGAGGGTCGGTGCCGCCGGCGCTCAGTGCCAGTGCGCCGCCGTACGATCCGCCGGCGACACCGATGTGAGGATCGCCGGGAGCGTCGAGTTCCACCTCGGGTTGGTCGGCGAGCCAGTCGATCAGTCCGCGTGCGTCGGCGACCTCGCGGTCGGGGTCGTTGATCGAGATCGAGCCGGTGCTGTCGCCGAACCCGCGTGCGCTGTAGGCCAGGACGGTGTACCCGCGAGCCGCGAGGTCGCGGGCCTCACCGTCGACCGAATCCTTGCTGCCGCCGAAACCGTGGGCCAGAAGCACCGTCGGCGCTGGAGTGAGCACCGGGGCGTACAGCCGCGCGTCGATGTCGACGGTGTCCGTCGACCCAGGGCTCTCCGGTAGCGTGATGCGCGCATCACGCGTGGTCGTGTCGGCGCTCGAATCCTGGGGGAGGAAGACGAATGCGAGGGCGGCTATCGCCAGAACCGCAATCACGGCGGCACCGACAGTCATGGCCCGTCTCGACAGTGGCGGGCGGGGAATCGGCATGGAAACCAATGTATGTGAGTGACGCGGATCGTGTTGTTCCCCAAGTTCACGTGCCGATCGGCCGGTTCCGGCTAATGTCAGCGAATCAGTCCCCGGACCACGTCTTTCGGTCCTGTGACTTGCACCAATCGAGTTCGAACAGAAGTGTCACATCTGTGTGTGACCGACAAATGGAGGAATGAATGAGCGCCTACCGCACCGTCGTCGTCGGGACCGATGGCTCCGAATCGTCACTGCGGGCAGTGGAGAAAGCCGCGGCTCTGGCGGGAGACGCCGATGCCACCCTGGTGATCGCTTGTGCGTACTACCCGGCAGATCCGAAGGACACGTCCGCTGCTGCCGACGCATTGCGCGAGGACGCCTACCAGATCACCGGATCGGCACCGACGCGCGAGATCTTGCGCACGGCGCGGGAACACGCCACCAAGGCCGGTGCGAAGAACATCGAGGAGAAGGCCATCGTCGGCGCTCCCGTCGAGTCGCTGCTCGCTCTCGTGGACGAGGTGAAAGGCGACCTTCTCGTCGTCGGTAACCGCGGCCTGAACTCGCTGACCGGCCGCCTGTTGGGATCGGTCCCGTCGGACGCCGCCCGCAAGTCCACCTGCGATGTGCTGATCGTGCACACTGTCCGCTGATTTCACGCTGCACGGACGAACGGCCCGCTCCATCGATTCGATGGAGCGGGCCGTTCGCGTGTGTGGATCTCTAGGCTTCGGGCTCGAAAGGCTGCAGCGCCGAGAGTTCTTTCGGTAGCGCGTCCACGTGCACTACGCCGAGTCGCTGGGTAGCGCGAGTGAGGGCGACGTAGAGGTCGTTCATGCCCTTGGTCGATTCGGCCACGATCGCGGACGGCTCGACGATGAGGACCGAATCGAACTCGAGTCCCTTGGCGTCCTTGACCGACGACACGGTCACCACGTCCGATGCCAGGTGTCGGAAGTCGGAGACGCGACCGGCCGGTACGAGCACCGCGCTCAGCCCCGGACGTGGGTGCTCGGCGACGCGCTTCTCCACTGACGTGAGCAGATCTGCCTCGGTTACTCGTTGGGCCCACGGTGTCACTCCGGTGCTGCGGATGGACCGGGGCTCGGATTGTTCCGGATCGATCGCGGCCAGGACATCGTGCGCCACCACCATGATCTCCGACGGTGTCCGATAGTTGACCGTCAGTTCGGTCCGCTTCCAGCGCTGGGCAACATACGGTTCGAGGACCGAACCCCACGACGAGGTTCCGGCAGGATCACCGGTCTGCGCGGTATCGCCAACCAGTGTCATCCATCGATTCGGTATGCGCCGCATCACCATTCGCCATGCCATCGCGGAGAGCTCCTGCGCCTCGTCGACGATCACGTGCCCGTAGGTCCACGTGCGGTCACCGGCAGCTCGTTCGGCGGTGGTGAGCCGTTGACCCGAATTCTGTCGGCGCGCAAGCTGATCGGCGTCGATGAGGTCGTAGGCCATCAGGATCTCCGGGTCGAGTTCGTCCTCGAGGTCCTGAGGTGCCGAACCGGTCAGGATATCCAGGGCACCCTGGGCATCGGCGATCTGACCGCGCCATTGACGTTGTGCTTGTTCGCGTTCGGCCGCGTCGTCGACGCCGAGCAGCTCGGCGAGTTCGTCGAGCAGGGGAGCGTCGGCCGACGAGAAGCTGTGGCCTCGTCGAACGAGGGCACCACGCTCCACCTCGTCCAGTGCCGGCGCGGCGGAGGCGATCTTCTCGGGCGAGGCGAACAGGTCGCGGAGAACCTGCTGCGGAGACAGATCCGGCCACAGCTCGTCGACGGCGGCCATCACGTCCTGATCCTCACGCATCTCCTCGCGCATGTCCGCGATGTCGTCGGCGCTGAGCAGGCTGGACCCGTCGACGAGGTTCTGCCCGAGTTTCGCCGCCAATTGATTGGCCAACTGGTCGATGACCGAGGACACGAACAGCGGCCGAGCCAGGTTGTGTGGTCGACGGGAGGAGCGGGCGCGACCGCGCGCCCTGGTGACGATCTTGCGGTCGAGTGTGATGTCGTAGGTGTCGAACTTCAGTCGACGCGGCTGCGCAGGGACTTCCTGACGGTCACGTACCGCCTGCGTCAGCACCTCGACCATCGACAGTCTGCCCTTGACCTCGGTCGCCAAGGCCGAATCTTCCCGTTGTGCGCGCACTCCCGGGTAGAGATCGCCGATCGTGGACAGCAGCACACCCGTCTCTCCGAGAGATGGCAGCACCTGACCGATGTAATCGAGGAACGTGGCGTTGGGTCCGATGATCAGCACGCCACTTTTTCCGAGCTGCTGGCGGTAGGTGTACAGCAGATAAGCGGCGCGATGCAGCGCGACGGCGGTCTTGCCGGTCCCTGGCCCGCCCTGAACCACCAACACACTGCGATGCTGCGATCGGATGATCGCGTCCTGCTCGCTCTGAATCGTCTCGACGATGTCGTTCATCTGCCCGGTACGTGCGGCGTCCAGTGCCGAGAGCAGCGCACCCTCGCTCGCAACGCCACCTGCCACGGCGGCATCACTCGACGATCGCGCAGAGTTCAGATCGAGGAACTCGTCGGCGATCGACGTCACTCGACGGCCGCGGGTGCGAATGTGTCTGCGCCGCAACACGTTCTCCGGAGCCGCCGGGGTCGCCAGGTAGAACGGCCGAGCCATCGGAGCTCGCCAGTCCAGAAGCAGTGTCTCGTAGTCGTTCTTGTCGTCGAGAATTCCGACGCGGCCGATGTAGCGCTCGGGGCGATCATCGACCTTGGGGTCGAGCGAATCGGGATCGAGGTCGATACGCCCGAAGCACAGTCCGTTCTCTGCCGCGTCGTACTTGGCGATGTCCTCGGTGTACATCTGGTTGAACGATTCGCGTTCGCTTCGAGCCTGCGGGGTTCCACCGGTCTCCAACAGCACGGCCCTCAATCGATTCGCCGCGTATTCGCGAAGCGCGTCGAGTTGGGTGTAGAGCCGCGTCAGATGCGCTTGCTCGAGATCTTCTTCGATCGGCGCGTCGGGGCCGCTCGATGTGAGGCCGTCGTCCGGCAAAGGGTCTCCTCGGGAGTTCGGCCGAGGCGAAGATATCGCCTCGAAATCAGCCAGAGCAGTCTACGCCGCACGACGGCCCCGCCGCAGAACCTCGAGTTCCGGGGCGGGGCCGTCGTGCGCGAACGTGTCGCTCGTCCTGTCGTTCTGTTGGTAAGGACTACTTGGCGTACTGCTGGATCTTCTTGTCCAAGTTCTTCTGAGCCTTGGCAACTCGCTTCTCGAGCTTGGCGCGAGCCTGCTCGGTCACCTTCTCGAGTTCCTTGCTCTGCTTCTCGGCCCGCTTGCGAGCGCGCTTGCCGAGCGTTTCCGCCCGATCGGATGCCAGATCGGCCCAGGTGACGCCGCGCTTCTGGGCCTCGTCTGCAAGGATCGAACCCTTCTCGGCGGCCACATCGGCGAGCCTGGATGCACGCTTCTGTGCAACGTTCGTCAGCTCGCCACGACGATCCGCGGCAACGTCGACGAGCTTGGATCCGCGCTTCTGCGCAAGTTCGGCCAAGTCGGTTCCGCGATGCGCTGCCTTGTCGGCGAACTTGGATCCGCGCTTCTGCGCGTCGGCCAGGTCGCTGCCGCGGTCGGCGGCGAGTTCGGCGAGCTTGGAACCACGCTTCTGGGCTTCTTCTGCCAGTTCAGATCCCTTGTCGGCCGCAATGTGTGCCCACCGGTTCAGTGTCGGCTGAGCGGCCTCGGCCAGCTCGGAGCCCTTCTCGGTAGCGACGTCGGCCAGCTTGGCCAACTTCGGCTGGGCAGCGTCTGCGAACTTGGCCAGCTTCGGCTGCGCGGCATCGGCGAGATCGGCGCTGCGGCTCGCGGCGATGGAAGCAATTTCCTTGACGCGTTCGCCGGTCTCGTGGGTGGAATGACCCGGCAGTGCCGAGACGACGCTCTCCTGGGCGCGGCGTGCAGCCCGCTTGCTACGCCATGCAACGGACGGCTTGCCCTCGGTGTCGACGGCGGCAATCAGCAGACCGCCCAGGAGGCTCAGGTTCTTGAAGAAGTGAATCCGCTGCGCAGCCTTGGCTTCGGGGTCGGTTTCGTTCCAGAACGCGTGCCCGGCGAGCGTGGTGGGAACCAGGCTTCCCGCCAGAGCGATCGACGCGATACGCGGTGCCTTACCGGTGGCCAGCAAAATGCCGCCCACAACCTGAATTCCGCCGTTGATCCGGACCAAGGTCTCGGGGTCGCTCGGCACGTTCGCGGTGACCTCGTTGGGGAGGGCCTCTCTGCTCTGCTCGATCAGCGGAGCAGCTGCCTTCGCCCTACCGGAAGGATTACGAAGTGCATCGATGCCCCCCGAGATGAAGATCGTAGACATCAGCGGACGGGCGATACGGCGGACCAGCATTGACAGCCTCCTGGGTAGTTTCTCGTGTCATCGGCGTTCGGACATCGCACCGCGGCCGGAAAACCGACCGGGGTGCGTCCTTTTGTCACATCATTCATACCCCGTGTTCGGCCGTCTCAAGCGCGCTGATCGTCACCAGCCCCGTTCGCGCCATTCGGCCAGGTGAGGGCGCTCGGCCCCGAGGGTGGTGTCCTTTCCGTGGCCCGGATAGACGACGGTGTCGTCGTCGAAGCGGTCGAACAACTGTGCCGTCACGTCATCGAGTAGGCGCGTGAAATCCTCGGGGTTTCCCGTTTTGCCGACCCCGCCGGGGAAGAGGGAATCTCCGGTGAAGAGGTGGGTGCTCGTGCCGTCGGTGTCGGTCAGAGCGAGTGCAATCGAACCCGGGGTGTGTCCAGTCAGGTGGACCACCTCGAAAGTGAGTTCGCCCACCGTCAGCGTGTCTCGATCGGCCAGTAGGCGGTCCGGTGCCACCGGCAACGGCTCGGCATCGAGAGCGTGTGCGGCCGTCGGTGACTCCGTGCCGCCCGCGATGTCGGCGAGGGCCTGCCAGTGGTCGGCGTGCTGATGCGTCGTCACGATCAGCGACAGAGTCGGCGCATTCTCGTCGATGAGCGTCGAGATACGTTCGGCCTCGTTCGCCGCGTCGATCAGCAGCGAGTGGCCCGTTGCGGAACAGACGACCAGGTAGGTGTTGTTGTCCATGGGACCGACCGACATCTTCGTGATCGTCGCGCCGGGGATCGTGCGCCGCTGCGGCGGCGAATCCTGTGTGACGACGCCGTTGTAGTCGTCGTCGATGACCATGAGGTGCTCGTCCATTTCGAGGACGCTACCGTCGGCGCCCGGGCACAGGGCGCCGGGGTCGCGCACGTGGAAAAGTGTGTCGGTGCCTGGACCTACCATGGTCCCGGGTGAGGTTCGTTCCTCACCGAGACAGGTTTTCGACGTGGGGTCCTCGGCTACACGGCTGTCGGATCGGTACCACACGTCATCACGCGACTCGGAAATCGTGCAGTGCTGCGCCCGCAGCTGCTCGATCGGACGTGCTCGTTCGGAAAGAAGGGAACACAGTGGCGGATCGCCTGATAGTGCGAGGTGCACGAGAGCACAATCTGCGAGGAGTCGACATCGACCTCCCTCGGGATGCGCTGATCGTGTTCACAGGTCTGTCGGGTTCGGGCAAATCGTCCCTTGCCTTCGACACGATCTTCGCCGAAGGTCAGCGTCGCTACGTGGAGTCGCTGTCTGCCTATGCACGGCAATTTCTCGGCCAGATGGACAAGCCGGACGTCGATTTCATCGAGGGTCTGTCACCTGCGGTCTCCATCGATCAGAAATCGACCAACCGCAACCCGCGTTCGACGGTCGGCACCATCACCGAGGTCTACGACTACCTCCGTCTGCTGTATGCCCGCGCCGGCACGGCGCACTGCCCTGTGTGCGGCGAACAGATCGCGAAGCAGACTCCGCAGCAGATCGTCGATCAGGTGTTGGACATGGAGGAGGGCCTCAAGTTCCAGGTTCTCGCTCCGGTGGTGCGTACTCGCAAGGGAGAGTTCGTCGACCTGTTCGATTCCCTCAACACCCAGGGCTACTCCCGGGTGCGCGTGGACGGCGTCGTGCATCAGCTCACCAGCCCTCCGGTGCTCAAGAAGCAGGAGAAGCACGATATCGAGGTCGTCGTCGACCGCCTGACCGTCAAGTCCAGCTCCAAGCAGCGATTGACGGATTCGGTGGAGACGGCCCTTCGATTGGCCGACGGTATCGTCGTCCTTGATTTCGTCGACCGCGATGAGAACGCGGCCGATCGCGAGCGACGGTTCTCCGAGAAGCTGGCCTGCCCCAACGGCCACCCGTTGTCCATCGACGATCTCGAACCACGATCCTTCTCCTTCAATTCGCCGTACGGCGCCTGCCCCGATTGCGTCGGACTGGGAGTTCGCAAGGAGGTCGACCCGGAGCTGGTCGTTCCCGACGGCGATCTCAGCCTCGCCGACGGTGCCATCGCACCGTGGTCGATGGGTCAGACGTCGGAGTACTTCGGCCGCCTGCTGTCCGGGCTCGCCGACGCCATGGGGTTCGACCTGCACGCGCCGTGGAACAAGCTGCCGGCCAAGGTCAAGCGCGCGGTCCTCGAGGGCAGCGATCACCAGGTGCACGTGAAGTACAAGAACCGTTACGGCCGCACGCGCTCGTACTACGCCGAATTCGAGGGCGTGATGCCGTTCCTGCACCGTCGTCTCGAACAGACGGAATCCGAGCAGATGAAGGAGCGCTACGACGGGTACATGCGGGACGTGCCGTGTCCCACCTGTCACGGTGCCCGGCTGCGGCCCGAGATCCTGTCGGTGACGATCGCCGCGGGAGACTTCGGACCGAAGTCGATTGCCGAGGTCTGCGAGCTGTCGATCGCCGATACCGCGAATTTCCTGAACAGCCTCACCCTCGGTCGACGCGAGGAGGCGATAGCGGGGCAGGTGCTCAAAGAGGTGCAGGCTCGCCTCGGCTTTCTGCTGGACGTCGGTCTGGAATACCTCTCGCTGGCTCGAACGGCCGGCTCGCTGTCCGGCGGCGAGGCCCAGCGCATTCGACTCGCCACCCAGATCGGATCGGGTCTCGTCGGCGTTCTCTACGTGCTCGACGAGCCGTCGATCGGTCTTCATCAGCGGGACAACCGTCGGCTGATCGACACGTTGACTCGGCTGCGCGACCTCGGAAACACGCTGATCGTGGTCGAGCACGACGAAGACACCATTCGTACCTCGGATTGGGTCGTCGACATCGGGCCGCTGGCCGGTGAGCACGGAGGACGCGTAGTACACAGCGGTTCCTACGAGGATCTGTTGACCAACGACGAGTCGCTCACGGGCGCGTATCTGTCCGGGCGTATGGAGATCCCGCTGCCGGATACTCGCCGGGTCGTCGACAAGAAACGTCAGGTGACCGTGGTCGGTGCCCGTGAACACAATCTGCGCGGAATCGACGTGAGCTTCCCGCTCGGAGTGCTGACCTCGATCACCGGGGTGTCCGGTTCGGGCAAGTCCACACTCGTCAACGACATTCTTGCGACCGTGATGGCCAACAAGCTGAACGGTGCTCGTCAGGTTCCCGGACGGCACACTCGAATCAACGGACTCGATCAGCTCGACAAACTCGTTCGGGTCGACCAGTCGCCGATCGGACGCACGCCCCGATCCAACGCGGCGACCTACACCGGAGTGTTCGACAAGATTCGGACGTTGTTCGCGGCCACCACCGAAGCCAAGGTGCGCGGCTACCAGCCCGGACGGTTCTCGTTCAACGTCAAGGGCGGTCGCTGCGAGGCGTGTTCAGGTGACGGCACTCTCAAGATCGAGATGAACTTCCTCCCGGACGTCTACGTTCCGTGCGAGGTCTGTGAGGGAGCCCGATACAACCGGGAAACCCTCGAAGTGCACTACAAGGGCAAGACCATCGCCGAGGTGCTGGACATGCCGATCGAGGAGGCCGCGGACTTCTTCGAGGCCATCACGTCGATCCACCGATATCTCAAGACACTCGTCGAGGTCGGTCTCGGGTACGTGCGGCTCGGGCAACCGGCAACCACGTTGTCCGGTGGTGAGGCGCAGCGCGTCAAGTTGGCGGCGGAACTGCAGAAGCGATCCACCGGGCGCACCGTCTACATTCTCGACGAGCCGACGACCGGCTTGCACTTCGAGGACATTCGGAAGCTTCTCGGCGTGGTGAACGGTCTGGTGGACAAGGGCAACACAGTGATCGTCATCGAGCACAACCTCGATGTGATCAAGGTCTCCGACTGGGTGATCGACATGGGTCCCGAAGGCGGATCCGGTGGCGGAATGGTGGTGGCGCAGGGCGATCCTGAGGCCGTGGCGGCTGTGCCGGAGAGCTACACGGGCAAGTTCCTGCAGGAAGCGCTCACCCGTGAGTCCGTTGTCTTGCAACCGGTGAAGACGGCCGCGAAGAAGCGCAGGCCGCGCAAGGTCGCGGCAGTCCGATAGCGCTTGGGAACGACGAACGCCGCAACCGATAGCGACCCGGTTGCGGCGTTCGTCGTTCTGGCGTCGTCGACGCTCTCGTTCAGTGCACCGGCCCCGTGTATTTCTCGCCGGGGCCCTTTCCTGGCTCGTCGGGGTGGGCGGACGCTTCTCGGAATGCACGCTGCAGTGCCTGCAACCCGTCGCGAATTGGCCCGGCGTGGGGCCCGAGGTACTCGACCGAAGCGGTGACCAGGCCGGCGAGGGCGGTGATGACGCGTCGCGCTTCGTCGAGGTCCAGGTAGGGGCTTTCGGCGGGATCCGGCTCGGAGAGTCCCAACTTCTCGGCTGCCGAGCTCATCAACATGACTGCTGCTCGGCTGATGACCTCGACTGCGGGAACCTCGGCGAGTTCGCGAACTTCGGGCTCGATGTCGGCCGGGTGGATGCCCGTAGAATCGGCATCGTCGGGTGTGGGGGAGCTGGTCATGCCTACGAGAATCCCACGCCGCGTGCAGTGACGAGAATCCGGTGTCCACGAGGCGGGGCTCCGAGACCGGATTGTTCGTTTCTGGAATCTGCTGGTAGTGTGACTCGACGACCGTCTTCGGCGTGCGCTCTACGATGGAGTTCACCGCACGGAGGCAGCAAGTGGAGCCCGACTCCCACCGGTACGTAGACGTCAACATGCTACTTCCGGTCCGGTCGCACGACGGACACTGTCACAGGTTTCCGATGTGCTTCCTCTCAGTGAGGAGACTGTTCGGCGGTAATCGTCGTTCATGTCGACCGGTCGACATCGGGCCCTGCTGTCGGTTCACACCGAGAGCGGGGTTTTTTCTTTGCAGCGGTGTGCACCGCAGCAGAGGGATGTCGAGGATGACGGCAACGGGCTGTGCCAGTGGCAGGCGGTCGGGTTACACACCACACCGCACTACCTAGGAGGCCCCATCAGCACTGAGACCCGCATCAACGATCGCATCCGAGTTCCCGAGGTCCGGCTTGTCGGACCGGGCGGTGAACAGGTGGGAATCGTGCGTGTTGAAGATGCACTCCGCTTGGCTCTCGAAGCCGACCTCGATCTTGTCGAAGTAGCTCCCGACGCACGTCCGCCGGTCTGCAAGATCATGGACTACGGGAAGTTCAAGTACGAGGCTGCGCAGAAGGCGCGCGAATCGCGCAAGAACCAGACGCTCACCGTCATCAAGGAGCAGAAGCTCCGCCCCAAGATCGACGCGCACGACTACGAGACCAAGAAGCGCAACGTCGTTCGCTTCCTCGAAGCCGGCTCGAAGGTCAAGGTCACCATCATGTTCCGCGGCCGCGAGCAGTCGCGTCCCGAACTGGGTTTCCGTCTGCTGCAGCGCTTGGGCGCGGACGTCGCGGAGCTCGGCTTCGTGGAGACCTCGGCCAAGCAGGACGGCCGCAACATGACCATGGTGTTGGCTCCGCACAAGGGTGCCAAGACTCGCGTCAAGGCACAGGAGAGCGCAGCGGCACCGCCTGCGCAACGCGCACCGGCTCCCGCGCCGGAACAACCCGCCGATGCAGCTCCGGCTGCCGAGGCACCGGCCACACCGGCTCCGGCTACTCCGGGCCAGACCAACTGAGCCTCGTGCTCTACCAGTAAGACAGCCCTACAACGGCTTCGGTGCACAGGATTGCCGCTGCGCTGTACGGCTGTGCCATGCACCACCGAAGAGTTATTACAGAAGAAGAGGATTTCATGCCCAAGCAGAAGACCCACAGTGGTGCCAAGAAGCGATTCAAGGTGTCCGGCAGCGGCAAGATCCTGCGCCAGAAGGCCGGCCGTCGCCACCTGCTCGAGCACAAGCCCACCAAGGTGACTCGTCGCCTCGATGGTGTCGCCGTTGTCAAGAAGGCCGACGTGCCTCGGATCAAGCGCCTCCTCGGTATCTGATCCGGCCCGCCGCCGACTGATCACGGTCGGCTTCATCCCATTACCGCTCGGGGTTTCACACACCCCCAGATCGACAGGATTCACCAGTGGCACGCGTAAAAAGGGCAGTCAACGCCCAGAAGAAGCGCCGTTCGATTCTCGAAGCGTCCAAGGGCTACCGCGGACAGCGCTCACGTCTGTACACCAAGGCCAAGGAGCAGCAGCTCCACTCGCTCACCTATGCGTACCGGGACCGCCGCGCGCGCAAGGGTGATTTCCGCAAGCTGTGGATCACGCGTATCAACGCTGCTGCACGGGCCAACGACATCACGTACAACCGCTTCGTCCAGGGCCTGAAGGCCGCGGGCGTCGAGGTGGATCGCAAGATCCTCGCCGAGCTCGCTGTGTCGGATGCCGCGGCATTCGCGAGCCTGGTCGCCATCGCCAAGGCTGCACTGCCTGCCGATGTCAACGCTCCTGCCGGAGAAGCAGCCTGAGCGAGTCGCCGTACGACGACACAACTCCGAAACGACCCGTGGATTCGCTGACCGAGCGAACACCGCGGGTCGTTTCGGCCGTCAAGCTCGCGCGGGCCGCGGAGCGCAAGAAGACCGGGCAGTTTCTCGCCGAGGGATTCAACGCGGTGTCCGAGGCCGCCAAGTCCGGGCTGGTCCGCGAGTTGTTCTTCACCGCGGACGCCTTCGAGCGTCATCACGCCCTGATCGCCACGATCGAGGCCGGGGGAGCGCGAGTCTTCCCGATCACCGACCGTGCTGCGAAGTCGCTGTCCGACACGGTCACACCGCAGGGGCTCGTCGCGGTCGCCGAACTGGTCGATGTGCCGATCGACCGTGCGTTGGCCGGAACGCCGCGGCTGGTGGCCGTGCCGGTGGAGATGGCCGAGCCGGGCAATGCGGGGACCGTCATTCGAGTCGCCGACGCGGCCGGGGCTGATTCGGTCGTTCTGTTGGGCGACTCGGTGGATCCCCACAACGGCAAGTGCGTTCGCGCCTCTGCCGGCAGCGTGTTCCATCTGCCCATCGCTCGGGAGCGGTCGATCGATGCCGGAATCGACGCGTTGCGCAGTGCGGGTCTGACCGTCGTCGCGACAGCCGCCGACGGCGAGGTCGACTTGGACGACGCGGACGAACTACTGACGCAGCCGACCGCGTGGTTGTTCGGCAACGAGGCACACGGGCTCCCCGAATCCGTGACACGCGCCGCCGATCACCGCATTCGAATCCCAATCCACGGCCGCGCCGAGAGCCTGAATCTGGCAACCGCCGCGGCGATCTGCCTGTATGCGAGTGCGCGCGTGCAGCGACGCTCCGAAACCCGGTGAGCGCGTCTCGCCTAGGATCGATACCTGTCTGCTCCGCGCAGGAGTGAAGCCTGCGCAACGACCCTTGTTGCGCAGGAGTGAAGCTTGCGCAACGACCCTTCGTGGCAGACACCGACTATTACTCGAGGAGTGCAGCTGTCGTGGCGAAGAAAGATGTCGGAACCGAGCCGGTGGATGCGAGCGTTCTCGAGGAGTCCGCGCTCGGATCGGCAGTGGACTCGGCCGAGCAGGCGTTCGCCGACGCGTCGGACCTCGATGCACTGACCAAGGTGAAGATCGATCATGTCGGCGGCAAGGCTCCGTTGGCGCTGGCGCAGCGTGCACTCGGCTCCATCCCGGGCGACCAGAAGGCGGAGGCCGGCAAACGCGTCAAGGCAGCCCGCGATCGCGTGCAGACGGCCTTCGACGAGCGGCGCGCCGCGCTGTCGGCCGAGCGTGACGCCGCCATCCTGGTGGCAGAAACCATCGACGTCACGCTGCCCACCGACCGAGCTCCCCTCGGTGCCCGGCACCCCATCACGATCATTTCCGAACAGGTCGCCGACGTATTCGTCGCGATGGGTTGGGAGGTCGAGGAAGGCCCCGAGGTCGAGACCGAGCACTTCAACTTCGATGCGCTGAACTTCCTGCCCGACCACCCCGCGCGCACGATGCAGGACACGTTCCACATCGCACCCGAGGGTTCACGACAGGTGTTGCGCACCCACACCTCCCCGGTGCAGGTTCGGTCGATGCTCTCGCGCGAGGTTCCGATCTACGTCGTCTGCCCGGGGCGAACGTTCCGTACGGACGAACTCGATACGACGCATACTCCGGTCTTTCATCAGGTCGAGGGACTCGCCATCGACAAGGGCTTGACCATGGCGCACCTGCGCGGCACTCTCGATGCCTTCGCCAAGGCGCTGTTCGGCAACGACACGCGAACTCGCATGCGGCCCAACTACTTCCCGTTCACCGAGCCGTCGGCCGAAGTGGACGTGTGGTTCCCGAAGAAGAAGGGCGGGGCCGGTTGGGTCGAGTGGGGTGGCTGCGGAATGGTCAACCCGAAGGTGTTGCAGGCCAGCGGCATCGACCCCGAGGTCTACACCGGATTCGCATTCGGAATGGGTCTCGAACGGACTCTGCAGTTCCGCAACGACATCCCGGACATGCGCGACATCGTCGAGGGCGACATCAGGTTCACGTTGCCCTTCGGCATTCAGGCCTGAGGCCGTTCCTCCCAGACACACTTCTTCTCGGATACAAGAAAGAGCTGAGCGCACGTGCGAGTCCCACAATCCTGGCTGACCGAGGTCCTGCATGCAGGAACTCCCGACTGGTCCGTGTCGCCCGAGGAGCTCGACTCCGGCTTCGTGCGGGTCGGGTTCGAGGTCGAGGAACTCGAGTCGCTGGACAACGTGACCGGACCGCTGGTGGTTGGTCGCGTGAGTTCGATCGAGGAGCTGACCGAGTTCAAGAAGCCGATTCGCTTCTGCCTGGTGGACGTCGGAGCCGCCGAGCCGCAGGAAATCGTCTGTGGCGCCAGGAATTTCGCCGAGGGTGATTTGATCGTGGCCGCTCTGCCTGGCAGCGTCCTGCCGGGGGGATTCGCCATCGCGTCGCGAAAGACGTACGGCCGCAACTCGAACGGCATGATCTGCTCGACGCTCGAATTGGGGTTGGGCAAGGACCACTCGGGAATTCTCGTGTTGCCCGAGGGCACGGCTGCTCCCGGCGACGACGCGAAAGCCGTTCTCGGGCTGCAGGACTCGGTCATCGAACTCAACGTGACCCCCGATCGTGGGTACGCATTCTCCGTCCGCGGCCTCGCCCGTGAACTTGCCTGCAGTTTCGACCTCCCGTTCGTCGATCCGGCGCGCACGGTCCCCACCGAGGTCACCGGTGACGCGTGCCCGGTCACCGTCGAATCGGCTTCGGGTGCGTCGCGGTTCGCGTTGCGCAAGATCGTCGGTATCGATCCGACGGCGAAAACGCCCTGGTGGATGCAGCGTCGACTCCTGCTGGCCGGCGTTCGCCCGATCTCGGCTGCCGTCGATGTCACCAACTACGTGCTGCACGAGCTCGGTCAGCCGCTGCACGCGTTCGATGCGGCCAAGCTCGACGGCGATCTGGTCGTCCGCCGCGCGAATGCGGGGGAGAAGCTGACCACCCTGGACGGCGTCGAGCGTGCCCTCGATCTCGAGGACGTCGTCATCGCCGACGCATCGGGAGCGATCTCGTTGGCCGGTGTCATGGGCGGCCTGTCCACCGAGGTCGACGACTCGACCAGCGAGGTCGTGCTCGAAGCGGCATCGTTCGACCCGCTCGCGGTGTTCCGCACCGGTCGTCGCCACAAGCTCTCCAGCGCGGCCAGCAAGCGTTTCGAGCGGACCGTGGATTCGGCTCTTCCGGTTGCGGCGCTCGATCGGGCAGCACAGTTGCTGGTCGAGATCGCCGGCGGCCGGATCGAGCCGGTGTTGACCGATATCGGCGACGCCGCCGAATACCCCACGGTCACCATGGACTTCGATCTGCCGGACCGAATCGCTGGAGTGCAGTACCCCAACGGCACCGCTGCCCGACGGTTGACGCAGATCGGCTGCGGAGTCGAGGTGTCGGTCGACGACGCCGGTCACGGCCAGCTGACCGTGACCCCACCGTCGTGGCGGCCGGATCTGGTGCAGGCCGCGGACCTGGTGGAAGAGGTACTCAGGCTCGAGGGGCTCGAACAGATCCCGTCGGTGCTGCCGTCGGCCCCGGGAGGTCGCGGCCTCACCGCCGAACAGAAGCGCAGGCGCGCAGTCGGCAAGGCGCTCGCGTTCTCCGGATACGTGGAGGTGTTGCCTCCGGTGTTCTTGCCCAAGGGCGTGTTCGACACCTGGGGTCTCGATGCGGACGACCCACGGCGCGCCACCACCTCGGTGCTCAACCCACTCGAGGCCGACCGACCCGAGCTCGCAACCACGGTGCTTCCCGGTCTGCTCGAGATGCTGAGCAGAAATATCTCTCGCGGCCAGCGAGACGTCTCGCTGTTCGGCATCGCCCAGGTGGTTCTCCGCCACGATGCCACCGCCGCTGTGGACGCGTTGCCGGTCGATCGTCGTCCCACCGAGGAGCAGATCGCCATGCTGCGCGGTTCGTTGCCGGCGCAGCCGGTGCATGTGGGCATGGTGCTCACCGGTCAGCGTGAGTTGTCCGGTCCCTGGGGTCCCGGCCGTTCCGCCGAGGCCGCCGACGCGTTCGCTGCGGTGCGCACCGTTGCGGAGGCGTCCGGAGTGCACGTCGACCTTCGAGCAGCCCAGCATCTTCCGTGGCATCCGGGTCGATGCGCGGAGGTCCTGCTCGACGGCGAGGTCGTCGGATACGCGGGCGAGCTGCATCCGGCGGTGCTCGAGCGGGCGGGCTTACCGCCGCGTACGTGCGCCGTGGAGTTGAGTCTGAGCGCTCTGCCCGTCGTCGAATCGCTCCCTGCTCCCGAGGTGTCGCCGTATCCGGCGGTGTTGCAGGACGTGGCCGTCGTGGTCGACGCGTCCGTACCTGCGGCGTCGGTGCAAGCCGCACTGACGATCGGTGGTGGCGACCTGCTCGAGTCGATTCGGTTGTTCGACGTCTACGAGGGTGAACAGGTCGGTGAGGGTCGCAAGTCGCTGGCGTTCGCTCTGCGGTTCCGCGGTGCCGACGGCACGTTGACCGAGGATCAGGCCACTGCTGCCCGCGACGCTGCCGTCGACGCCGCAGCCAACGCCGTCGGAGCCGAGCTACGTCGCTGATCCGTCGACGGCCGGACCGTCGGTTCCGTAGCGTGGAGTCACGAACGCCCACGGTGACGGGAGCAATGGATGAGTGAGACCGGAGTAGACGGCACGGCGTCGGATCTGCAAGTCGTGAACGACGTTCTCGCGGCGGTGGCCGGCCGTCCTCGGTTGGCACCGGTGGCGGCTGCCGCGTCGGCTTTGGCCGCTGAGCTGAGCACTGTCGATTCCGAACCCACGGGACCCGATCGAGGTGTCCCGCCGGGAACCGTGCCCGACGTCGACGTTCCTCAGGTCACGAAGCCGAGGATCGATCAGCCACTGGGAGATCCGCCACTCGGGGACCAACCACTAGGGGATTCCCCACTGGGAGATACGCCGCCGAGGGCTCCGCTCGGCGGAACGGTGCCTGGCGTCATCGACGCGGAATTGGTCGACGACTCGTACGGCGGTGTCGGTGGCGGGTATGCGGGCGGCACGATCGGCGATTTCACCGAATCCGGGGTGCCGACGTGGGACGGTGTACGCGACAAAGTGGACCATCGCTCGGGGACTGCAGTCGGGGCGCAGGAGTTGGACCGGGAATCTCGGGCCGGTCGAGATCTCGACGATCAGTGGAACGAGCGTCAGGAAGCCGGCCGTAGGAAGCTCGACGAGATCCGCAAGTCCATGGGCGGAAGCTGACAGTCCGGACCCGTCGATGAATGAGCTTGCATGATGCTGCATAATAAACCGCATGACTATTTCGGAGGCGACGCCGAGGCGCATCGCGGTGGCGGGCGCGAGTGGGTACGCCGGCGGTGAAATTCTTCGATTGCTGCTCGGGCACCCGAGGGTGCTCGACGGTTCGCTGGTCATCGGCTCTCTGACCGCGGGCGGCAATGTCGGTGCGACGCTGGGTGAATTCCATCCACATCTGTTGCCACTCGCAGATCGCGTTCTGGCCCCGACCACCGCGGACGAACTCGCTGGGCACGACGTCGTGTTCCTGGGGCTGCCGCATGGCAAGTCCGCCGAACTCGCGCTGCAGCTGCCCGAGTCCGTGGTGATCATCGATTGCGGTGCCGACTTCCGCCTCACCGACGGTGCGGCCTGGGAGAAGTACTACAAGAGTCCGCACGCGGGTAGCTGGCCGTACGGGCTCCCGGAGTTGCCGGGGCATCGTGAGCGGTTGGTCGGTGCTACTCGCATCGCGGTTCCCGGCTGCTACCCGACGGTGTCGTCTCTTGCGCTCGCACCTGCTGTCGCCGCAGGCATCATCGAACCCCGCGTCAATATCGTTGCCGTCACCGGTAGTTCGGGTGCGGGTCGCGCGCCCAAGGCCGATCTCCTCGGTTCGGAGGTGATGGGTTCGGTTCGGGCGTACGCGGTTGCGGGCGCGCACCGCCACACTCCCGAGATCGCGCAGAACCTCTCGGCCGTCGCCGGTAGCCCTGTCGCGGTGTCGTTTACACCGGTCCTCGCGCCGATGCCGCGTGGAATCCTGGCCACCTGCACCGCGGTCACCACTGCAACGCAGGCGCAGGCCGTCGAGATCTATGAGAAGGCCTATGCCGCAGAGCCGTTCGTGCACGTACTTCCGGCCGGTCGCCTTCCGCAGACCGGTGCGGTCATCGGATCGAACGCGGTGCAGATGAGCGTGTCGGTCGATGCAGACGCCGGCTTGCTCGTCGTGATCGCGGCCATCGACAACCTGGCCAAGGGCACGGCGGGAGCCGCAGTCCAATCCATGAACCTTGCACTGGGAATCACCGAGACCGACGGTCTCTCTACCGTAGGAGTGGCACCATGACCGGCCTGACGAGCGAGACCGACGGGGTCGGCGCAGTCGCGGGAAAGCTGCTCCGCACTCAAGGTGTCACCGCCCCGGCCGGGTTCCGCGCGGCCGGAATCCCCGCCGGCATCAAAGCAAGTGGCAAATCCGATCTTGCTCTCGTGTTCAACGAGGGGCCCGATTTCGCGGCGGCAGGGGTGTTCACCCGTAACAAGGTGAAGGCCGCCCCGGTGCTGTGGTCGCAACAGGTGTTGACCACAGGACGTCTTCGCGCAGTGATCCTCAATTCCGGTGGAGCAAACGCGTGCACGGGTGCTCCCGGATTTCAGGATGCGCACCGCACGGCCGAGGAAGTGGCGTCCGCACTGAGCAATTGGGGTTCCGAGACCGGGGCCATCGACGTTGCCGTGTGTTCGACCGGTCTGATCGGGGACCGGCTGCCCATGGACAAGCTGCTGCCCGGCGTGACCGAGGTCGTGCACGAACTGGCCGGCGGCATCTCGGGGGGTACCGATGCCGCGTACGCGATCATGACCACCGACACCGTGCCCAAGCAGGCGGCAATTCACCACGCCGACAAATGGAACGTGGGCGGCATGGCGAAGGGAGCCGGCATGCTGGCCCCGTCGTTGGCCACGATGCTCAGCGTCATCACCACCGATGCAGTCGCGTCGGCCGAGCAACTCGATACCGCGCTGCGTGCGGCCACCCGGTTGTCGTACGACCGGCTGGACGTCGACGGCGCGTCCTCGACGAACGACACGGTGCTGCTGTTGTCCTCGGGCGCGAGTGGTGTCAGCCCGTCTCAGGAGGAGTTGAACGCGGCCGTTCTGGCGGTGTGTGACGACCTTGCCGACCAGATGATGGCCGATGCCGAGGGCGTCACCAAGCGCGTGAAGATCACCGTCTCCGGTGCGCTGTCCGAGGACGACGCCCTCATCGGTGCGCGAGCTGTGGCCAGAGACAGCTTGACCAAGACGGCCCTGTTCGGTTCGGATCCCAACTGGGGACGGGTGCTCGCGGCAATCGGCATCGCTCCGATCGAGCTCGACCCCGATCGAATTGCCGTGTCGTTCAACGGTGATCCGGTGTGCATCGACGGCGTGGGCGCGCCCGGAGCTCGGCAGGTCGATCTCTCCGGTGTCGACATCGCGGTGACCATCGATCTAGGGCTCGGTTCCGGCACGGCCACGATCAGAACGACGGACCTGTCCCATGCGTATGTCGAAGAGAATTCCGCGTACTCGTCATGACCGCTGCCGCAACACAATTGACGGCCGCGCAGAAGGCGTTCACTCTCGCCGAGGCTCTGCCCTGGCTGCAACGATTCTCGGGTAAGACCGTCGTGGTGAAGTACGGCGGCAACGCCATGGTCGACGACGATCTCAAACGTGCGTTCGCCGCGGACATGGTCTTTCTACGTACCGTCGGAATCCACCCGGTCGTCGTGCACGGTGGCGGCCCGCAGATTTCGGCGATGCTCACCAGGCTCGGAATGACAGGTGAGTTTCGTGGCGGTTTCCGTGTCACCACACCCGAGGTGATGGACGTCGTTCGAATGGTGCTGTTCGGGCAGGTCGGCCGCGAACTCGTCGGCTTGATCAACAGTCACGGTCCGTATGCGGTCGGAATCTCCGGTGAGGACGCGCACCTGTTCACTGCCACTCGGCGAACCGTGCTCGTCGACGGCGATGCGACCGACATCGGTCTGGTGGGTGACGTCACCTCGGTCGATCCGACGGCCATCTTCGATCTCATTGCAGCCGGCCGTATTCCGGTGGTCTCCACCATTGCTCCCGACCGCGACGGCGTCGTGCACAACATCAACGCCGATACTGCGGCCGCCGCACTGGCCAGTGCCATCGGTGCCGAGAAGATGGTCGTACTCACCGACGTCGAAGGCCTCTACACCGCGTGGCCGGATCGTAGCTCGTTGACCTCGGAGATCGACGCGTCTGCGCTCGAGGCGTTGCTACCTTCGCTCGACGCCGGGATGGTGCCGAAGATGGAAGCGTGCCTGCGTGCGGTGCGAGCAGGCGTTCCGTCGGCGCATGTCATCGACGGTCGCGTCGAGCATTCCGTTCTGGTGGAGCTGTTCACCGGTGAAGGAATCGGCACCATGGTCACCCCCGATCATCCTTCTACGTCAGGAGTCACGCCATGACCGGCACCGAGTCCACCCTCGATCTCCAACAGCGGTGGTCGAATTCGTTGATGGACAACTACGGCGTTCCGCGCGTGGCGCTCGTCCGCGGCGAGGGTGCGGTGGTGACGGACGCCGACGGCAAGCAGTACCTGGATCTGCTCGCGGGTATCGCGGTGAACATCCTCGGCCATGCGCATCCGGCGGTGATCGAGGCGGTCACCACTCAGTTGTCCACGCTCGGGCACACCTCGAATCTGTATGCGACAGAACCCGCTATAGCGGTGGCCGAGCAACTGCTCGCGCACCTGGGAGCGGGAGCGACCGGACGCGTGTTCTTCTGCAACTCGGGCGCGGAGGCCAACGAGGCGGCGTTCAAGATCGCGCGGCTGACCGGCCGGCCCAACATCGTGGCGGCGGAGAAGGCCTTCCACGGACGGACGATGGGTGCGTTGGCGCTCACCGGCCAAGCAGACAAGCGGATTCCGTTCGAGCCGATGCCTGCAGGCGTGCACCACGTTCCGTACGGCGATGTGGCTGCGCTGGAAGCCGTTGTCGATTCCGACACGGCCGCAGTGTTTCTCGAACCGATCATGGGCGAGGGCGGTGTCGTGGTTCCGCCCGAGGGATACCTGTTGGCGGCACGCGAGATAACCGCGAGGCACGGCGCACTGCTTGTCCTCGACGAGGTGCAGACCGGAATCGGCCGAACAGGATGGTTCTACGCTCACCAGTCGGTCGGCATCGTGCCCGATGTGATCACGCTCGCCAAGGGTCTGGGCGGCGGCCTCCCGATCGGTGCCTGCATCGGCATCGGAGCGGCCGGGGACTTGCTGCATCCGGGCAAGCACGGCACCACGTTCGGTGGTAATCCCGTATGCGCTGCGGCGGCTCTGGCCGTCCTGTGCACCATCGCCGACGAGGATCTGATCTCGCATGCAGACAGCATGGGCAAGACCATTGCGCACTCCATCGAGAATCTCGATCACCCCCTGATCAGCCATGTTCGGGGCTCGGGTCTTCTCCTCGGCGTGGTCCTCACCGCCGCCGTCGCACCCGCAGCCGAGGCGGCTGCGCGCGATGCGGGCTTCCTCATCAACGCTGCACAGCCCGATGTGTTGAGACTTGCACCGCCATTGATCATCACCGAAGAGCAAGCCGCGTCGTTCGTGACGGCGTTACCGGCAATTCTCGACGCAGCACAGGAGGCTCATCAGCCATGACAGTTCAGCACTTTCTCCGGGACGACGACATCACCCCACAGCAGCAGGGTGAGATTCTCGCTCTGGCCGCCGAACTCAAGCGTGCCCCCTTCTCGAAGCGCCCGCTCGAGGGCCCCAAAGGGATCGGCGTCATCTTCGAGAAGAACTCCACCCGTACTCGTTTCTCTTTCGAACTGGGGATCGCGCAACTGGGCGGGCACGCCGTCGTGGTCACTGGGAGTGACACCCAGCTCGGTCGCGAAGAGACATTGCAGGACACCGGCCGGGTGCTCTCCCGGTACGTCGAGGCCGTCGTGTGGCGAACGTTCGGGCAGAAGCGACTCGAACAGATGGCCACCGGCGCAACGATTCCGATCGTCAACGCACTCTCCAACGAGTTCCACCCATGCCAGGTACTCGCGGATCTGCAGACCTTGATCGAGCACAAGGGAAATCTGAAGGGCCGCACCTTGGCCTACTTCGGTGACGGTGCCAACAACATGGCGCACTCGCTGCTCATCGGCGGAGTGACGGCGGGACTGAACGTACGTATCGCCGCGCCCAAGGACTTCGCGCCGCTCGGCTATGTTCTCGACGCGGCGCATGCGCGCGCCGAGGAGACCGGCGCAACCATCACCGTCACCGAGGACCCGGTCGAAGCCGCCACCGGTGCCGACGCGCTCGTCACCGACACCTGGACGTCGATGGGTCAGGAGAACGACGGTCTCGATCGCGTCGCTCCGTTCCGTCCGTATCGGATCGACTCCGATCTGCTCTCGAAGGCCCAGCCGGACGCCGTCGTGCTGCACTGCCTCCCCGCACATCGCGGCGAGGAAATTACCGACGAGGTGCTCGACGGTCCGCAGAGCGTGGTCTGGGACGAGGCCGAGAACCGCCTGCATGCGCAGAAGGCACTGCTGGTGTGGCTACTCGAACAGGCCCGACGACCATGAGCGAGGACGTCACTGCGGTGCCGTTGACCGCGTCGACCCGCGCGGGGAGGCAGGCGCGGATCATCGCGTTGCTGGCCACGCATCAGGTGCGCAGTCAACCGCAGCTGGCGTCCTTGCTCGCGGCCGAGGGTATCGACACCACTCAGGCCACACTCTCGCGAGACCTCGAGGAGTTGGGTGCGGTGAAACTGCGCGCACCCGACGGTGGAGTGGGGATGTACGTCGTGCCCGAGGACGGCAGCCCGGTCCGCGGGGTGTCCGGAGGCACCGACCGCCTGCTGAAATTGCTGGGGGAGTTGTTGGTGTCCACCGATCACAGCGGAAACCAGGCCGTGCTCCGAACACCACCCGGTGCCGCGCACTACCTCGCCAGCGCACTCGATCGTGCTGCGATGCCCGAGATCGTCGGAACCATCGCCGGCGACGACACGATTCTGTTGATAGCCCGCGAGCCGCATACCGGTGGCGAGGTCGCGGAGAAGATCGAGAAGCTTGCTCGACGCGGTAACTGAGATCCGGTTACCCATCATGCGCAACAAGAACAACGAAGGAGCTTGAACACCATGGCCGAACGCGTCATCCTCGCCTATTCCGGCGGACTCGACACCTCCGTCGCCATCAGCTGGATCGGGAGGGAGACCGGCAAGGAGGTCGTCGCCGTGGCCATCGATCTGGGGCAGGGCGGTGAAGATATGGAGGTCGTGCGTCAGCGAGCACTCGACTGCGGCGCAGTCGAATCCGTCGTCGTCGATGCTCGGGACGAGTTCGCCGACGAGTATTGCTTGCCGACCGTGCAGTCCAACGCGTTGTACATGGATCGGTATCCGCTCGTGTCGGCCATCAGCCGTCCGTTGATCGTCAAGCATCTCGTGGAGAACGCGCGGGCGCACGGGGGAACCGTTGTCGCACACGGCTGCACGGGTAAGGGCAACGATCAGGTGCGGTTCGAGGTCGGCTTCAACACCCTCGCCCCCGAGCTCGAGGTGCTGGCACCTGTCCGCGACTATGCGTGGACCCGCGAGAAGGCGATCGCATTCGCCGCGGAGAACGACATCCCGATCAATGTGACCACCAAGTCACCGTTCTCGATCGACCAGAACGTCTGGGGGCGCGCTGTGGAGACCGGTTTCCTCGAAGACCTGTGGAACGCGCCGACCAAGGACGTCTACGACTACACCGAGGACCCGACGGTCAATTTCCAGGCTCCGGACGAGCTCATCCTTTCGTTCGACAAAGGTCGTCCCGTCGCGATCGACGGCCGTCCGGTCTCGGTACTCGAAGCGATCCAGGAGCTCAACACTCGTGCCGGAGCGCAGGGTGTCGGCCGCTTGGACGTGGTCGAGGATCGGCTCGTCGGCATCAAGAGTCGCGAGATCTACGAGGCACCCGGTGCCATGGTGCTCATCCGCGCCCACGAAGAGCTCGAGCACGTGACGCTCGAGCGCGAACTCGGTCGCTACAAACGGCACACCGACCAGAAATGGGCCGAGCTGGTGTACGACGGCCTCTGGTACTCCCCACTCAAGGGCGCTCTCGATACGTTCGTACAGCACACGCAGGAACACGTGTCCGGAGACATCCGACTGGTTCTGCACGCGGGCGGAATCATCGTCAACGGACGCCGCAGCGGCGAGTCGCTCTACGACTTCAATTTGGCCACCTACGACGAGGGCGACACGTTCGACCAGTCCGCGGCCAAGGGATTCGTTCAGTTGCACGGATTGTCGTCGAAGATCGCCGCGAAGAGGGATCTGGGCCTGTGACCAATTCGGAGACCTCACACGGAACCAACGAGGGTTCGCTCTGGGGCGGAAGGTTCGCATCGGGCCCGGCGGCTGCCATGGCAGCATTGAGCAAGTCGACACACTTCGACTGGGTTCTCGCGCCGTACGACATTCGCGCGTCGATGGCGCACGCGCGTGTCCTGAACGGTGCCGGACTGCTCACCCCGCAGGACCTCGAGACCATGCTCGACGGTTTGCAGCGCCTCGCCGACGACGTGGCCTCGGGCGCGTTCGTGGCAGCCGAGTCCGACGAGGACGTGCACGGTGCCCTCGAGCGCGGGCTCATCGATCGCGTCGGACCCGAGGTCGGTGGCCGGCTGCGCGCCGGTCGTTCCCGCAACGACCAGGTCGCGACCCTGTTCCGGATGTGGTTGCGCGACGCCGTCCGTCGGGTGTCGGTCGGTGTCCTCGACGTTGTGGACGCACTCGCGACCCAGGCTGCGGCTCACCCCACCGCGGTGATGCCCGGTAAGACTCACTCGCAGGCGGCGCAGCCGGTGCTGTTGGCACATCAGCTGCTTGCGCATACCCATCCGCTGCTGCGTGATGTTCAGCGGTTCGCGGACTTCGACAAGCGAGCCGCCGTGTCGCCCTACGGTTCCGGCGCGCTCGCCGGGTCCTCACTCGGTCTGAGCCCCGAGAAGATCGCTGCCGAGCTCGGTTTCGACTCGTCCGCCGAGAATTCGATCGACGCTACGTCCTCACGTGACTTTGCGGCGGAGGCGGCGTTCGTATTGGCGATGACGGCGGTGGATCTGTCGCGGTTCGCCGAAGAGGTCATTTCGTGGAGTACACCCGAGTACGGCTACGTGACGCTGGCCGATGCCTGGTCCACCGGTAGTTCGATCATGCCGCAGAAGAAGAACCCGGACGTCGCAGAGTTGACGCGTGGAAAGACGGGCCGTTTGATCGGCAATCTGACCGGGTTGCTGGCCACTCTCAAGGCTCAACCGCTGGCCTACAACCGTGATCTCCAGGAAGACAAGGAGCCGGTCTTCGATTCGGTGGCGCAGCTCGAGCTGCTGCTCCCGGCGCTCACCGGACTGACGGCAACGCTCGAGTTCCACACCGAACGCATGGCCGAGCTGGCACCGGCGGGCTTCACGCTCGCCACCGACATCGCCGAATGGATGGTGCGGCAGGGAATCGCTTTCCGGGTTGCGCACGAGGCAGCGGGAGCCTGTGTCCGGGCTGCGGAAGCGCGGGGCGTCGGGCTGGCGGATCTGACCGACGACGAGCTCGCCGGCATCGATCCGGCTCTCACTCCTGACGTTCGCGAGGTCCTCACGGTCGAGGGTTCGATCTCGTCGCGAGATGCGCGGGGTGGAACTGCCGCGGTGCAGGTGGCCAACCAGCTCGGCGGTGTGCGGGCGAGCGCGTCGACGCTGCGTGCGTGGGCCGAGGAACCGGTGTTGGCGCACTAGGCGAGCATTGGACATCCACGCCGGTTTCCCCGAGTGTGATGTGAGAAGCTTTCGTCACGTGAAGACCGATGCCGGTCGTTCCGTCGGGGCCGAGCTCAGGAGTGTATTTGTGGGACTGAATGCAGACGCCGTACGTGGTCCACTGCGCCGTGCCATTGCCACGGCCCAGAACGGTCTCGAGGTCATTCGTCTCGGTGGTCTCGAAACCGAGGTGGACCCGTCGCCCTTCAGGGTGATGGACCGGGAGCCCATGTATCGGTTGCGTCGTTACTTTCCCGACGACGTGCCTGCGGACAGTCCTCCCGTGGTGCTCATTCCGCCGATGATGGTCTCGGCCGACGTCTACGACGTCACCACCGAGCAGGGTGCCGCCGGAATTCTGCACGGGATCGGTCTGGATCCCTGGGTGGTCGATTTCGGTTCACCCGACACCGAAGAGGGCGGGTGGAGCCGTACCCTCGCCGATCACGTCGTGGCGATCAGCGAGGTCGTCGACAAGGTGCACGAGTACACCGGCCGAGACGTTCACCTCGGTGGATATTCGCAGGGCGGAATGTTCTGCTACCAGGCTGCCGCTTATCGGGGTGGGCGAAACTTGGCCAGCCTCATCACGTTCGGGGCTCCGGTCGACACATTGGCGGGGCTGCCGCTGGGAATCCCGGCCGGTGTGGCCACCTGTGGTGCGGAGTTTCTCGCCGATCATGTCTTCACCCGGCTGGCCGTGTCGGGCTGGATGGCGCGGACGGGATTCCAGCTTCTGGATCCGGCCAAGACCGTCCGGTCTCGGCTCGACTTCCTGCGGCAGTTGCACGACCGCGAGGCGTTGTTGCCGCGCGAGCCGCAGCGACGTTTTCTGGCGATGGACGGGTGGGTGGCGTGGTCGGGCCCGGCAGTGGCGGAGTTGTTGAAGCAGTTCGTCGTTCACAACCGCATGATGACCGGCGGGTTCGTCATCAAAGACAGACTGTTGACTCTCGCAGAACTGACGGTGCCGGTCCTGGCCTTCGTCGGTGAGGTCGACGACATCGGTCAACCCTTGGCCGTGCGCGGCATTCAGCGAGCGGCACCGCGCGCCCAGGTCTTCGAGACCACTCTGCGTGCAGGCCATTTCGGACTCGTCGTCGGCAGTACGGCAGCCGCGCAGACGTGGCCGACGACGGGTAATTGGATTCGGTGGCGCGAGAACCTGGGACCGAAGCCGGAGGCGGTCCGCCCGATGGAACGGGAGGATCACAGTGACACCGACAGTGGAGTGTCGATCACCAATCGGCTGATCCACACGGCTGCCTCCATCGCCGAGGTGGGCGTCGGCGTCGGTCGGGGTTTGGCGTCGGCGGCCACCGGCGCGGTCCGCGGTACCCGTGAAATCTCGTCCGAAGCCGTGCGGACGTTGCCCCGGTTGGCGCGCTTGGGTCAGATGCAGCCGCACAGTCGGGTGTCGTTGGGACGCTTGATCGCCGAACAAGGGCGTAAGTCGCCGAACGGCGAGTGCTTCCTGTTCGACGACCGTGTGCACACGTACGACGCGGTGAACGTGCGTATCGACAATGTCGTCCGCGGCCTGATCAGTGTCGGTGTGCGGCCCGCGTCGCGCATCGGAGTGCTGATGGAGACTCGCCCCAGTGCACTGGCCGCCATGGCCGCGCTGTCGCGGATCGGGGCAGTGGCCGTCCTGTTGCAACCGGGCAGCGACCTGACGGCGGCACTACGGACGGTCGCTGTGGACACCGTCATCGCAGATCCTGAGAACGCCGCGGCCGCGGTCCCGGTGGCACCGAATGTTCTGGTACTCGGCGGCGGTGAAACACGTCGACTCGAGGTACCGAAAGGGTACGAGGTGACCGACCTCGAGGCGATAGATCCTGACGCGGTGCGTCTGCCGCAGTGGTACGAGCCCGACCCCGGGCGCGCTCGTGAACTCGCAATGATCCTGTTCACCACCACCGATCGCGGCCTCGAACCTCGTTACATCACCAATCACCGCTGGGCTCTGTCGGCCTTCGGAACCGCGACCACAGCCGCGCTCGGCCCCGGTGACACCGTGTACTGCCTTGCACCACTGCACCATTCGGCTGGAATTCTGGTCACGATCGGTGGCGCGCTCGCGGGCGGGTCGCGGATCGCGCTGTCCCGGGGTCTCGATCCCGAGCGGTTCAGCGAAGAGGTCTACCGCTACGGCGTGACCGTGGTCAGCTACACGTGGACGATGATGCGGCAGATTCTCGACGACGGCCGATTCCCGGTGGATTCCGGCCACCCGGTTCGTCTGTTCATCGGCTCCGGGATGCCGGTCGGATTGTGGCGTCGCACGCTGGCTCGATTCAGCCCTGCACGGGTGCTCGAGTTCTATGCATCGACCGAGAACGACGTGATCCTGGCAAACGTGGCCGGGTCGAAAATCGGGTCGAAGGGCCGCCCTCTTCCCGGCAGTGCGCGAGTTGCTCTGGCCGCCTACGACCCGATCACCGGCCGGCTCGAGGAAGACGACGACGGTTTCGTCCGGCAGTGTCGCGACAACGAGATCGGGCTGCTCCTGGGCCGACCGAGCGGCGAGGGCGAAGCGGCCAGTCATGTGATGCGCGGTGTCTTCGATCCCACGGACGCATGGATTCCTACCGAGAACCTGTTCAGGCGGGATTCCGACGGGGACTACTGGCTCATCGATCGCAAGGACACAGTCGTGCGATCGGCTTGTGGCCCCGTCTACACGCAACCCATCGTCGACGCCGTCGGGGATCTCGATCAGGTCGATTCGGCAGTGGTCTACGGCGTACATGTCACGGTCGACCGTCCACGATCGGCACGCGTCGACGCGGCCGCTACCGAAGTTGCCGTCTGTGCCATCTCGCTGCAACCGGAGGCAGTGATCACTGCTCGTGCGCTGACGGACGCACTGGGTGCGCTGCTTCCGGCCGAGCGTCCTGCAATCGTGCACGTGGTGTCCGAAATTCCGGTGGGTCGGGCGTATCGGCCCAACGCGACAGCGTTGCGGGAAGCAGGTATTCCGACGCCCAGCGCGCGGTCTTGGTTCTACGACGCGGAATCGAACAGCTATCGTCGTTTGACGAAAGCTGTTGTCGCGGAGCGTTTCTTAGGACGACAAGTGACGACTGAAAAGTCGTCCTGACGAAGAAGTGCGGGGAACTGCCCACCCGGCGGCTGCCGGGGTTGGGTAGCGTTGAGAAATACCAGCACTCCGATTACGTCGGAGCAAACAGAAGGACACCTGTGGCAATCGACTCGACACTGCTCTCCATACTCGCGTGCCCCGCGGACAAGGGCCCGCTACTGCTGGTCGAAAACGAACTGCTCTACAACCCGCGTCTGCGTCGCGCATACCCGATCGAGAACGGCATTCCGGTGCTGCTCACGGACGACGCACGTGACGTGGACGAGTCCGAGCACGAATCCATTCTGGCCCGCGCAACGTCCTAGTTCGCGGCGAGCGATGGGGCGTGATCGAGTGGGCACGACGGCGGCCGAACTGGAGGCCGGTGAGCCGACCGACGCGGCTCGACGTCTGCTCGGGGCAACGGTCACGTCGGGTGATGTGTCGCTCCGAATCGTCGAGGTAGAGGCCTACGGCGGGCCGATCGACGGACCATGGCCGGATCCGGCGGCGCATTCCTTCCGCGGCCCCACTGCCCGCAACTCGGTCATGTTCGGTCCGGCCGGACATCTGTACGTTTACCTGAGCTACGGCATGCATCTGTGTATGAACGTCACTTGCGGGCCTGACGGTGCTGCCGCTGCCGTACTTCTTCGCGCAGCCGAGGTGCAGACCGGCCATGATCTGGTCGCCGACAGGCGTCCCGGACCCACACCGAGAAGTGCCCGGGTCGAGGCCGGCTGGGCTCGCGGCCCGGGCAACCTCGGCCGCGCTCTGGGTGTCTCCCTCGCCGACAACGGCACCGATCTGTTCGATCCTTCGGCACCGATCACCCTCGAGCTTCCCGATACGCGCGTTCCCGACGACGATGTGTCCTTGGGTCCCCGGGTAGGAGTGAGTACGGCAGCGGACCGACGGTGGCGGCTCTGGCTTCCGGCGTCGACCGCAGTATCGAGCTATCGGCGCAGTCCGAGGGCTCCTGTGCCCGGTCGACACCAGGGCTGACCGACGCCGCGACAAGTCCATGCGGGAAGATCGATGTCGTGAGCGAGAACATCATCGATGAAATGACGTGGCGCGGACTGATCGCGCAGTCGACCGACGTGGACGCACTGAAGAAAGCAACCTCGGACGGCCCGATCACGTTGTACTCCGGGTTCGATCCGACCGGACCCTCGCTCCACGCCGGCCACCTGGTGCCGCTACTGGCGTTGAAGCGTTTCCAGCGGGCCGGTCATCGCCCGATCATTCTGGCCGGTGGAGCGACCGGCATGATCGGTGATCCGCGCGATGTGGGGGAGAGGACGATGAATTCCCGCGAAGTCGTCACCGAATGGGCGTCGCGTATCCGTGGACAGCTCGAACGATTCGTCGATATGGACGATGGCCCGACCGGTGCCGTCGTGGTGAATAATTTGTCCTGGACGGGCGGGCTGTCCACCATCGACTTTCTCCGCGACATCGGCAAGCATTTTTCCATCAACGTGATGCTCGCGCGGGAGACGGTCAAGACCAGGCTCGAGGGCGACGGAATGTCGTACACCGAGTTCAGTTACATGCTGTTGCAGGCCAACGATTACGTGCAACTGCGTCGCGAGTACGGCTGCAGTCTTCAGATCGGCGGCTCGGATCAGTGGGGCAACATCATCGCGGGTGTGGAACTGAACCGCCGCCAGGACGCAGAGTCGGTCCACGCCATGACGGTTCCGCTGGTCACGTCTGCCGATGGCAAGAAGTTCGGCAAATCAACAGGTGGCGGCAGCTTGTGGCTGGACCCGGAGATGACGAGCCCGTACGCCTGGTACCAGTATTTGGTGAATACCGGTGACGCGGACGTGGTCAAGTACCTGCGCTGGTTCACGTTTCTGTCGCAGGGCGAGTTGGCGGAGCTCGAGTCCGCGACGCAGGAGCGACCGCACGCCAGAGAAGCGCAAAAGCGTCTCGCCGCAGAGATGACGACTCTGGTGCACGGTGAAGCCGCGACCCGCTCGGTCGAGCTCGCCAGCCAGGCACTGTTCGGACGGGGTGATCTTGCGGACCTCGACGAGAGCACCTTGGCCGCAGCCTTGCGCGAAGCATCGGTTGCCGACATCGAAGCCGGAGCGCCGAACACGATCGTCGATCTTCTTGTCGCGACGGGGCTGAGCGACAGCAAGGGTGCTGCTCGTCGTGCGGTCAAGGAGGGCGGGGCAGCGATCAACAACGTCAAGATCGCCGACGAGAACTGGACACCGTCCACCGACGACCTCCTGCACGGACAGTGGCTGGTCGTTCGGCGGGGGAAGCGAAATTTTGCGGGGGCACGAGTCGCCCGCTGAGTACTTCATCTGATCGTGTTCGGGGTCACACTGATGTAATTTGGTTTGAGCACCGGGGCGACGGGTAGGCGAGCTGGTGCGACCAGGCTGTTCACATTGATTGTGTCCGAACGACCTGGGGATTTGACGCGTTGTTATCCGGGGCGTAACTTTGTCCAAGTCAGAGCAACACGGACGCCAGCCCAGACCGCAAGGCCTGAGCGAAGCGCAAGTGCTCGACACAATCTGATTCACACGAGACTTCGGTCCGTGTGAATCGTGGATCGAGGGCCAGTTTGACTGAGCCCGAACATCCGAATTAAGCTGGAACGGTTGCCCCGGACACCAACGAGATCATCTCGGGCGTGAATGGTGTGTGCGTGTTCTTTGAGAACTCAACAGTGTGTCGATGAATGTCAGTGCCGAATTTATTTGGTGAAGCATTCGATGTATCAGCTGCCCGCTTGTGGTGGTTGTTGTCGGGTGTTGTTTTGAAAATGCTAGTTGAGTTTTTTTGCTAGTGATTTGACTTGATGTCTTTGACTGATTCGCAGCCTCTTTTGGGGGTTGTTGTTTCGCAGGTCTTTTACGGAGAGTTTGATCCTGGCTCAGGACGAACGCTGGCGGCGTGCTTAACACATGCAAGTCGAGCGGTAAGGCCTTTCGGGGTACACGAGCGGCGAACGGGTGAGTAACACGTGGGTGATCTGCCCTGCACTCTGGGATAAGCCCGGGAAACTGGGTCTAATACCGGATATGACCGCATGCCGCATGGTGTGTGGTGGAAAGATTTATCGGTGCAGGATGGGCCCGCGGCCTATCAGCTTGTTGGTGGGGTAATGGCCTACCAAGGCGACGACGGGTAGCCGACC